>JANWID010000377.1 GCA_025450095.1 Bacteroidia bacterium | reverse complement strand
TTTTTTCAGCACATTTTCGGTTAATCGCCATTTTTTATCGGGCATTTTCCCATGGCATGATTTTTCATTATGCATCTGAAATTCCAAATCATTTTACTAACTAATATCGGAAACTTAAGAAACCAAAAATCATGAAACAGCTACGATTACTATTAATTCCCTTCGTGCTGCTCACAGTAGTGGCATGCGAAGATGAAAAAGAAGGATGCATGGATCCAATCTCTCTAAACTACGACCCGGACGCAGAAAAAGATAACGGCACCTGCCAGTATGCCGGACAAGGTGGCGGAACTGAAATGGTATTTTTTCCAATACAGGATACTGTAGATATTATCAGCACAAATGCATATAGGGATACTGCTTACCTGAAGTTCAATGCGACTTCATTTCCAGGTGCTGATCCCGGTGCTTATGACCTGATTTATCCTGGCGATATCGGTGAAAATCATATTCATTTTTACAATATGAAAACCGGTCACTATTATCTCTACATGACAGGTTGGAATTTTACTACAAATAAACGTGTAACAGGTCATACAGCAATTACGCTCACCAAAAGCGCGGGGGTCATATATTACGATGTAACAATGGAGTGAAATAAAATACTGAGTTTGCTTTTTACGTGCTCCGGGAAATTTCCCGGAGCCTTTTTTTTATATGGAAATTCATATATCTTTAACCTTACCCTATACCTCTTTTTCTTTATTTAACCTTAACACCCAAAAATCATGAAAAGAGCACTATCCATTTTTACTGTTATTGTTATTACAACGATCTTCTCCTGTAATCCGGAAGAAAATATGTGTGATAAGCAGGATGTTATTCTGAAGGAAAAGCCTGACCCGGTTAATCCTCCTACCGGAGATCCCATGTCAAAACAGGCAGTCGATGAAGCAGTTGTTGGTTTGCTTGAAAGCCGGAATGCGTTCGAATGGGAATGGGTGGACCTGAAAACTCTCTGGAGTGCGATGCAATATGATGACCAGAGTCTTGCTATCGGATATAAAACCGCCAATGCAGGCGATATTTCTGATAAGCTTGATGAAATTAACGTGCGAACCGGCGAATATAAACAGGTTCATGATGCCCTGATTGATTTGATCATTGATGAACTGAACCGAAATTCTATTGAGCCTGTGGTATTGCAGGATATTCTTATTGAAGATGATCCCGTGCTTCCTATTATCACCTTACGCCTGACAGATAAAAATGTGATCACCCGGCTTTACAACCTGGTGAATGTCCGGTATCTGGAACCCCTGGATTACTGGCCGGCCGATGTCGAAAGAGTAACTTCCGCTGAAGGATGCAGCGCTTCCACTACAGGAGTTAATGCAGCGGATTATACTACTATCACTCCATCTGCCCGTTTACCCTGGAACTTTAATAATCATACTGTTCCGGGAGCCTGGACTGTCAGCCAGGGCCTTGGAATCACCGTAGGTGTTATTGATGCCGGACTCAGTACAGCTCAACCGTTACTTAATGGCTCTTTTAATGACGGAGAATCGAATGTGGGTCGCACAGTTTCGACAGATTATACCTTAGGAACCTCTCCTTTTAACAGTTGTTATCATGGAACTGCCATGTGTGGTTTGGCAACCGGACCACGTAATTCAGTAAACGCGACCTCTGGTGTATCTTATAAAAGCAATCTCCATTTTATCAGGGCCTGCAATGATGTGATTCTCGATGCGTCATCAGAAAAAACAGCAGTCAAAAACGCCTGTATCCGCATGGGCGATCGTGCCGATATCCGTGTAATCAGCATGAGTATTGGGGCACCATTTGGAAGCAGTGTACTCAAAGATGGAGTTGACTATGCTTATGCCCGTGGAAAACTGATTATGGCAGCAGCAGGAACTTCTTTCAGCTGGACAAGCTGGTGGGGTGTAATTTATCCTGCAGCCTATAGTTCCTGTATAGCTGTAACAGGCGTAAAAGAAAGCGGAGCCAAATGCAATACCTGTCACGATGGTTCCCAGGTGCTTTATACAATCACAATGGAACGTAACGCCAGTACCAGCCGCAATTCTCTTTCTCTGCCCTATTCAGGTGTTAGTCCTACTTACATTGGAGGCAGTTCTGCAGCCACTTCCACAGCTGCCGGAATAGCAGCTGTTGTATGGAGTGCCAAACCGAATATGACCCGGGCACAAGTTATTAGTTGCCTGACCAACACTGCACAGTTTTATCCTACACGAAACAGCACAAAAGGCTACGGCAATCTGAATGCTAATGCAGCAGTGAATTACGCTGTGTCAAACTATTAATTCCCTTATGCTGACTGCCAATCACATTTTTGAATTCTGGATTCAAAAATAGTTTTAAGGAATTCCGGTCTGAAATGCCA
Source organism: Bacteroidia bacterium (assembly GCA_025450095.1). Next base: position 4,615 of record JANWID010000377.1, on the reverse strand, counting down.
AAAATCACCACTGTTCAGGTGGTGATTTTTAGTTTAATATCACATAATCATGACATGGGAATGGTCCATCCTACCCTGGAAATTTTGTACCTTAGCAACAAATTAACATACAATGAACCGGATCCTATTGGTGTTGTTGGCTATGTGTCTGGTTTTTCAGGGAAAGGCCGGTAACCGCAACCTCCAGGCTCTTTTTTCCTACAAGACCTTCTATTCCCCTGAGAACGGGCCTTATGTAGAAACCTATCTTTCAGTTAATGCCCAAACTGTCATGTATATCCGGAACACTTCGGGGAAGTTCCAGGGAGCTATCCAGATCGGAATAACATTCAGTGATGCTTCAGGCGTTAAGTACACAGATAAATATAACCTATTGAGTCCTGAAGTGACTGACACTTCAAATATTCAGTTCAATTTCCTGGATCAACAGCGAATACCGTTAAGAAACGGCACTTATAAGTTCGATTTAAGTATCACTGATAAAAATGCGGGTTATAAATCCTATTCCGTGAGCGAGTCTGTAAAGCTTGAATATTATGACAACATTGCAAGCATCAGTGATATTCAGTTCCTGGAATCCTACAAAAAATCAGAGTCGGCATCAATTATTACGAAAAGTGGTCATGACCTGGTTCCTTATGTAGATAACTTTTATTCTGTAAATAACAGCACCCTTAAATTTTATGCAGAAATCTATAATGCCGATAAGGTGATGGGGCAACAACCTTACCTGGTATCATATTATATTGAAACATCCGAATCACATCAGCCTGTTGAAAGCCTCCAGGGTTTTACCCGACAAACTCCCGAAAGAGTTAGTGCGCTGATCCGGGAAATCCCTCTGAGCGGACTACCTTCTGGTAATTATAATATAGTGATTGAAATCAAGAATCAGAAAAACGAAATACTGGCAACCAAATTCGGTTTTTTCCAACAAAGCAATAAGATCCAGGTACCAGAAGGTGTAAACGATTACACTCAAATGGATGTCAGCAATACGTTTGCTTCACACATAACAAATAAAGATACCCTCATCGATTATATCAACAGCCTGCATCCGATATCAAATTCTTTGGAGCGCACCTTTCTGACTAACCAGATGAAGCTTGCAGATGTTAAAATCATGCAGCAGTTTTTTTATGATTTCTGGTCAAAACGAAGCCCTGTAAATCCTGAAAAAGCATGGCTTGATTATCACCTGGAAGTGATGAAGGTTAACAAAGAATACAGTACACGGATAACGCCAGGATATGCAACTGAGCGGGGACGTGTTTACCTGAAGTATGGTCCGCCCAATACCATGAACCAGCATTTCGCTGAGCCCAGTGCATATCCTTATGAAATATGGCATTATTATAAACTTGGAAACCAGTCGAACCGAAAATTCGTTTTCTACAATCCAGATCTTGTCACTAACGACTTCCAGCTTTTACATTCAGATGCACAGGGTGAAATTTCCAATGCCCGCTGGCAGTTAGTCGTGTTTAAACGCGATACACAGTCAATTAATTTTGACGATGAAACGAAAGAAGGTGATTATTTTGGAAACCAGGTAAACGATAATTTCACCAATCCAAAATAGAATATGTCAGGAGCATATAGGCTGACCAGGTTATTTTCAAACCTGGTAGTACTGATGCCAACGGGTTCTTTGTATTTTTTATCTGATTGTCTCTACATTTTAGTTTACTACCTGCTCCGTTACCGTAGGAAAGTGGTAAGTGATAATCTCTGTAATGCATTTCCTGAAAAAACTTCAGCAGAACTGACTTTGATCGAAAAAAAGTTCTTCAAACATTTATGTGATCTGATAGTCGAATTGCTGCGTGTTCCCGGGATGAGCAAGGCGCAATTGGAAGAAAGGGTTCGTTTTGTAAACCCGGACATCTTCAGAAAATATGCATTGGAAAACCAGAATCTTATTGCGGTTACTTCCCATAATAACAACTGGGAATGGGGTGGACTAGCTCTATGCGGAGTGGCCGCTCAATACAAAATCCTTGGAATTTATAAGCCTATCAACGATGTCGGTATAGATGACTACCTGAGAAGTCTTCGGAGCCGGTTCGGGATGGAACTGGTTCCCATGAAAATGACATACCGCGCAATACTACGACATAAGGATCTAACGATCACTTCGCTGCTATCGGATCAGACTCCATCAACCGGAGATACACAATTTGTTATGCCTTTCATGGGCCGTTCCATACCAATCCACTTAGGTGCAGAAAAAATAGCACGCAGATTAAATTATCCGGTAGTTTATCTTGCCATGAGAAAAATCCGAAGAGGCTATTACGAAGTAGAAGCTATTCCAATCAGCAATAATCCGGGAATTTCAAATGAATTTGAAATAACACGGAAGCATGTACATCTCCTGGAAGAGGAAATAAGAAGTGAGCCCGCGTATTGGCTCTGGTCGCACCGTCGTTGGAAACATGCAGGAAAATCATGGCCGGAGTCGGTAGTAGTGGCTTGATTGTTACTTTTGCTCCCTGAAATTTCTGTTTAAGCCTTCACTCACTCCATATTTTTGAAAACCGCTGTTATTATCCTGAACTGGAACGGGAAGCACCTGATGGAAATTTTTCTGCCTGGTATAGTCAAAACCTGTAGTGGAATTGCCAGGGTAATCGTTGCGGATAACGCTTCCACAGACGATTCTGTAAACTGGCTCAGGCAAAATTTTCCCGAAGTAGAACTTATCATAAATACCAACAATGAAGGTTTTGCGAAAGGTTATAATACCGCACTCAAACAAATCAATACAGAGTATTTCCTGTTGTTGAATTCCGATGTGGAAGTTACTCCGGGTTGGCTGGATCCAATGGTTCGGTATTTAGATGCTCATCCATCAACGGCAATATGCCAGCCGAGGATACGCTGGCATAAGCATCCTGAAAGATTTGAATATGCAGGTGCTTGCGGAGGCTTCATTGATAAGCTTGGATATCCTTTTTGCAGGGGACGAATTTTTGGAGAATTAGAAGAAGATACCGGTCAATATGAAAACAATATTCCCGCTTTCTGGGCATCCGGGGCCTGCATGCTGATCAGATCGGATGTTTTTTTTGAAGCCGGTGGTTTTGACCCGGTATTTTTTGCACATATGGAAGAAATCGATCTTTGCTGGAGAATCAGGAACATGGGATATGAGATCGTTTGTATTCCGTCGTCTGTTGTTTTTCATGTAGGTGGTGCTACCTTACCACGGAACAATCCCGGTAAAACGCTCTTAAATTTCCGGAATAATCTGTCCATGCTTTATAAAAATCTGCCTTCAGGCAGAATTTTACCAGTGCTTTCGGCACGTTTGGTACTGGATGGTATTGCAGCTTTCAAATTTCTATTTGAAGGTGGCACCGGCGATTTCCTGGCCGTGATTAAGGCGCATTTCCAGTTCTACGGATATATTATCAGCAGGAAGATCCGAAGGAAAGGACTCCCCCACCGCCGGGAACACGCCTCGCTATATAACGGTTTGATCGTATGGGATCACTATGTTTCGGGAAAGAAGAAATTCAGTGAACTCGATTTTCATCCTGAAAAACAAATTTCATGAAGATAATCTGTATCGGAAGGAACTATGCCGAACATGCCAGGGAGCTCAATAATCCTGTAAATGATAAGCCAGTGGTATTTCTCAAACCTGAAACTGCGTTATTACAGAAGCGACAGCCTTTTTTTCTTCCTGACTTTTCGAATGAAATCCACTATGAAGCTGAGATTGTAGTTAAAATAAATCGCACCGGAAAAAATATTCAACCACGGTTTGCGCATAAGTATTATGATGAAATAGGTCTTGGGATTGATTTCACGGCAAGGGATCTACAGTCGATGCTCAAATCCAAAGGCTTGCCCTGGGAACTTGCAAAAGCATTCGATGGCTCGGCACCGGTAGGAGAATTTATTTCTAAAGCTGAAACTGGAAAACCCGATAATATCGCTTTCCGGCTTGATAAAAACAGTATTACTGTTCAAAGCGGCAATACTGCCGATATGATATTTCCAATTGATGTTATTATTGCATTCGCATCAGAATATTTTACCCTGAAAAAAGGAGACCTGATTTTTACCGGAACTCCCAAAGGAGTAGGGCCCGTTGAAAAAGGTGACCTCCTTGAAGGTTATATCGGTGAAAGAAAGGTTTTGCAGGTAAAAGTTCGTTAAGAAAATTTTACCTGGTTTGTGACAAAAAATACAACCGGGATCCCCCGAATTTCCGCAATATTTCATACTTTTATGCGAATGTTATCCCGAATTCAGATTTCGGTTTTATGATCAGAAAAATTTACCTGGTATTGCTTTTCCTGGGTGTTTCACTGGTAACGGAAGCAACACATATAGTCGGAGGTGAATTGTACTACACTTCCCTGGGGAGTAATATTTATCGTATCCAGCTTACCGTTTACAGGGATTGTGTTTACGGTGTGCCCCCTTTTGATAGTCCCGCCCTTATTGGAATCTGGAATTCCAATAATGTTTTTGTTGGATCTGTCAGCCTGTTTCCGCAGGCAGCTGATTCGGGACTGATTCCCCCAATTATCAATTCTCCCTGTTTTGTTCCGCCAACAAATGTATGTTACCGGTATTGTAATTATTACAGCGCTAATGT
>JANWID010000376.1 GCA_025450095.1 Bacteroidia bacterium | reverse complement strand
TCCGATGTCATCAATATAATGGTTCACATAATCTCCATCACGCGTTTGTAGTTCCAGGTTGATAAGATGCCCCTGCTCCAGCCGCACAATATCATCCATACCATCATTGTTAACATCTACAACAGTTACGGAACATCCGCTACGGGAATTGAAGGAGAGCAGGCTGTTATTATTGGTAAACGACAGCTGACCAAAGGCGGCTCCGGAATAAATATATCCCAGGAAAATTAATACCGGGAATAAAATTCGTAAATTTTTTTTCATTGGTTAAGTAGGGTTTTTGATTTATGTTGAGTTTTGGTTTTATCTTGATACTGGTAAAATGTTAATCTCACATTCGTAATACTTTTACAGTGTGTCCGCCATGTGGTAACTTAACTTTTATGAAATAGATCCCTTTTGTTTCAGGAAGCTGTAATTGTTCCTGCCGTGTTCCGGCCTGCAACTTTTTAACGAGCACCAGTTTGCCCCGGCTATCATAAACTTCAACTGCGTCATCACTGCCGGCATTTCCATCCACATATACTCGTCCGTCGGTTGTAACGGTGGGCCATATATGCATATGACCGGTTCCGGAATTGTTACTGATCCCGGATAGTACATCGGTAAGCGAATCTGAAGCCACAAGAACCGGGGTCTTATCGGCAGCCAGGTACATATTCCGGAATGTATCGATTGGGGCGCTGTTGAGAGTGAACATCTCATCCAGGAACCGGGGCGCCACTGCCTGGTAATACAGGCGGGCGTTTACTTTTATCGTACCAGTCAATCCGGAAACGGGAACCCGGAAATATACAAAATCTGTAGCACTTCCCTGCACACTGTTTACTTTATTAAAATCGGGATCGGCAATGGCATCTGCTGAAATCTGTACGGTGTCGTACATTGGAGCAGCCGTAGTAAAACCTTCGGGTGGAATACGGTTGTCTTTTAAAAGCACTGCCGCACGTTCCACCAGGGAGGTAAACTGACCGTTAACATCTCCCATTACCATTTCATAAATCTGCGGTACGTGATCCTGGCTTATTACATTGTAGTGTGGTTCAAATTGTGACGATTCGCCAATCACATGGAATTCACTGTCGAAAATTCCAGATTGAAAAACCGTATCGTTTGTGGCATCCGTCATCACAAGCTGCAAAACAGCACGCCGGGATGGATAACCAGAAGGAAATTTATGTCCTGCCTTATTTTTAATCCTCACCCGGTAATATGCAGTATCGGTTGTGATACTATCGCCAGTAAGCTCAAATTCCACTGCTTGTTCCTGCAACAAGCGAAGTGTGGCAGCCAGAGTGGAATCGAATTGGGTGTCGGTTACATTAATACCCAGGTTGTTTTTATTATTTTTAATAAGATCGAGCATGAAATGATTCGCACCAGCGAAAACATGCTGGTTGAAAGGTGTCCGTCCGGAAAGTGTGATATAGCCATTAGCGATTACAATGGGATCGGTTAGCTGCGGCATATGGCAGGTTTGACATTTCGTACCGGAAAGCGGATAACTCGAATTCAGGTATTCATGGTATGTGGCCTGTTCAACAAACTCACCACCGGTGTAATTTCCGTTGAGATCAACAGTTTCCGTCAATAGGGTATGGCATGAAGAACACACAGCTGAATTATCCATATGTGTACTATACACCGGAGTGTATCCTTCATAAAGCTGCATAGGACCTGTGAACGGACCCGGGAAAGGACCATAAATATTCCGGGTTGTATCATAAGCTGTGATACCACTGAAATAATTGCCTGCATCCGGACCTATGGTATGACAACCTGCACAGGATACGCCGTCGATACCAAGCGAATCGGTAGCCAGGTCAGCAATTGTATAGGTAGAGTCACCTCCGTAAAGAGCCGTGTAATGTCCCATTGGTGCATGACAACTTGTGCATTTAGTCTGCAATCCCACAGCATGAGCCGGGTTTACCATGATTTCATGATTGACTTTCGCTCTCCAGAATGGATCTTTAGCTGCAAAAGCCATCATACTGCTGGCCCATCGGTCGAACAGGTTCACGTCCATTCCGTTTTCATCAATATTTGCCTGCATCAGGGTATCATATCCGTGACAACCCTGGCAGCTTGATGAGGGTTGAAAATATTCTCCCGGTCCGATGGGAGTCTGCAATTGAAGTTTCAAAGCTTCAAGCTCCTCAGGAGTATGAAAGGGCTGAGCGATATCCACTTTCATAGTAAAATTACTAAGTAGCAAAATAGCCCCGCCAAGTACGGAAAGCACCAATAAACTTTTTTTCATCCGGTAAAAGGCAACATTATTTTCCGGCGGGAACCGGCTTGTATCAGCGATTTCGGGGAACTATTGAAATGCTAATTTACACCAAAGCCCGGTCATATTCAATTCCCCGGGACAAAACTTGTTAACTTGTTTAAAATTAAAAGAATAATATAAGAAAATAATGGAAAAATAACTAAGAAATTTTAGGATTTAAATTGCAATGCAAGGCACAGAAAAGGTCCTTATTTCCAGAACCGAATCGGAAACTTTTGTTCAGAACAGGATTTACAGCTTTGTCTTAACCATTAAATAGTTATAGGACGAATTCTGCTTTCACAACCGGTTTCAGCTTATACGTACCATTTCCTTGCAGCACTATGGATTCTTCTGCCTGAAAATCCAACATTAACGTATACACTGCACCGTTGGTAAGTGTCTTGTGGATATTCAGCTTGAGGCCGCTTTCATCCTGGCTTGAAAGCGAAAGTGGATAAATCACGCTATCGACCATAACCGTATTCTGGCTTCCAAGTAATAACCTGACCTGGGAAATTACGGATGCAGGAATTACAGCTGTTCCCAATGCTGCATTCGCACTATCTGCTAACAATAGAAGATCATAAATACTATCGTTAACGGCAATACTTTCCCAACCACCGGTACTCGTATGTACTTCCACCCCGGTAACTTCAATATTTACCTGTTGGAAATCACCCGGTGCATCTTTCATTGATACATTACTTGTTGCATTGCCTTCGTCTTCTTTGCTACAGGCATTCATGAGTAGAATCACACCAAGTGCTATCAAGGTGATCCATGCTGTTACTTTTAATTTTGTCATTTGACCTGATTAATTATAAACCAATTCAATAACCGGGTAATCCGGTTTATTAAATAATATGTAACAAATTTTAAGTTATAACCTGTTTTTGATTGCGATCTCAAAATCCGGTAGTGCTTTCAGGTATAGTGCAAATTACCGTCGAATTCGATTTTTGAGCTGCAAATATGGCACCATTCCTTACAATCGGGATGTAGAAATAATTTTACCGAAATGCCGTCGGCTCTATGAAGAACCGACGGCCCTGAAGAGAACCGACGGCCCTGGGGAGAACCGACGTCACTTAGCTTTTATTGATTTATGAAATAAAAGATAATGACAGGACTAAAACAGCTTCAGCCATTGCTACGAATTGCTTCCACAGGATCGAGCCGGGAAGCAGTGAAAGCAGGGATAAACCCTGAAACTATTCCTATTGTAGCGGAAATCAATATACCTGTTACGATATTTCCCAGCGAGAGCGCCATATCAAATCCCATTGAACTGCTGACCAGGAAAGTAATTATCAACACTAATATAAGACCTATAGCACCACCCAGGAGGCATAATGTAACCGCTTCGGAAAGAAACTGTACCAGGATAAAGTATCGTTTGGCTCCAAGTGCCAGCTGAATCCCAATCTGGCTGGTTCGTTCCCTGACCGAGACAAACATGATATTGGCGATCCCAAATCCTCCTACCAGAATTGAGAATCCCCCGATAATTGCACCAGCTAAACTCAATACTTCGAAAAGGCTGGTAACCTGGTTTGAAAGCAGTTTGGATTCATTTAAAGCGAAATTGTCTTCTTCCATGGGACGTAACCGGCGAATCGCCCGAAGCGCGCTCTGTAATTCTTCCTTTAGCTCATCATTCGGAATGCCCGGTTTCCCTTTTACCTGCATGTGCGGCTGATTGCGTTCTGCTTTCAGATTCATGATGGTTCTTGCAAAATTCACCGGTATCAGGATTACCTCATCCAGAGAAGATTCCATGATGCTGCTACCTTCCTTTTCAAATACACCAATGACTGTCATATTCCGACCGAAAGCAAAAATTACCTTACCGACCGCATCCTGGCCGTTAAAAAGATTTTTCGAAATATCAGAACCAATGATCGCAATGGCTCTTCCCTGTGAGGATTCCTGTTCTGTAAAATAACGTCCTTCTTTAAGTTCGAATGATTTCAGCTTATCAAAATCATGTGAAGCCGCAATAATGGAAATATTCTCTACTGAATTATTAGCATATTTTACAACCTTGCTTTCCAGGATGGCTTCAAAAATCATGGCTTCAGCAGAAATAATCCGGTGCTGGAGCTGTTGCATTTCCTTGTAAGTAGTTACAGGGCGTTGCCAGTATTTCCACCAAGGATAGTTAGGACCGAAAGTCCAGGGCCATTTTTCAATTATAATCACATTTTCACCCAGCGATTCCACACTGGCCCTGACATTTCGCTCCAGAGAATCTACCACGGCAAATACCAGGATGATGGTAAATATGCCAATGGTTATTCCGAGTAACGAAAGGAATGTCCGCAACCGGTTCACCGCAAGGGCCTGGAAAGAAAAGACAATGCTCTCCCTGATCAGCTTGAAATATACTATCAAAGCAATGATTTTGTCCAAAAATAAGGAAATGACTCCGATTTGATTTTTTACACGGGGAATTGAGTTCCCTGACAAAGTAATATTCCTGTCGTATCACGAGGTATTGATTAACTTTGCAACCTTATTTTTTCACAGCATTTTAAAACCGCATACCCTCAATGCCTGATCAGAAAAAAATTACTTCCGCGCTCATTTCTGTGTATCATAAAGATGGACTGGAACCGGTAATCCGGTTGTTAGATTCATTAGGTGTGAAAATTTTTGCTACCGGGGGCACGCGTGATTTTGTGGAGCATCTTGGGATTCCGGTGATACCTGTTGAATCGGTAACCGATTATCCCTCTATTCTCGGTGGAAGAGTGAAAACGCTGCATCCCAAAGTCTTCGGCGGTATTCTCGGACGCAGTGAAAATAGTGATGATCTGTTGCAGCTTGAGACTTACAACATTCCACCGATCGACCTGGTGATTGTTGATCTGTATCCATTTCGCACCACAGTTAAGTCGGGAGGTTCGCACGAAGAAATAATCGAGAAAATTGATATTGGGGGTATCTCGCTGATCCGTGCTGCGGCCAAGAATTTCAGTGATGTGGTAATTATTCCCTCACTTGCCGATTATGGACTTTTACTCGATACAATCTCTGTTTCGGGAGGTACCACGTCTCTTGAATTCCGAAAGCACCAGGCTGCAAAGTCTTTTGCGGTGACATCGGAATATGATATTGAAATCTTTAACTGGTTTTCGGAAGGTAATCTACCTGTTTTTCGTGAATCGGTTTCTGAAAGCAAGGTGTTGAGATATGGTGAAAATCCGCATCAGCGGGGAGTTTTCTACGGCCCTCTGCAGGAAATGGTAGAGCAACTTTCGGGGAAAGAACTTTCTTATAATAACCTGCTGGACGTAGATGCTGCGGTAAACCTTGCAGCCGATTTTACAACACCGGTTACTGCAATTCTCAAACATAATAATGCGTGCGGAGTCGCTACCGGCGGAACTCCAATTGAAAACTGGACGAATGCACTTGAATCAGATCCGGTATCGGCTTTCGGTGGAATTATTATTACCACATCACCTGTCGATGATG
>JANWID010000375.1 GCA_025450095.1 Bacteroidia bacterium | reverse complement strand
GTTTATTTTCGAGAGCCTGCTTTTCACTCTCCGATAATGCACCGGTGTAATCGTTCACAAGTCGTGGAGGAGATGGATTTTCCGGAAATTCCTGTGAAAAAACAGGAAACGAAAACAAAAACAATGCTGCCAGTAGCTGGATTAACTTCATCTTTCAGGCTCTCCGAAAATTATATCGTCAGATAGTTCATTACGATCACCTGAAGTGTACGGAAAATGACCAGCCAGGGCTTCACCGGAATCTTCGACCGCAGCAAGAATACCATCATAAATACGGCCCGCCTTAAAATGAGTAGTCATCTTTTCCTTAATGGCATCCCAGAATCCAGGTCCTACTTTTTCATGAATGCCTTTATCACCAATGATGCTGAATTTACGATCTTTCAAAGCTACATATATAAGCACGCCGTTATGGAGTCCTGTATTCGCCATTCCCAGCTTATGAAAAAGAAACGCTGCCCGGTCCAGCGGGTCATCTGCTGAACGGTCTTCAATAAATACTCTGATTTCACCGGAGGTGCGTTTCTCGGCTTTCCCGATTGCGGCTTTCATTTCCGCAAGCTCTCCCGGAGATATGCCACTGAGCGTGTCCAAAATATTGTCAGAATTTTACCTCAGGTGCTTTCGAAGCAGCCTGGTCAGCTTCAAAATAAGTTTTCGCGGTGAACCCGAACATTCCGGCAAGCATATTTCTAGGGAAGGATTTGATATAGGTATTGTAATCCTGAACGGTTTCATTGTATTTGTTCCGTGCAACTTTAATCCGGTTTTCGGTTCCTGCCAGCTCCGCCTGCAATTCCAGGAAATTCTGGTTTGCTTTCAGATCAGGATATTGCTCTACGGTAACAAGCAAACGACTCAACGATGAACTAAGTTGTCCCTGTGCTTCCTGGAATTGCTTTACTGCTTCCGGAGTAATGTTATTGGCGTCCACTTTCACCTGCGTAGCACGAGCACGAGCTTCGATCACAGCTGTAAGCGTCGACTTTTCGAATTCAGCATAGCCTTTAACGGTATTTACCAGGTTCGGAATAAGATCGAGACGGCGCTGATAATCGCTTTCAACATCCTGCCAGGCACGAGTGACGTTTTCTCCTTTTGATACCATCTTGTTGTATGAACCGGTAAAGAAATTGTACACGATAATTACAACCAGGATAATGGCGCCGATAGTGATCCATTTTTTCATATACTTTCTGAGTTTGGGTTAAGTTATGGCAAATTTAATTATTTCCATTAATGAACAACATGTTTACGCGGTTGCATTAATTCCTGTACAACACGTAAAAACTCTTCCGGTTTATGTGTTCCTATCAAATACTGGAATCCATCCCGGTCGGTAAGCTTAATGGCATCGCTACCTCCTGTATAGAATTTAATTACACCGGACCGGTGAAGATTGTAAACCGGGTTATTAATTATATACTTGCTGTAAGCTGTTTTTTCAATATTGGTAATGGTTTCGACAGGGATTTTGATTTTCCGTTTGCCAAGAAATCCCTCCAGTAAAATATAGTTGGTGAAAATCTGCGTATGTATATGTGTTACAAAAAGCAGGATCACAGAAATTACCAGGATTGCTATTCCAAGTAAAAATAAAAGATCACCGTTTACTTCCGGTACATCTGTGTAATACCCGGCCGCAAAACAAAACAATGCAAGGAATATCCGGAGACTCAGGTTGTTTTTGTTTGTGCCGAGGTATTGACGCTCCTCGAAAAGGATAGGATCCATAAAATCAGCTGTTGGGCAGGAAGGTGAACAGGGTTATGTGCGTTGTATCAGATTGCAACCGGAAGGGTTCTCCGATCCGGTGACCCGCAACCCAAACCACACGGTTTTCTGACATCAGTAAATATACTACTTCTTTCATTTCAGATGAAAATTTTTCATCCGTAAAGTAATCGCTTAACAATCGCGTTCCGTTCATTCCCATTGGTTGAAACCGGTCACCGGCATGCCATCGTCTTACGGTCAATGGGTATTTTATCGAAACCGAATCGATATAAGCAACCTGCCTGTCACTGAATCCGGGCAATGATTTCAGATCAGATCCACCCTGTAATTCACATTCCCGGATGGTCAGTTTTCCATATTTTAATTCCAGGTTTTCATTTCCTGTTTCTATTAAATACACCTGATCATCGCCTGTGTCCGGAGCGAAAACAGTTAGTTCATTCCGGTCACGTACCATCCTGTAACCATTAGCATGAAACTCCGATCCGGTGCCTGAACTGAGAATCTCCAGGCTGAAAGAAGCCGGAGCACCAAAGGGCTTTAACAAGTGATACAATATTGCTTCCGGCGAAGAAGTCGTTTTTAACTTTTCAAGCGAAATAGTCTTAATACTACCATTATAGTGTTCCTTTGTCAGATCTGGTTGAATCAGGTTGAGGTAATCATCAATTAGTTTTTCATAGCCTTCCATGAGAAATGCATGATTGGTGATTGCCAGGTTTACGGTGGGGTTGAGTTCCCTTAAAACCGGCATCACCTGGTTGCGGATCTTGTTACGCTTGTAATAATTTTCATTGTTCGACAGATCATGTCTCCATTTCAGGTGATTCTTCTCCGCATATTCTTCCAGTTCTGCACGCGTAGCAAATAATAACGGTCGGATCCGTTTCGCATTTACTTTTCGTATGCCATGCATTCCTGCAAGTCCGGCACCACGAACAAGATTAAGTAAAACCGTTTCGGCAACATCATCAGCATGATGTGCTGTTGCAATGTATTCGATGACGTTTTCTTCTGCAATTTCCTCAAACCAGCGATACCGCAATTCACGCGCTGCCATCTGGATCGATAAACCGTGTTCATTCGCATATTCAGCAGTTGAAAAATAATGAGTATGAAATGGAAACCTGTAATGCGCCGCAGTTTGCCTGACCAGTTCCTCATCAGCATTGGAATCGTCACCACGGAGACCAAAGTTACAATGTGCAACATGACATCGATACCCCAACCGGTAAAACAAGTTTAACATTACCATGGAATCCGGTCCACCACTTACTGCCAACAGGATTAACTTGTCGCTGGATTGAATCCCCAGAGATCTCATGCTGCCGGCAAATTGTTCAGGCAGATTTTTCATCCAATGTTTCTCCTGTTAAAATATTGTTTCGGATTCCCAGGGCTTCCAGCTGTGGCGCCAGTTTGACAAACGTTTCTTCAAATTCCTGCATGGGATTACTTGCTGCGGTTATTGCACTCCCGGCTGCGATGGAAATTATTCCTGTTTTATTGTTGTATAGTATACTGCGTATTACCACGTTAAAATCAAAATCGCCATCGGGAGCAATATATCCTACAGCTCCCGAGAATGCCGATCTGCGAAATGTTTCAAATTTTTCGATAAGCTTCATCGCACTGATTTTCGGCGCACCGGTCATACTTCCCATGGGAAACAAAGCCCTGATTATTTCAGAAAATGAAATACCGCTTTGTAACTGACAAGTGATAGTAGAAATAAGCTGATGAACCCGTAAATACGTATAGGCACCGCAAAGTTCTTCAGCTCTGACCGATCCTTTGGCCGCTACCCGCGACAGATCATTACGCACCAGGTCGGCTATCATAATATTTTCAGCACGTTCTTTCTCACTAACAAGGAGACGATCCCGGTTGTTGTTATCGCTTCCGGAATCCGTTCCACGTGGTGCTGTTCCTTTCACCGGTTGAGAAATGAGTTCCTGGCCCCGTTTTGCCAGGAATCGTTCCGGGCTTGCACACATCAGGTGAAAATTTCCAGCCCGGAAATAAGATGCAAACGGGTTTGGAGATTTGGCGTTCAGGCGTTGAAATAAAACAGGTACATTGAGCTGTTTCGCTTTCGCGAGAAGCTGATGGCAGTAATTTACTTCATAAATATTTCCGTAACGGATGTGACCTGATAGTTCCTTAACTGCATTCAGGTAGTTATCACGTTCGGGGATATATGATAATTGCATGGAATCAACAACAGGCTCTTCCGGGTTCGATGGTGCCATGCATATAATTTCATTCCAGGTTTGTTCTGCAGGTTGATCTGAAAGCAAGGTGATTTGATCTTCGGAAGCAATAATAGTATGACGCGGAACAATGAAATGCAGGACCGGGAACCCGAAAGCATCCGGATTTTCCGATTCCAGATCTTCAATTTCATTCTTGAGATCATAACTAAGGCAGCCAAAAATCCACTGCCCTGTTCCTTCGTGTTTCCGGATAAAAGCTTCGAGTTGTTCAAGGCAATTTTTTTCCGCACGAATTTCATCCGCGATACCTGCAGCTGCAATGTAATTATAACGTTTCCCCGTATATGGAATTGGCCCGGCGATGTTACTATTGCTGTCGAGCATCACCGTATTTTCGAAAGTGCATGCAAACTTAAGCACCTGCAACTTATACTGTTCCGGATTACCTCTGATAACAGCGGAATAGAGCATCTTGTGAGAGTAAAGACTCTAAAATTAACAAAAATAAACAGCGGGAAGTTTTTCCGGGATCATACCTGATTGAAAACACCCTGGGAGGCTACTTCTTCCCAAACCATGGCAATACCCTGTTCCAGTCCGATCCGGTGCTTCCAGCCAAGATCATGAATTGCCGAAACATCGAGCAGCTTACGTGGTGTGCCGTCCGGGCGGGAAGCGTCAAAGCGTAGGGTGCCGTTAAATCCACTGATCTTCATTACGAGCTCGGCAAGTTCCCGAATAGTAAGATCCGTTCCGGTGCCGATATTCAGAAAACCCTCACCACTGTATTGCTGCATCAGGAAAAAGCAAGCATCGGCAAGATCATCAACGTGCAAAAATTCACGGCGGGGAGTGCCACTGCCCCATATCTCTACTTCACTTTTCCCATCACGGATTGCTTCGTAAAATTTACGGATGAAAGCGGGCAACACATGGGAATTTTTAAGATCATAGTTGTCGTTAGGTCCATACAGGTTTGTGGGCATAACAGAAATAAAATCGCATCCGTATTGCTGACGGAATGCTTCGCACATTTTTAATCCGGCAATTTTAGCAATCGCATAAGGTTCATTTGTGGATTCAAGAGCACCGGTTAACAGGTATGATTCCTTAATAGGTTGCGGACATAATTTAGGATATATGCATGAAGAACCGAGGAACAACAATTTCTGAACACCACTCTCATATGCCTGCCCGATCACATTGGTTTGTATAGCCAGGTTCTCATATAAAAAATCTGCGCGATAAGTGTTATTCGCGACAATACCTCCGACTTTGGCAGCAGCAAGGAAAACAAATTCCGGCTTTTCGCTTTTGAAGAAATCCGTTACTGCAGCCTGGTTACGGAGATCAAGCTCTTTCGATGTACGGAAAATCAGATTCTCAAAACCTTCGCTACGCAGCTTCCGCACAATAGCCGAACCAACCATTCCACGGTGACCGGCGACATATATCCTGGAATTTTTATTCACGTCTTTATTGATTTTATTGAAGACAGATCCGTAAACGATCAGCCCTCATTGTATTTTATAACTTCATGACCACCCTCTTGCAGGAATTTGTCTTTACTAAAGATCTTGATATCGCTGGCCACCATCTCTTTAATTATTGCATCCAGGGTGTAGCGTGGTTCCCAACCCAGTTTCTGTTTAGCTTTTGAAGGATCTCCAATAAGCAAATCCACTTCCGCAGGACGATAATAATTTTTATCGATACGCATGACTACTTTACCTTTCTGAACCGGGTAAAGAGGGTTTTCAGCTTTGGTCACCATCGCAACTTCATCTTCATTTTTACCTTTAAATTCAAGCGTTACACCGATTTCCTGAAATGCTTTGATTATAAATTCGCGCACGGTGGTAGTAACCCCGGTGGCTACAACAAAATCTTCCGGGGTGTCAACCTGAAGCATCATCCACATAGCTTCTACATAATCCTTTGCGTGTCCCCAGTCACGTTTTGAATCAATATTTCCCATATACACGCAATCCTGCAATCCCAGGGCGATCCGGGCAACTGCCCGGGTTACTTTACGCGTAACAAAAGTTTCACCGCGAAGTGGCGATTCATGATTAAACAAAATTCCATTCACCGCAAACATATTATAAGCCTCACGGTAATTAACAATGATCCAGTAACCATAAAGTTTAGCTACAGCATATGGGGACCTTGGATAAAAAGGGGTAGT
The DNA here is from genome assembly GCA_025450095.1 of Bacteroidia bacterium. The sequence goes on along the minus strand of JANWID010000375.1, from coordinate 14,781 downwards.
TTCTTTCTGAGGTATTTCCTGAACTAATCCGTAAAGTTCGGAAGTAGAAGCCTGATAAATTCTTGTTTTTTCTGTAAGTCCCAGTAAACGAACGGCTTCCAGAACCCTCAATGTGCCAATTCCATCGGCATTGGCGGTATATTCCGGTGTTTCAAGGCTGACTTTCACATGCGACATTGCGCCCAGGTTATAGATTTCATCAGGCTGTACTTCCTGGATAATTCGTATGATATTCGTGCTGTCGGTAAGATCACCGTAATGCATTTTAAACCGGACATTCTTCTCGTGCTGATCATGGTATAGATGATCAACCCTTTGGGTATTAAAAAGCGAGCTTCTTCGCTTGATACCATGAACCATATATCCTTTCTCAAGCAGGAGTTCTGCCAGGTAGGCTCCATCCTGGCCTGTAATACCGGTAATTAAGGCTGTCTTCATCCAATAATATAGTGTTAATCCTGTAGGTTCAAATAAATTCCGGGAAGTATCGTTACCCGGTGCAATGCGATGCAGACTGAAACTCCCTGAAACAGGGTGTTACCGCAACAGTAGCCGGTTCACTTATCTGTAAACCGGAATTGTTATTTTTGTGCAAAACTACATAGAAAAATTTTTTTAAAATAACTCTGCCCTGACTCATTACCCCATAACTTTAACAATCCCCGAACGTTTAACCGTTTCATCTGAAAGGCAATTCCGAAAAGTATGATTAAACCAACTTCAAGTAACGTAATATTTGATCAGAAAGACGTTAAAAAAACCTTTACAGTTATTCTCAAAAACTGGTACTGGTTCATACTTTTTTTAGGGATGGGAATTGCCGGTTCCGTGGCATATCTTTATAAGGCTCCTAAAATGTATGGAGCTACATCCAAGATTCTCATCAAACCCCAGAAGAATGCATTCAAGGATGCACTCAGTGAATCACTCGCTTCAGGACCTTCAAAAGATGAAATAGCAAATGAAATGGAGGTTCTTCATTCCTCCAGCCTGATCAATGATGTTATTTCCAAATTAAACCTGGATATTTCATATTTCATCGAAGGCCGTTTAAAAACAGGTGAAATTTACAGGGGACGCCCTTTCCTTGTGGAAGGAAAAGTTATCGATAATAATTATTACGGCGTTCCATTTTACCTCAGTGTACTGAGTCCGAACAGATACCGGTTAAGCATAAATGAAGGCGGTCTTTCGTATAATGCGATTCACGAATTTGGTGAGCCTGTAATTAACGATAAGTTTTCACTCATCATCAATGCCGATACAACCATAATTAATAAAAAAAGTACAAACCTTTCTGAAGCAAAATATTTATTCCGCATAAACGACAGGGACTACCTGATCAAAAGTTTCCAGAAAGCACTTCAGCTTTCACAGGATGAAGAAGCCACCGTTATCCAGGTTTACATTGAAGATGAAGTTGACGACAAAGCAGTAATATTTTTAAAAACTCTTACTGAACAATACATTGAAAATTCAGTTGCTGTTCAGAAGGAAATAAATGAAAACACACTGGCATTTATTGATGGCCAGCTGAAAGATATTGAGGATATCCTCAATGGTGTGGAATCAAACCTGGAGCAATTTCAGCGTCAGAAAACGACGATGAATCCTGAAAATGAACAAGGCGTTTACCTTCAGCAAAAAGTAGGCTTTGAAAATGAGCAGGCCCGGTTAACAATGCAACTACGGTCGGTCGATTATATTTATGACCAGCTTACCGGCGGATCGGATGTGTCGTCAATATCACCTTCTATGATGGGTGATTCGCCTGACCCTGCACTGGGTACTGCATTTACGGAACTGAATGTACTGATTCAGAAAAAAACTAATCTGCTTTTCAGCAATACTCCAAACAGCCCTGTTGTAAAAGAAGTCGATTCCCAGATTTCAATCGCACGTCAGTCACTTATAGCCAGCGTGATGAACATGCGACGGAACCTGGTGGTGAAAATAAATTCTCTTTCCGCACAGCTTGGACAGTTCCAGGGAACCATGAGCCAGATGCCATCTACAATGCGAGGTCTTGTGAACATCAACAGGAAAGTTGCCATCAATGAAAAAATCTATCTTTTCCTGCTTGAAACAAGAGCACAAACAGTAATCGAAAAAGCTGGTATTGTTGCCGATAAATATATCCTGGAACCCTCTACTACAACCGGGCTTGAAAAACCGGTTCGTGAAAAAGTGTTGTTTGCAGGTATCGGTGCCGGCTTTGCACTCACCTTTTTACTGATTTACTTAAAAGGTGTCTTTTACAATTACATTAATACCAAGGAAGATCTTTCGGAACTTACCAATCTGCCGGTAATCGGGGTAATCGGAAAGAGTAAGGTCGCAAAAGACGATTACCTGGTTGTGGATAAATTTCCTCAATCGCTCACAAGTGAGTCGTACCGGGTCGTTCGGACAAACCTTTCGTATTTTAGTCCGAAAGCAACCAGTAAAGTCATATTATTAACTTCAACAGTAGCCGGGGAAGGAAAAACATTTAATGCGATCAATATCGGAACCATTCTTGCCAAAACGAAAAAGAAGGTGGTAGTGGTGGATCTGGATCTTCATAAACCGCAGCAGTCAAATGCATTTAATATTAAAAATGATGTTGGGGTAACCTCCTACCTGGTTGGGAAAGCCCGGTTGAGTGAAATCATTAAAGAAACACCCATCGAAAATCTCCAGGTAATTCTTACCGGTCCGCGCACTCCCAATGCATCTGAACTGATTGTTGATCCGATGCTGGAAGAAATGATCCGGGAACTGAAAACGATGTACGATTTTATTATCCTGGATACGCCTCCGGTAGGACTGTTATCAGATGCACTTGCAATGATGAAGCTTTCTGATCTGAATATCTACCTGCTCAAGGCCGGATTCTCCAAAAAAGACTTCGTGGATGTCGCACACCAGTTGGTGGAAAAGAATGACATCCGACACATGGTATTCCTGTTGAACAATGTCAATGTAAAAAATATTCCTGCCGGTTATGGTGGCGGATACTATAAATGATAGAGCGTAACGAAGCAACAAGAATCCGGTTATGAGTGAGCAGTCTGCAGAAAATAAGCGCAATACCTTTCTGAACGCGCTTCGCAGCATCCGTAAACACACAAATCCTTCGCAAAAGCGAAAGATTATGGGTTTTAGTGTGCTCGTTTTTATTTCAGCTGTACTGGATGTGGTCGGACTTGCTGCGGTACTTCCGCTGATAAAGGCCGGTACCGATCCCCAGGTGATTCATTCCAATTATTACATGAATCAGGTTTATCATGGACTAAATTTTGGGAGTGATAAAGCATTTATACTTTTTATAGTAGGATGTCTTTTCAGTTATTTTATGTTCAAAACACTTTTCGGAATTTTCGTGAATTGGCTCCAGTCGAAACTTACAGCAGATATTGCAGTTTACATAACCCGGAACCAGTTTTCCAAATATTATAACCTGGATTATCTCAGCTTTAACAGCATCAAATCTTCTATTGTGATCAGGAATGTTTTTTACAACCCGACTTCCTATGTGCAATGGATCATACAACCGGTGATCATGATTCTTTCCGAATCATTTATTGTGCTGCTGATCATTGGGGCCATTTCATACTACAATCTCTTCCTGTTCGGATTCATTTTTGTGACCATCGGACCAGCAACATATTTTGTTTATTCTGCTCTGAAAAACCGCGGTCTCCGGATCGGGACAGGCATTGATAACGTCTTCCCCTATGCGTTAAGCAGTCTTACTGAAGCAATCAATGGTTATATCGACATTAAAATTGCAAACCAGGAAGAACTCTATAAATCGCGTTACCTCCGTCATCTTAAAAATTACCAGGAACTGATGCAGAGTTCGAACCTGATGGCGCATATACCACTTCGTACAAATGAGATCATTGCACTGTTGGGTATTGTTCTTATATTTCTTTATTCACTTTTTATCGCCCGCGATCAACCCGATGTGCTGATGCTGGTAGGTGCATTCGCGGCAGCGGCATACCGGCTCATGCCTTCCATGAGCAGGCTATTGAATTCTTTCATGTATATAAATAATAATCAGAAAGCAATTTCTAACCTTGATGCATATAATAACCTGCTGGTAGATGATGATATCAACGCGATACCTGTTCCTGTTACCTTTAACCGTTCCATCGTATTTGATCACCTGAGTTTCAGTTTCCCGAATACTGAAAAACAAATTTTCAGTGATCTTCATTTCGAAGTTCGTAAGGGAGAAAAAATCGGATTTATCGGTTCGTCTGGTTCGGGGAAAACAACGCTGATGAATTTACTTCTTCGTTTCTACAAGGAAGATGGTGGTGCCATCCTGGTTGACGGTATACCACTGAAAAAAGAACATACCGCCAGCTGGCGCAGTCATATCGGTTATGTGAAGCAGGATATTTTCCTGATCGACGGAACCATTCGGGATAATATCACGCTCGGAGAACCTGAGGTTGATGAAGCTTTGCTTGCCCGCGTCATTGAACAGGCTTCACTTTCAAGAATGGTGAACAGTCTCCCCGACGGAGTTAACAGCCTGATCGGAGAACGGGGTGGCAACCTGTCCGGTGGTCAGCGTCAGCGTATAGGCATTGCCCGTTCTCTTTACAGGAATGCCGAACTACTTATTTTTGATGAAGCTACAAGTGCGCTTGATACGGTAACAGAGAATGAAGTTACCGAGTCCATAGATGCTTTATCGGAATCCAATAAAACGATCCTGATCATTGCGCACCGGATTACTACCCTACGTAACTGTGACCGGATATATGAATTGAAGAATGGTTGTATTGATGGTGTTCATTCTTACAAGGATTTAATTTCAAAGGTGCTCTCATAACCATATGCTGGAAAAAATATTTTCACAGATAAAATACCGTATTGCGGATTTCTCCGGGAAGCCCTGGGATGAGATCCGGAATACTTCCGAGCACCTGGAATCAGCATTGAAATGGTTCAAAAGCTGCCTGCTTCATGATGGTGGCAGCGCGGCAAAATATTCACTGGTGTCGCATACATTCACGGCTGGCTATCCTATGTCGACTGCGAACTGGGTTCCGGTGCTTTCAAGGATCCGGCAATATTATCCTGAAATATATAATACGGTGTTCCAGGATCAGGAACTCATGCGGGAACTGGTGAACTGGGTATTGCGGACCCAACGCCGTGATGGTACATTCCCTGCATCATATGGCGATTTTATGAATCAGCCTCCGCGGGTATTCAATAACGGAATGATCATTAACAGTCTTCTTGATTATCACAATGTCCAGGGAGATGCTTCTATATTGGAAGCATGTATAAACAGTGCCGACTGGTTGCTTGAAGTGCAATCACCTGACGGAAGCTGGAGACAATTTACATTTCACCAACTAAGCTCCAATACACTCACAGCTGCTGCACTGATCCGTCTTTCACATATTACCGGTATTTCAAAGTATCGTGAAGCTGGCGAAAAGAACATTCATTTTGCTACAGATCTTCAGTTGGGAAACGGGTATTTCAAAGGAAACGGTATTGATTCTAATTCATCCGCAGTAACTATCACGATCGGTTATGCAATTGCAGGATTGCTTGAAGCGGGAATCCTTTCCGGGAACCGTGATTGGATCGATTCAGCAATAAAAGGATTGAAGCCTATGCTGGACCGGATGAATGCAAATGGTTTTCTCCCGGGCGAACTGGATGAAGGATTTCATTCCACTTCCAGTTACACCTGTCTGCCCGGCAACTGCCTGATCGCATTGTCAGCATACAAACTTGCAACGTTGGAAGATGATAGTTCTTACCGGTTGAAAGCGGACAAGCTGACAGATTATGTGAAAAACAAACAACTTCATTCAGGAACTCCGGAAACAGACGGCGGCATCCCGGGATCATGGCCTATAAGCGGTAACTACAGCTCTTACGAAATCACCAGCTGGGGCGTGCGTTACTTCTGCGAAGCGCTTATGATGCAGGATTCATTCCGGGGCTGAATAAACCGGTATATAACAGTAAGCAGATACGAAAACAAGTATTAATAAAATATAAACAGGCGGTTGCCCATGTGCAAGATACTGATAGTTGTAGGAACGAGACCGAATTTCATAAAGGTCACCCAGTTCAAAAAAGTAAATGAACAACTGGGAAATCCTTTCGACATTAAAATAGTTCATACCGGTCAGCATTACGATGATAAGATGGCGGATGTTTTTTTCCGCCAGTTTGAACTGACTCCCGATTATTTTCTGAATATTCCTGCGGAATCAGCGAATACACAGATGGCGGAAATCATGATCCGTCTTGAAAATGTGATCCGGGAATTCAATCCTATGCTCGTTATGGTGGTGGGTGATGTGAATTCCACTTTTGCTGCTGCGCTTACAGCGAATAAGATGAATGTAAAGCTTGCACATATTGAAAGCGGGTTACGAAGCTATGACCGTTCTATGCCTGAAGAAATCAATCGCATCCTGACTGATGAAATCACCGATTATTTTTTTGTAACCGAACAGAGCGGGATTGACAACCTGATTGAAAAAGAACATAAGAAAAAGGAATCTGTTTTCCTGGTGGGAAATACCATGATCGATACCCTTGTTGCTTTTGAAGATAAAATAAGAAAAGATAACGTACTTCAAACACTGAACATCGCAAAGGGAAAATATGCGTTAATGACTATGCACCGTCCTGCGACTGTTGATTTCCAGGACAGCCTTTCTAAGCTTATCGATATAATTGATTTTATAACACAATCGATGAACCTGGTCTTTCCAATTCATCCGAGAACAACAAACAAGCTCGAGGCTTTCAAGCTTATGGATCGTATTAAAGCAAACCAGAAGCTGATCCTGACGGAACCCCTGGATTATTTCAGCTTCCAGAAACTGACAGCAGATTGTGCGTTTGTAATTACCGACAGCGGGGGCATACAGGAAGAAACAACATTCCGGAAAATTCCCTGCCTCACTTTACGTCCAAATACAGAGCGGCCTTCCACAATAACGATTGGAACCAATGAACTGGTACCGTTTGATGTGAATGCGGTGAACGATAAAATAAAAAGCATACAGAATGACCAGTTTAAAAAAGGTGCTGTTCCACCACTCTGGGATGGACAGTCGACCAGGAGAATTCTGGAAACCTGTATGATCTTGTTCGCCGGTGATCTGAAACAAAAAAGCATTTATAGTATCTGAACCGTGATATGAAATTATTGAATCATCTGAATCCTGCTGATTACTCGCTGCTGAGGCATATTGATGATGACTGGCCGGTTCAGTTTATATCTGAATACACACGGTTTCATGCACATTTTTTCAAGGATACCATCAAACTGATCTATGATGAAATCAGTGGGGCTTATATGCCCATGCGATTTATAAATCTTAAAATATTTTTTCCTGCCCAGATTCTCTTTGCTCCTCATCGTGATGCCCGTGAACTGAGCCCCGATGAACAACTGTTATTTTTCAACAGATTGATCCGACTGTTTTCCAAATCCGGACAGTGCGACAGGCTTGCACAACCTCATCCGTTCGGTATTCTGGCTGCTTATCCGGAAGGATCAAAACATTGTCATTTCGGAACGTATGTCGTAGATCTTGAACACCAGGATGAAAAACAGATATACGAAAAATTCCATCCTAAATATCAGAAAGCAATCGCGCATTCGCTTAAGCATAACGCAGTGGTGAAGCTGGGAAGAGAAACACTCCCGGATTTTTATATGTTGTACGAAGCAACCATGAATAAAGCGGGAATGCATAAAGACAGCTATGAATATTTTAATTCGCTCTACAATTACCTTGGCAGCAACCGCGTGTGCAGCGGTGTGGTTTATGACCAGGGAAAACCTGTCAGCGGTATCATCGTCATTTATACAAAGTACAGTGCATTTTTAACGCATGCCGGAACATTTGGCGATTCAAAACTTTATGGGGCGGCCAAGTTGCTGAACTATGAAATGATGAAATACCTGCAAAGCAATGGAGTTAAAAAATACGACTTTGTGGGAGTCAGGCTCAAAAATAAAAACCCGGAACTGGAAGGGATCTTCCGGTTTAAAAAGGGTTTCGGTGGCGAGCTGAAAGAAGGTTACCTCTGGAAAACTGATATTCTTCCATACAAGGCAAAAGCTTACGATTTCCTGGTGCGGTTAAAACCGGGTAACAGGAAAACGCTTGATATCATTGATCAGATTAATCTCTGAAACAGGAACCAAAAACGGCAACCAAATGAATGCAGGCGCAAGCAACAAGCTACATGTACTGATAATGCCCTCCGGGTATAAATCGCCTTCTACTCCCGTCAACGGCTCAATTGTGGATGAACAGGCACGTGCTTTAAAAAATGCAGGCGTGCAGGTTGGAATTATTTTCCCGGAATATACTCAGCCATCGGAGTTGTTTGCAGGAAAAGTGCAGGAAGAGTTTGATTTTTACATGGACGATGACATTCCAACTTTGCACGTCAGGAATTTTTCGGGAATCCCGAGGCTGCGGAAGCTGAGTTACCGGCAACTGGGAAAAGCGGTAAATAAAATTTACAACGATTACGCTGAAATTTTCGGACGCCCGGATGTTATCCATTCACATTCTGTTTTCCATGGGGGAGTTACTGGATTTCATATTGCAAGATTGAATAAAATTCCTTTTGTGATCACGGAGCAGGATCCGGAATTCATGCTTGGATCTGTTAAAAATATTACTGACCTGGAAGTTGCCCGTGAAATCCTTGGTTATGCAGATTGCGCCATTTCGGTCAGTCCTGCATATGCTGATGATCTTCAGAATGCATTGAGCCTTGATAATAATACATTTAAAATTATTCCGAATATTGCCGGAGATTTGTTCACCAGTAATTTCACCCCGATAAAATATACCAAAGGAGAAACTTTCCGGTTTTTCACTAATTCATTCCTCATTCCAAGGAAAAATATTCAACTTGGTATGGAAGCCCTTAAAATTCTTGCCCAAAAGAATTTCCCTGTTCATCTTACAATAGGAGGCGATGGCCCGTTACATCAAACGCTCACTGAATATACGAAATACCTGGGAATTGAGAAATTTATTTCCTTCAAAGGTCAGCTCTCCCGAAAGCAGGTGAAAAAAGAACTGGATATTTGCCATGCATTTCTGCTTACAAGTCAATATGAATCATTTGGTGTGTCACTCCTTGAAAGTCTTGGCGCCGGCAGACCCGTGGTATATACCGATTCGCAGGGACCGAAAGCATTTGTAAAACCCGGACATGGCTTAATGGTGCCCACACAAACTCCGGAAGCAGTTGCAAAAGCAATGGAAGTTATGATTTCGGATTACGACAACTATGATCAACAGTCGCTTGTTACAACCTGTTCCGAATGTTACAGTCCGAAACTTATAGCAAACGAGCTGCTGCAGTGCTACCAGGGTGTTATGTCGGGCAGGATTGCCTATAATATTTAGCACTGTTTTTTTAACCGGAATGCTGAAGAACCTGCTGATAACTTATGATTATGAATTGTACCTCGGAAATCGCAGTGGTTCCGTGCACGATTGCATGATTTCTCCTACTGAAAAACTTTTATCCGTCATGCATCCGTATGGTATCCGCGCGATTTTTTTTGTTGATACAACATACCTGGTCCGGCTTAAAGAACAGTCATTACATTCACTGAAATGCAAGGAAGATTTCGAGACCGTTGCCAGTCAGCTTCGAAACCTGGTGAAAATGGGTCATTATGTTTTTCCACACTTGCATCCGCATTGGCTCGATGCGGAATATTTAACAGATATTAATCAATGGCGGTTGAATAATGTGACACGCTACCGTTTTCATAACCTTACCGAAGAAGAGAAGAGCAAAGTCTTTAATAGTTCCATGAATGTGCTTTCTGAAATACTTCACAAGGAATTTCCGGAATATAAAATAAACGGTTACCGGGCAGGTGGCTGGGGGATACAGCCATTCACCGATTTCATTCCGTATTTCAGGAATCATAATATTAAATATGAATTCAGTGTATTCGGGGGAATTTACCAGTTCACCGACGCACAGTATTTCGATTTTTCCAATGCACCATCAAAACATATTTACCGGTTCAGCTCCGATATATGTGTGGAAGATCCTTCCGGCCCGTTTACCCAGTTCAACATAAATTCATTTTCAATTTCACCGGCAATTACATTTGCCAATAAGATTTGGCTTAAGTTGAAATATAACCTTCCGGGTGATCACCGCCATCGACGCGGAGAAGGACAACCTTCACGGGATATTAACGGGATCCATCCGACAAATCCAGGTGGACATAATCTTTCACTTCCCGGTAAGGAACGGATAAGTGTTGAAGACTTAACTAAGATAAAACTCGGTTCGTATCTTAATTTTATCAACGAAAATTCTTACATGCATTTTATTTCCCATCCGAAAATGGTTACTGATTTTAATCTTTCGGCATTTAAAGGCTTTTTAGAAAAAATTTTCAACCGGTATAAAATTGAAACTGATTTTCATAAAATGATATCCACAACAAACTGAACATTCCGAAAGAAAACTGGAACTATCTGCATGATTTACCTGACCTATAACGATCCTCCTTCCGGTGTTTTTTCAAGCCAGGTAAATGATGTTTGTAACTTCCTGAATGAAAAACTTGATGCCGAAATTCGTTTGGTTGCTATCATATCAGTTCGGGGTTTTAGCGCTAACAGGAAGAAGATCAGGAATGAAGTTCCAGGCGCTATCGTGTTACCGGCTCTTCCCAAAGCAAATTACTGGAAATTCAGTTACTTTACTTTTGCAATGGTTTGCTTGTTTACAGGAGAAAAATCCATAATAGCAAGGAATGTAATCGCCACACGTATTGCATTATTCGCAAAAAATATCGGCATTGTGAAAAAAGTGTGCATGGATGGCAGGGGTGCCATTGCTGCCGAATGGAATGAATATGATGTTGTAGCGGATGAGCATATGCGAAAATCAATTTCATCATGGGAAAAAAAAGCTGTGCTCGGTTCTGATTACCGGATCGCCGTTTCGGAAAAGCTTTCATCATGGTGGAAAACCGAATACGGTTACCCGGGAAACCGGCATGTGATTATTCCCTGTACTTTACATACTGCTTTCCGCCTGGAACACCCTTCGGAAAATCAGATCGCTACGCTCCGTGAAAAATCAGGCTTTAAGCCAGATGATATTATTCTTGTTTACAGCGGTTCTGCTTCAGGTTGGCAATCATTCGGTGTGCTTGAAAAGATACTGACGGTCCTGTTGACGCGGAATAAGAATGTTAAACTGGTGTTTCTTTCTCAAAAAGACAGCGCCATTGATACAATGATTCAAAAATATCCTGGCCAGGTTTCACAACAATGGCTGGATCACCGGAAAGTTCCCGCATTTCTGATGCAATGCGATTATGGCATTTTGTATCGTGAGGATACAGTAACTAACAGGGTTGCCGCACCAACCAAATTTGCGGAGTACCTTTCTGCAGGATTACCGGTGATCATTTCAGCGCACATTGGAGATTATTCTGATTTCGTAGCTGCTCATCACTGTGGAATTGTAATCAATGACGGAATTCATTCTGAAGTCCGAAAAACAACTCTTGCAAAAAGGATTGAAATGATCGGGCTTGCCGATGAATATTATACAAAGAAAGCATTACAACCTGTTTACCTGAAATTACTCATGAATCTTAATTCAAAACAAACTACATAATATGTCGGGAATACTAGTAACCGGAGGCACTGGCTTTATCGGATCGGCGGTGATACGGCACTTGCAACAAAAAAATCATGAACTTTTTGTTCTGGATAATTTATCATTCGGGAACCGGGAGTTCATCAAAATCAGTGACCGGAATTTTTTTCAGGCTGATATATTGGATTCGGAAACTGTTCAGAAAGTCTTTCAGGATATACGCCCCGACGTTGTGATCCACCTGGCAGCTATACACTTTATACCCTATTGTAATGAACATCCGTATGAATCGGCAAATATAAATATCCGGGGAACTATGAATGTTCTTAACGCGGCACGGCTTGCTGGTGTTAAAAAAGTTTTCTTTGCTTCTACTGCTGCGGTGTACCCGATTTATGATGAAGCCGTTTCGGAACAGCATTCAATTGGCCCTCTTGACATCTATGGTCTTTCGAAACTTACCGGAGAACATCTCTGTAATGAATTTCATATGCAATCTGGTATCCCGGTAATTGTGTGCAGATTTTTTAATGCATTCGGGCCCAATGAAACAAATCCTCACCTGATTCCGGAAATTCAAAGACAGGTACTATCCGGCAACAGGAAAATAAAGCTGGGTAACCTAACGCCGAAACGCGATTTCATTCATACCTACGATATGGCAAATGCAGTTGAAACACTGCTGGAAAAAGTTAATTCCGGAATTCATATCTACAACCTGGGAAGAGGAATTGAATATTCAGTAACCGAAATCGTGGATTCATTTTCAAGAGCACTCGGTGAACCCATCGAAATTGAAGTGGACCCGGCAAGAGTTAGAAAAGTTGAACGGATGCACTTGTTGGCAGATATCAGTAAACTGGAATCACTAGGGTGGAAACCCACTATAGGAATTGATGAAGGTATTACCACTCTTGTAAATGAACAATAACAAAACGAAGGTAATTTTCTGTACGGATGGTATTTTCCCCCATATGGTTGGAGGAATTCAACGTCATTCCCGGTTGCTTGCTGAAGAATTATCAAAAAACAAATCGATTGATCTGTTCGTGGTGCATCCTCATGAGGGAGTCACTGTTTTTGAACCTTCTCTTGGAATCCGTGAAATCACTATTATACCGGAAAAATCAACCGGCACCTACCTGATCGATTGTTATAAATATTCAAAACAGGTGCTTGCTGTTGCACATCAGCATCCGGATGCTGTTATATATGCACAAGGCCTTACTATTTGGGCCGGAGCTTCCTCAGTCAAAAACCGGTTAATCCTGAACCCGCATGGACTTGAATCGCTGCAGACAATTACATTAAAAGAAAATCTGATCGGGTTACCTTTCCGGATGATCATGCGTTACCAGTTTAAAAACTCACGGTACGTTGTTTCGCTCGGAGGGCGTTTGACTCCGCTCATTGCAAAGCTGGCAAAACCAGGAACTATCGCGGTATTACCCAACGCTGTGAACATCCCTTTACCTGTTGATCGAAAATACAATACACAACCCGTGAAATTTTTATTTGTAGGCCGGTTCGCTTTTAATAAAGGAATTGATATCCTGGCAACCGCAGTGAAAGAACTTAATGCGGAAGGGTGGCAGAACAAAACAGAATTTAACCTGGTGGGCAAAGGACCTTTGTTTGATGAGTATGTTAAAACATTTTCGTTTCCCAATCTCCACTTCCTGGGTTTTGCAAGTGATGAAAAGCTTGTGGAATTGTACCGGACCAATGATGTATTTGTACTTCCTACTTTGTTTGAGGGCATGCCTACTGTGGTGCTCGAAGCAATGGCGCATGGAATGCCTGTAATTGTAACAGACACAGGAGCTACCACTGAAATGGTTGATGCTTCAAACGGAATCATCATCGAAAAGAAACAGGTTTCCTCTTTAAAGAAGGCAATTATTAATTTCGTTGAATCAAATGAACAGGTTCGAAGGGAACGTTCCCGTGCATCTTACGAAAGAGTGAAAAATAATTTTTCGTGGGGAAAAATCGCGGGACTACATGTTGCCTTATTTGAAAAGCTCAGAAATGAAATGAAATCATATGCTTGAGTTCCTGAAGAAAAACAGCCAGTTGGTGCTGATGGTCATGGTCTGGGTGATATGCGGAAATATCCTCACAGAACTTGCCATGGGTGTTGTTGTTATATCGGTTATTCTTATGAAACGCAAGGATTTCTACATGGAAATGATATTGGGTTTCATGCTTATATTAATGTTTTCCGACAGTATCATGCCGTCACTGGCATTTGCTAAAGAGATAAAAGACGTTTACCTGGTAATGCTAACGTTGTTCCTGTTTTTCGACTGGAAAAAATTCACACAGCGCAATGTTATGTTCGTAAGCTTTATCCCTTTTATTTTATGGGCGATGATCGTGGTGCTCAATAGCCCGATCATGTCAACTGCGTTTTCTAAAACAGTATCTTATGGTTTGCTTTTCCTGGTTACTCCTTTTTATTTTGGAAAAGTCATTGAGCAAAAAGGCGCTGATTTTCTGAAGACGTATGTATGGGTAATCATATTTGTTCTGATCGCGGGCGTATTGGTTTATTTTGTCGAGCCGGATACCGGTGCACAGGGAACACGTTTCCGGGGTATTAACCGGAATCCAAATGGAATGGGAATTTTTTGCCTGATGGCCACGTTCGTTATGGCAATCTTTTCCATTAAAAATCACAACTTGTTCAGTAAAAAGGAAACGATATTTATTTACGTGTTGATTTTTGTCTGCATGTTTTTATCGGGTTCCCGCAACTCGCTTTTTTCAGCATTGATTTTTTTCCTGTTTGTACATTTTTACCGTGTATCATATTGGGCGGGATTTATTATTACCATTTTATCCATTCTGCTCTACCAGGTCATCACTTCCAATATGACCGAAATATTGCAGTCGCTGGGACTTGGGAAAGCACTTCGCGCGGATACCCTGGAAAGCGGTTCAGGAAGGGTAGTGGCGTGGGCTTTCGCATGGAAAATGATAAACAGCAGTGTAAGTCAGTTTTTCCTGGGAGGGGGCTGGGCGTATGAGGACTATGTATTCGGCGTGTACAAAGGCATGCTTAATAAGCTGGGTCACATTGGAGGTGTTCATAATTCATACCTGGGCATTTGGTTG
>JANWID010000374.1 GCA_025450095.1 Bacteroidia bacterium | reverse complement strand
CAATCCATTCAGTCCTCCCAGCTCGCTCCAGGAACTTCCGTTATATTTGGCAACATACCTATTTCCTGAACTGTTGGTAAAATTTCCCCCAGCATAAATATTTCCGGATGCATCGCTGCAAACGGAATAAATTCCACCATTAGGCGCCAATCCATTCAGTCCTCCCAGCTCGCTCCAGGAGCTTCCGTTATATTTGGCAACATAATATTTTCCGGAACTGTTTGTGAACCATCCTGCTGCATAAATATTTCCGGAGGCATCGCTGCAAATAGATTCAATATCATCATTAGCCGCCAATCCATTAAGCCCTCCCAGCTCGCTCCAGGAGCTTCCGTTATATTTGGCGACATACTTTTTTCCTGAACTGTTGGTGAAGTATCCTGCTGAATAAATATTTCCGGAGGCATCGCTGCAAACAGACATAATTAAACTATTAGGCGCCAATCCATTTACTCCTCCCAGCTCGTTCCAGGAGCTTCCGTTATATTTGGCAACATACCTTTTTCCCGAACTGTTGGTGAAGTCTCCTGCCGGATAAATATTTCCTGATGCATCACTGCAAATAGAAAGAATCCAACCATTTGCCGCCAATCCATTCAGTCCTCCCAGCTCGCTCCAGGAACTTCCATTATATTTGGCAACATACCTGTTTCCTGAACTGTTGGTAAATCCTCCACCAGCATACATATTTCCGGATGCATCGCTGCAAATAAACACAATAGTACCATTAGCAGCCAATCCATTCAGTCCCCCAAGCTCGCTCCAGGACTGAGCTTTAATAAGACTGCAGAAAAGAAAAAGTGCTGAAAGAAGAAGAGTAAATTTTTTTTTCATTTTGTGGTTGGTTTATTTTTTGCGTACTCTATTCGGTTTTCCGCTTCCCCGTTTGAATTCGCTGTGACACTTAATCGAAGCGATCAGCATATCCGATAACGAAGAAGGGCTTAAAGAAGTGTTTTTTTTAAAGGATAAACTTGCACACAGTTTCGTTAACCACAAATGTAAACAGAAAGTATGTTGCTTCGCTGACTGAACAAAGCCTTTAAAAAAAATATTTCTTTTAAGCTTTATGTTATACGCATAGCCGATGCCACCTAAGAACGACACGGCATCGAATCAGCACACTGCTGTCGGGCGGGAAGGGAAAAAATTTGTGTATTGCATTTTTTGGTCGAGCGTTGATTGTGCGAAATGCAATACTCTAATTTTTTTGGAGAGGGAGCGGGGCTTTTTTGAGATGCATGATTTATGTTTCGTGGTTGATAACGTGAGCTTAGTATGAAGTTGCTTTCACTCCGATGCCTTATATATATAGGAGTAAATTCTAAACATGGGCTTCGAGGTAAATTACATACGTCACGATGTCAATTACGCACGTTTGGGAGTCAATTACTGGCTCTTGGGAGTTGCTTACGGGCGCTTGGGAATGAATTATTGTCGTTTGGGAGTTGGTTACAGTCGTTTGGGAGTGAGTTACTGGCTCTTTGTAGTCAGTCACAGTCACTTTGCTGTCAATTACTGCCTCTTGGGAGTTGATTACAGTCGTTTCGGAATGAATTATTGCTTCTTGGGAGTGGGTTACGGTCGCTTGGGAATCAATTACAATCTCTTTGCAGTCAGCAACAGGCGGATTTTTGTTTCCAACAGTTAAAATTTTCTTAAAAACTGTGATTGAGATTTGAGAAATGTTAAAAGTTTTAGCAATGATGAAGCGATTGTGACGAATTATTCCTGTAAAGAAAAAAATATAATAACGGTATATGCTTTGCAGTTATATCAGTAAACAACAAGTTAAAAAAATAAAGTTATGGCAGAAGAAATCAGAAATGAATACCCGTGTTCGATGAAGGACCTGTATTCGATATTAGAAACTGCGTGGGAAAATTATGACGGACACCAATTGGATTTTGCAGCCCACAAAGCATTATACACTGTATTGTACGGTACGGATGCGAAAGCGGCAATTGCTGCTGCAAAAGCATTGCCTGATTTACAGGCAAGAAGCGAACCAGCGGAAACTTTAAGAGTTTCATTGGTAACTCAAGGTGAAACTTGCAGGTTGAATTTCAGAAAACTGAAAAGCTATATTATTACCGCATACCCAGATGAGTTAGTGCAAAAAGCAAAATTTGAAGCAGCAGGTCAGTTGTATTATAGTGAAGCCGGAAATGAAGATTGGGAAAGCATTGAATCATTGAATCAATCGGGTTCTAATTTTATTGCAGCAGAATCGGTTGCACTTTTAGCAGGAAATAATATGCCTGTGGGATTTCAGGCAGCTTATGATGGCGATAAGGATGATTTTCATACCACATATAATGATTTCAAAGTGGCAGAGCAAACAAGCGAACAAACCGCAGAGAAAATAGAAGCGAACAATGCCATTTTCAAAACAGGCATGGATATGATGAAGGACGGGCAGATTATTTTTACTAACGATGCGGATATACTTGTAAAATTCACATTCCAATCATTGTGGGATTTGATTAATCCTCCGGTTGCCGGAATTAAAGGAAATGTGAAACGTGCCTCAGATAATTTACCGTTAGCAGGTGCAAGAATTACTGCACAGCAAGCCGGTGAGCCGGTTGAAGGAACTTCAGCGGATGAAAACGGAGATTACAGTTTGCGTTTGGCTGCGGGAACTTACCGTATCACGGTTGAAGCACCGGGCTTTGTTTCGCAATCGGTAGAAGTGATTGTTGAAACCGGAAGTTACAGGACGATTAATTTTAGTTTGGTAGCTGCATAACATATAGGAAAGTTTATAATAAAAAAACGCTTTGATTTTTCATCAAGGCGTTTTTTTATTGGATGAAAGTTTGTTATGGACGTGATTTCGCATTAACGATTGCAGTGGAAATCCTTCCAGACGTTTTCAGTCTGGAAGATTGTAACGGAAAGCGTGACCTTCTTTGCCGATTTTTCATCGGCAAGGAAGGGAATGCCCAACTTGTTATTCAACAATTAATTTGCCTACATAGCTTTTATCTCCCTGCACCAATTTAACTGTGTACATTCCTTTTGCGGCATTGCCAACATCAAAGTGGGGATAATCGCTTTCGTTATCTAATGAAAAGCGTGCTGTTTTCCTGCCAACAATATCATACATTATTGCGATTATAGGCTTGTTTTTTGAAAAATTAATAGGAAGAATTACATTTACAAAACTACTTGAAGGATTTGGTATTAATTTTAAAGTTTGGATATTCAAATTCATTTCATCTTTCCAGGTAATACCACCATTTAAAGTTTTTAATACCGTCTGACCGGATAAAATATATCCTATTGAATCATTAACAAAAAGTACTTTATTGAGATTAGCATTAATTGGACAATTTTGCTGCTGCCAGTACAGTCCATAATCTGAGGTTTTTATTATTAATCCCGAGTTACCAACTGAATAGCCACATGAATCATTAATAAAATATATTGAATTTAGTTTATTATTAAATCCGGTCATTAAATTGTTCCATGTCAATCCCGAATCATTTGTTTGTAAAACTAAGCCGGAATCGCAAGAGATATATCCAACAGCAACTGATGGAAAAAATAAATCGCTCAAGTTTTGATTTTGATTTTGATAGACAATATTATAACCACCAGAAGGAATATATCTTAAAATAGTTGTATTGAATCCTGTTGAGGGAAAAGATGTACTCAAAAGAATGCCTAAAGTATCAAGAGGATAATTTATTTTACCTGGTTTATTGGTAAAAAATGTGTCTTTCTGGATTTCAATATTATTTTCAAATGTTCTTAAAATAATCCTGTTAGAATAATCGGTATACAAAATCTTGTAATCTGATGTATCGTTGGAAAAAAAATCGCGGTAATAACCAAAGGTCTGAGGTAGATACTGCCAGCCACTCCCACTGATAGTTCTTTGAATTCTAAAAATTCCCTGCCAATTCCTAAAATAATATAAATAGGGCTCAAAATATTTTACGGCATAGGAAGAAACTCCCATATCCGAATTCCAAAAAATGTTACCCCATGTATTGCAGTTATTGGTTGTCTGATTTAACACCGCATCATCCAGTGAACTTGGAGAAGGCCCGCTTGTTGTAAAACAATAATAACCTGTGTCAATGCTTGTAAAAACTGCATCATTAAAATAAACTGTCCAATTTGGTATCACAGGTAAAGGTAAATAAGTGTGATAATTCCACTGGGCAAGCCCTGACTGCAAAAGCAGCACTAAGCATAAAGTGCTTTTTACTTTTTTCATTTTATTCAACAATCAATTTCCCTGAATAATTTTTATCTCCTTGAACTAACTTAACAGTGTACATTCCTTTGGCAGCATTGGTAACATCCAAGTACGGATAATCGCTTTCGTTATCTAATGAAAAACGGGCAGTTTCTCTGCCTGTATTATCAAAAATAAGCAGCCATGCCTTTTTAAAAGTTTTTACCTCATCTGGAACTTTAATATTGAATGTTCCCTTATTAGGATTAGCATAAATAAGCAGGTGGTTGTTTGGATTTATTTCTTTTCCTCCAATACCAGTTATGGCATCTATTTTGGCGATGAAAATATCTTTTTGCCATACGCTCGTCAAAGAATAAGTATCAAAATTAGCAGTATTGCTAAACTGCCCAGCCACATAACAGATATTATTAGCATCCTGAACAACAGAATAACCTCTGCCCGGATTTGGTCCATCTATATCAACCTGTGTATGTCGGATACCTAAACAATCTCCATTAGCATCGTAGCGGGATATGAACATGTGCTCCTCGCCAAATGAGGCACCGTTGACTGTATAATTGCCAAATGTTATTGTATCCTGAAACCTCCCGGTTAAATAACAGCTTCCGTCACCATTGCTCACAGATAAATCAAATATCCTACAATCATAGGAGCTTGCACTTTCTCTTGCCCACGTCACGGTGCCATTATTATCATACTTGACTAAGAATATTTGAGTACCACTTGGTGGAAAGATAACATTACCAAATTTTACTGTATCGAATCCTGCTACTACACCAGTGATATAAATATTTCCCGAATTATCATATTCTGCCTCCGCTGCATATGAAACTGTCCCACTGGCGTCCAACTTTGCCCAAATTAAACTTCCATTCAAATCGAACGCTGCTATAACCAAATCTGCACCAAAATTGTTTGTTGAGAACAAAGTATCGCTATCAATAATAATAGTGTCATTAACCGTATTGCCAGCAACAACTATTTCATTATTATAACAACTAATGCCGTTTATACTTGCATCTGAGATTATTTTTTTTGCCCATTGACAATTGCCACTATTATTATATTTCACTAAAAAATAACCTTTGGGAACAGCATAAGTGTCAAAATAAGCTGTGTCATTAACATTTCCTATTACATATAAATTTCCATTATCATCCGATGTTATGTTAACTGTCAAATCAAAGCTATTGCTTCCAGCCTTTTTTGCCCAGGCGCAATTGCCATTAGCATCATATTTTGCGAAAAAAATATCGTTTGCACCTCCAGAATGTAATGTTGTGCCGCCTAATGAAATACTGTCATAAAACATTCCTGCAACAAAAACACAGTTTGCAGCAGCATTATAATTAACTCCTGCGGCTGCTTCGAGGTCACTTGGGCTATTATTTCCACCAATCTGGTGAACCCATTGAAAAGTACCACTGCTGTTGAGTTTTGCAAAAACAATATCGCTTATTCCATTTGTTATAAATGTATCTGTGCCGAATATACCGAATGATGAATAGAAAGTCCCTGCAAGATACAGATTGGAATTGTTGTCAATCGCAATTCTTCCAATGTCATCCCCATTGCTCTTGCCGCAGCTTATCGCCCATTGCCAGCTTTGAGATTGGGCTTCATTAATGAATAAAGCAGTAATTATTATGAAAATATATTTTTTCATGGTGATGCTAATTTAATATAATTTTTTTATTAAAGAGTTGATTGCTGTTTTTTATTTTAAGATAATAAATGCCTTTTGATAATTTTGAAAGATTTAACTGCTCAATAGCTGAATGAAGGTTTTTATTAAGCACATTGCGCCCTGTTACATCGGTAACAAACAGTTCACCGTTAAAGGTATTTGTTCCCTTTATTTTCAGGGTGCAGTAGCCATTATTCGGGTTGGGAATTACTTCAACCTCCGTTATTTCATTTCTCTGATTAAAGGCAAGCTCTATCCATTTTTTGCCTGACGGTTCGTTAATTGAAGAAATTATGTTTTGTGAAGACGTGCGGTAGCCTGTATAATCAATGCACTCAGGAAAAACGGTTAAGGAAGGGTAAATATGCACTTCGCTTCCGTGCTGTGCATGAAATTCGGAGTTTATATGTATTTCTTTCCGTGCTATGAAATCGGATGTAGCACCTGTAGTTCCGTTACCCTCTATAGTGGTATTGCTTCCAGCAATCGTGTTTACTGTAAGGGTATTCCATCCTTTAAAATTTACAGGCGATGGAGCATTATATGGCACAGTTACATTATTAACCGTTTCATCGTACCCGAAATAATTTCTATTGTAAGGATAAAGACTATTATCAATTGTTAAATCATTTTGTAAATTCTGGGGATGATATAATGCTCCCGGTGTGCCCCAGTTTATACAATCTACCTGTGTGCTGATGGCTGAAATACGAATAGCTGTAAAATATCCATTTTCAATAAATGGGGGAGTATAATCATAAGGAATTATAGTAAAATTTCCATTCTCATCGGAAAATGTATATTGAGGTGCATACCTATCTTCACCATTCAATGTATGTTGAAACGTCCAACCAATAACTATTGCCCCTCCTATATCATTCCCGTACTGGTCTTCCACATGCCCGGTAACAGTATATTGCTGAGTGGTGCTGTTTGCTGCATGGTTGAAAGGGTCAATATAATTTAAAGGCGGGTCACAATTGGCAGGAACTGGTGTTGGATATGTATAACCAGAAAAAAAGCTATCCACAGGTTTATTCATCGCAGAGCAAGGTTGAAGATAAGGACAAGTTAAAATATCTTTTTCAAGCAATCCATAAAAGTCACCTCCATACCCCGGTGCACCCACAAGATGGTCAAAATTATCCTGGTAGTTCCACCAGCTATACCCACTGCCGTTACAATCCCTGACACGGTTAAGGGAAAAATCAGCATAAGCCTGCTGCTCTGACAAAGTGCCATCCAAACCATCAGCATAGGATTTTCCGCTGCTGGCGCTAAATCCGTTTTCACCAACAATCCAGGGCATTGGCAAGTTGTTATTGAGCCAATATAATGTGCCCTCAACCCTTGCTTCGTAATCAGCGGTTGTTGATTGTGTTGCATTAAATGTTCCGGCAGGATATTCATACTGAAAAATCCGTGCTGCAGGATAAAAATGCGGGGATAAAAAATCTACTTTCAAAACAGCCGGGTCAAATTCCATGACATCGTCCCAGCAATTGCCTATTGTGGTGAGATGATTTGCATCATGCGTGGTTACTGCCGCGTACCAGCCTTCAGAAAAAGCGCACACCTCCGCTTTAGAGTGCTCACCATAAAGACCAAAGCAAGGCTCATTATAAAAATCGTAAGCCATAAAGTTAGGATAGGATTGCAACTGGTTACCTAATTCTGTGAGAAATTGAGTGTACAGAGGCTGAATTACTGTTCCCCAATTATAAATTATATTCCCGACCTTATTAGAAAATCCGGTTTGAATGATAACATAAAATGGCTGGACTGTGACTTGTGACGCTATAGTCAAAATTTTCTGATACATACCAAAAAATATTTGAGAATTTTGGTCGGTGAATGAAGGATCCTGCATCGGAATATTACTATTTGTCCAATTTGAAGGGGTTGTATAGGGGTCAGTTGCTATAAAACATAGTTTTCCTGTTACATCATCATATATGGGATTTAAGCTGTTAACCCGGATACCATTGAAGCCCATTGCCCGGATATAATTGAATTCATTTAGAATTTGTAAATCGCAGTCAGGCAAATTTCCACTGCACTCAAAATCATTGTTGGCGCCATTTGAGTGATGAGTAGATAAATGATATGTCATTGTAGTAGGGTTATAAATAATACCTGCACCCCAATTTACAATCGTAGGATAAAATGGTTGTCCGCTTCCATTATAAAATTGTTTTTCGTGTATAGTTACATATTGACCAAATGAATTTATGCTGCCCGTTAGAAGGAAGGATGTGAAAATTATTTTTGATAAGAGTTTCATATTATTTCCTCCTTTCTAATTTTTTCACTTGAAGTTTTAACTCATCAATCTGTTTCTGCTGCTCAATAATATAAAGGGATTGTTCTTCTGTTTTTTCTAAAAGTTTTTGAACCATGCTGCCCAATTCATAACCATCATTTTCTTCAACTTCCTTTGCAGAAGGAATACCGGGTAAGTGTTTGTTTTGTTTTATAAATTGTTCCAATTCATATATACTAATGGGTTGGTATGAAGTGTCGAAAATATAATCTGGCCAACCTGTAGCTTGCACCTTCACATCTCTGGTTGCTATTCCACCTGTAACAAAAAGAAAATAATTGCCGGATGCCGGTGGAGTGGTTCCAATACCAACTTTTCCGTTTCCGTCAATGTATAAATCAGTTGTGAATGAACTTGGAGTTCCGGGCAATGCACTGACATTTACTCTGCCTATTTCAAAATCCTGAGAAGATGTTCTCCAAATTCCGGCTTCTCTGCCTGAATATTTAATTAAACCAACTCTTTTATCGGATTGAGCATCTACAATCAAACCTTGATTTTCTCCTTGTAAATAAATACTTCCATCGGTTACTTGTAATTTTTCTGATGGCGTAATTGTACCTATACCGATTCTGCCCGATGAATTGGTATTGTATAAATGATTGCTACCTGACAAAGCCCAGTAACCTGCACCACCCGGCAATGCACCGAAAGTTCCGTCACCTCTTAAAACATCATTGGGATTTGTGAAATCAATTTTATCAATCCATCCTGCTGTGTTGTATAATAAACCATCTGCGCTTTGAGAAAACTTATTTATTACGATGTCTCCTGAAGTTTTAAATCTGACAACTTCCTGTGAATTCGATTTAACTACTACATCAACATTGTTTAATGAGCCAAAAAAATCATTACCGAGTAAATTGTTTCCACATGTGCTCCACGGAAAACAAGGATAAGCGATTAGCTTTCCATCAGCATCAGCAACAATCATTCTGTTACCTGAACCGGATAAAGAAGAAATATTTAATTCACCGTTTGATTTAAGTCTCATTCGTTCAATACTGTTTGTTTTCAAAACCAAATCCAGCGCATCGGTAGTGCCTATAAAATCTGTCGAAGAATTTGTATTTGCATTTCCTGTTTGCTTCCAATTGTTTTCAGGTGGTTGCGTCAGATAAATTCTCTCGGATGAAATTTCACAACCGTTAGCATCGGTTACAACAACTCCATAATTTCTTGCACAGAGATTTGAACGATTTTGATTTGTGCTTCCATCGTTCCAAAGAAAATTGAAAGGTGTAACCCCTCCTGATAAAGTAAGTGTAGCAATGCCATTACAAGCACCAAACAAACTTATGTTGTATAAATTAGGATATTCGTATAGAGAAACTTCAATTCTTAGTTGTTCAGGTTCGGTTAATGTTATTTCTCCATCTGCTTCAATTCCATTTGCATCAACAACATGGACACGGTAGTATTGAGCAGGTAAGTTACTTATGTCCTCTGTTTGTTGATCATTGCTCCATTCATAAGTATAAGGAGCAGTTCCTCCGGTGACAGTTAAATCAATTGAACCATCACGACCACCGAAGCAGCTAATTGCAAATCCATTGTAATTACTTGGTGTAAGTTGCAATGTGAGGGTTTGTGCATAAATATTACTTGTGCAATTAAACAAGACCACCCAAACGAGTGTTTGTCTGATGAGATAATTTTTCATGATAATAAAGGTTTAGTGTTGAAGATATAAATTAAGGTTTGAAATATAGTAACAAATATGTTGCGAAGAAGCGGGAAGGGAAAAATTTGTGTATTGCATTTTTTGGTTTCGCAAGGGTTGTGCGAAATGCAATACTCTAATTTTTGTGTGTCGGATAAAAGTTTCGAGTTCCTTCATATGTTCATTGCTTGCAGACCGCCAAACGGCTTGCGCATAACGAAGAAGGGATTAAAGAAGTAAAAAAAAGAAGGGGTTAGAAGCACTACTGTTCGTTTATCTACACTGTTCATTAGAACCTCAACTCTTTGTTTACCTCTCAAAGCCCTTCTTTTTTTTATTTCTTTTAATCTGAATGTTATGCGTTCGTGCTACGTTGTTTCATGGTTCAACTTATTTGCCATGTTCGTTTCCGATAATATAATTTATTTTTCACCTGCATCCATCCATTCTTTTCATATGAATTTGTTTGTTCTTTTTTAGAGCAATCATACAATAATTCGACAACAGCTATCGGGTTCCCCCATCTGCAAAAAGTAACTGTGCTGTCTTTAAACGATATGTCAACCCAGCCACACGGAATTTTTTCCAAGCGACCTTTCAATTCAAGGTCACTAAGTTTTTGAGTTTCAAAACGAGTTGCATAACTATTCTTTAGAATAATTTCAGCAGTTTCTTTGATGAAATCATATTCTCTTTTCGCTTTATGAATTGTAACCCTGTTGACAGAACAAGATGTAAACACTATAAGAAGTAAGAAACCAAATTTAAAAAACATTTAATTCATTTGTTGTTATGCGTTCGTTCTACTCTCGCCACGAAGATGTATCGTTCAAAGTTTGCAGTCAGTTTATTCATTGCTGCATCTCATCTTTATGTCTTGGAGTATTTGCAAGCTCTTTCGCAATCTTATCAAACTCGTTTTTATATTCCGCTTTGTCAAATTCAAATTGTCCGATGTGTTTGTATTCTTCAAGGCTAAATCCCGCATAGTTGTTTTCGTATCCGAAGTCACGCCAAACTATTTTATCACCAAGGTCAAGTATTTCTGCTGTAATTGCTCCGCAACCAATATCACCACATTCAGAGCAGCCGTAAATTATTGTTCTGCCTGTTTCAAGTTCCGCTGGTTCTTCTTTCAAAAACTCTTTTATAATCCTACCTTCATATCCAACATCTGTAATCCAACCAAGCATTGAAATCATTTCGTGATTCGTTTGAAAAATGTCTGAAAGTGGTTGTCCTGAAACAATGAAGTCAACATATTTTCTCGCGTGCTTCCGAACATGAGTTTTGACAATCTCTCTTTGCCTTATTTGCCAACGATGCTCTAAAGTATTCATGTTAATTTCTTGCAGAATGTTTCAAGTTGCGATGCCGCCAAAGCATGACGCATAACGAAGAAGGGATTAAAGAAGTAAAAAAAAGAAGGGTTTAGAAGCACTACTGTTCGTTAACGCAACACTGTTTATTAGTCCCGACATGTCGGGATACCTCTCAAAGCCCTTCTTTTTTTTATTT
>JANWID010000373.1 GCA_025450095.1 Bacteroidia bacterium | reverse complement strand
TCTTATTTTTATGAACATTTGACCCCTTCGGGGTCAGTTTTCAAATTGAAATATTTTAGATAAAAAAGAATTAAATATTAACCTGGTATTCTGAATATCTCTTATTACTCAAAACCGATCCCAAAGGGATCACATGTTCATAAACCAGGATACTAATCATGTCTCCGACCCTGAAGGGGTCGCATGTAAAAAAACACGGAACAGGTCAAAACCCAAAGAAATTATCATCCGTTAGAATATGCGACCCCTTCAGGGTCGGTATTCGCTTTAGTACTCTTATTTTTATGAACATTTGACCCCTTCGGGGTCAGTTTTCAAATTGAAATATTTTAGATAAAAAAGAATTAAATATTAACCTGGTATTCTGAATATCTCTTATTACTCAAACCCGATCCCAAAGGGATCGCATGTTCATAACCCATGATACTAATCATGTCTCCGACCCTGAAGGGGTCGCATGTAAAAAAACACGGAACAGGTCAAAACCCAAAATGGCATTCTAAAAATCGCTTCATACTAAAATTCAACCTCCAAAAAGTATATGAAATCAGAGGTGTTTCAGTAAGCCATAGTATCGAAAATATTAACGCTTTAAAACAGGGGGTTTGTAATTTTTGCCGGGGATATAAAATAATTGTACGACTGTCTGAATGACGTCACAACAGTATAGCAAAAAATGAATAGATTAATATTAACAATTTCAATTGTAACAACTCTTACAAGTTGCAATTCAACAAATAAAAAAACAAATAAAATGGAAGAACAAAAAAATGATACAACAAACACAACGGATACAACCCCAAAAGTGACCGGAATTGGCGGCATTTTCTTTTATTCTGACAATCTGAAGGAAACAAAAGAATGGTACACCAAAAATTTGGGGATTGAAATAAATGAATGGGGTTCGTCGGGTTTTGACTCCAGAGACATTAACAAACCTGACCAGGTAAATTCTCTTCAATGGAAGCCTTTCAAAAATGGAGATGAATATTTTGCTCCATCCAAAAAGGACTTTATGATTAATTACCAGGTTCAGAACATAGAAGGGCTTGTTAGCAAACTCAAAGAAAACGGAGTAACCATACTTGACGACATAGCGACTTACGACTATGGAAAATTCGTACATATTATGGACGCAGAAGGCAACAAGATTGAACTCTGGGAGCCTGCTGGCAGTTAGTCACATTTTTAGGTATAGTCAAAATTACCATGATAGTGCCCTAAATTATTTCTTTCCGGGCAGCATTTCCGGATGCCATCCTGTCTTTTGAGCTGAAATAAATTGTAATTCCATTCAACTTTCAAAACAAAATTTTATATAGGTTTTTAAGTCAGGGTTTCATAAGTAGCAGGAACCCTTGCAACGTCCCGCTATGCTATCCCGTCTTAAATACCAGTTGTTATTCTGTCTGACCACCATAACCGGCACGGTAAAACCGTTCAATGCCCGGGTTATGCATAAAATTCATGTTTATGAAAAATATCCGGAGGTTTTTTATTACAGTTTTTAGTTGCAGCCTGTTCGTTTCTAACGTCTCCGCACAGGCACCTCCATGGAGCCAGGCTACTGCAGTAAGCGATAGTTTGTATGAACACGTAATGTCGATGGTAGCTGATAATGATGGAAATATTTACGTTACCGGCATGTTCCAGGCTCCCAGTATTGTTTTTGGCAGCGACACACTATGGAACACAGCCGTTCAGAATTTTTTCCTGGTCAAGTATGATGTTTCAGGGAATATAGTTTGGGCACGTTCTGCTTCCGGCTATACTGATATTATCCCAATTTCTATTGCGGTTGATCCTGGCGGAAACATTTTGGTTGCCGGTTATTACAATAATTATAGTCTGGCGTTCAGCTTTGGTTCGTTTACGATTTGGAATAATCTCAGTTTGGGTGCAGCAGATTTTTTTACTGTAAAATACGATTCATCCGGGACCGTTCTATGGGGTGCCAGGGGTGGAGGTGAAAATAACGATTACCTGGAACGGGTTATCACCGATGGGAACGGCAACGTGTATGTTTGTGGATATTCGGATTCCGATACGCTGACATTTGGATCAATCACAGTTAACAACCACGCCGGACTCAATTATGATGAAGGAATGGTGCTTTTAAAATATGATGCAAACGGAATAATCCAGTGGGTTTATACCTCCTCGGCCGAAAGTCCATCACTGGCCTTTTCATTATGTACCGACAATTCGGGAAATGTATTTGTGGGCGGTTCATACAATGATTCACTTGTAATCGGAGGCTATTCCCTTGTTGCATTGAATCCTGCGAATATGTTTTTCCTGAAGCTTGACACCGCGGGCACCGTATTGTGGGGACAAAGCGGAAACGGTAGTTTTAATTCATATTATCCTGTTAGCGCATACGATATGAGATCCGATGATTCAGGTAATATTTTTATGTGTGGCAGTTTCGGAACCGACACGCTGTTTTTGGGAAGCTCAGTACTTGTGAATACGACAGCAGGATACGATGATACTTTTCTCGCCAAATGGGACAACAATGGAAATGTATTGTGGACCCGAACTGACGGGGGCGTCAGAGAGGATATAGCGAACAAGTTACTTTTAAATGAAAATGGAGATATTTATATATCCGGTTATTACAGAAGTAGCGATCTGAATTTCGGAAACGGAATCTTTCCACACGCAGGTTCGATTTATACAAATGATGTTTTCACTGCGAAATTTGATAGTATTGGTCAAAACCTATGGTCGGTGTCGGCCGGTGGAAGTGAAAACGAATGGATTACTTCAATGGCTTTACCTCCAATGGGCGAATTAATGATCTCCGGGGTATATGAATCACCACAATTTACACTAGGGAGCTTCACGTTAAATAACTCGGGATATTTTGATGGCTTCTTTGCCACATTGGGCTCTTGCTCTGTTTCGTTCACACTTCAACCGGATACCCTCCCACTTCATTGGCTCGCGCTATACCAGTCGTCGGGTACTGCGCCATTCACATATGCATGGAGCTGGGGCGATGGATCCACTTCCACGGGCGCTACTGCTTCCCATACATACAGTTCAGCCGGGTATTACAATATTTGTTTGACATTATCTGATGCTACAGGCTGTAGTACGACGTATTGTGATAGTTCCACTTACATCAACCGGAACGAATCCGCAATGATAACCGTTACCGCGATGAATGCAACCACAACCGGAATGCAGGAATACCCGACCGCTGAACAGCTAACCCTTTTTCCGCAACCTGCAGATGCTGGCTTCCATATCCGGTGTCCGGATGCATCCAAAACCATCGTGGAGCTTTATGACATGACCGGCCGAATCGTATATACACAGCGATATTGGAATAGTAGTTTACTCTATGTTGAAACAAGCAATATCAGCCCAGGTACTTACCATGTGTCGATAAATCAAACCGGGATAACATTCAACCGGAAAGTGATCATCAGCCATCCAAAGGATTTTTAAACTACTTTTTGTTGCCGCAAACTGCCAGCGCGCAACAAGACCGACAACAATAATTCTAATGCTCCGAAGTTATGATAGTGACTTGTTTCCTTTTTAATTTATAAAAGGGAATTATTTATCTTTCGTCTTCAGCTATCGGAATCGGGGTTATCGGGATAGCCAAAACTCCAGCGAATTTTTATCAAAATGATGAGGTACATTTTTTTTACTTTCATATTAATTTTTTCAATACTCATACTTAAAATTAATATTACACTTCATGCCGGCAATTTTACTCCCGAAGAAAAAAGGTCGGATATAATTTATCAACTTAACTTTTTAGAGACTGAACTAAAATACAATAACCTTGGAGTAAGGATGCAAAGTATGTACCCGGAAGGTTATGTTTTTATTAATGCTTTATATGGATTGTCGTGGTGTGAACTTGCTCTTTCTGATTTAAATAATGACTTACCTCTTAAAGAAAAGGCAATTAATGAAGCCCTTTTTGCATATAATAATATAAATTCAGAGTTTGCTCAAAGGACATTTGATAATTCATTAATACCGAAAAACGGCATCTATTATTTCGGTTGGAAAAATTATCTTTTGTCCAAAATATTAAGCGTCGACACTACATTCAACAATCATAAATCATATATAGGTTCTTTTGCTAATCAATGTGAACTCATTCATAGTTTACTGCAGGGAAATAAAAACCCTTATTTACAATCATATTCCGGGCAGTCATGGCCAGCTGATATGTTTGTAACGATGGCATCATTGAGCAATTATGATAAAATATTCAAACCAAAATATGAAGATGTAATCAAAGATTGGATATTAAAAGTTAAAGAACGGCTTGATCCAAAAACTCATTTGATTCCTCACTATGTCGACTCAGAAACCGGAAAATCTGTTCAAGGTGCTCGAGGCAGCTCGATGAGTTTAATATTAAGGATGTTGGCTGAGATTAATGCGGGATTTGCTTCAGAACAATTTAAACTTTTCAAAACTAACTTTGTAACAACAACTTTCGGCCTTCCATCTTTGCGTGAATATCCAAAAGATCAGGATGGATATGGAGATATTGATTCCGGGCCTGTTATCTTAGGTGTCGGATTTTCCGGAACTATTGTTATGATTGGTACATTTTCGATGTTTGATTGTGATTACTTGGCAGAAAGACAGTATAAAACTATAAATGCATTTGGATTCGAAACAACTTCAAATAATCAAAAGAAATATTTATTAGGAATGTTTCCGATCGCAGATGCCTTTATTGCCTGGGGCCGGGCTACTGAATTAAAGTACCAGGACTCCATTAAAAATGATCCTGGTAATTGGAGCATTAAATTTCATTGTATTTCACTATTCATTCTCCTGTTCTTATGGATTGTTTACTTTCGAAAACAAATTATAATTAAAATAAAAACAGACATTAACAATCGGTAATGTGCAGGCCGGTAACCAGGCAATGAACAAATTATTTTTCATATTGCTTTTGATTGTAGTCAACGGGCTCACGAATTTGACTGCTCAGGATTTTCAAATATTTGAATTAAGATATTTTGAAAATGACTCCGTTCAAAGGCTTGCATTTATATCTCTTTCTGAAGTTTATCCTTTAAGTGATAACCCCGATTCGCTTGCCGTTCCGGATTTAAGTAATTTAGAAATTGAGGCAGCTCCAAATTTTGAATACATTAAGTTAGATTCAATATACAGGAAAAGATTTCTTTCCGGAACAAATATTTCAGAAACAGATAAGGTGTATATCTATGATTATTCCATTGATGCACTTCTGTCTTTTAAAGTAAAAAACCTGGATGTTGTTGCACATCTTAATACCTATGGAGCTGATTGGCCATATACTCAGGACGATTATATGATTGGGTTGGAGTTAAACAAAATACTTCCAGGTAGCTTCGGCAAATATTTCACAAATTCTTTAGCATACATTGGTAAAAAGAATCCGTTTGCCCGGGGGCAGGTAAAGCCGGTTATTTGGGAAAAAATAGAATCAAAGGATTTTCCCTCTATAAAACTTGCCTCTTATGACACTTCATATGCAGGCAATTGTTTTCCAGGCGATGCTTATAAATATGAAACAGAAAATTTGCAGTATTTTGTAAAGGACCTGGTTCGGATAACAGACAATTGGCTTGCTGTAAAATGGCTGATAATTATCGATCTCAAAACAAAAGAAACCGTTTGCGAAAAATTATTCTATTCCGGGGAAAGTGCCACATTTGCTCCATTAGACAATCAATGGACAGGGAATCTTTTCAAAAATAAACCCCGGGTAATTTTTGGATTTCACTTTGTCTCATTCGGATGTCCGGCCATTACATTTTTAAATACTGATGAAAGCGATATTTATATTTATTGTGACAACAGGCATTGAGCGTGCGAAATTAAAATTGTAAAAATGAAAACTTCACTATTTTACAGCTTCACTTTTATATTCATAGCGACTTTCGTTTACGGGCAAAAACAAGGAAACATCTGGATGTTCGGGCAGGGTGGCGGATTAGATTTTAACAGCGGAACCCCCGTTGCAATTACAGGCAGCCAGGTTTTCGGAAACCCAACACAAACCGGAGACTATTTATACAGTGAGGGATGCAGTTCCATTTCCGACAGCAGCGGGCAGCTGCTGTTTTATTCAAACGGGGATAAAGTATGGAATAATCTTAACCAGGTAATGCCAAACGGAGATAACCTGGATGGATTTTATTCTTCAACAACCGCAGCGTTTGCTATCCCGGTTCCGCTTAGCGATTCCTTGTATTATTTATTTACAACCGACGGAATAGAACGTTTTATCCAGAACGGGTTGCGCTATTCAATGATAGATATGTGCCTGGATAATGGGAAAGGTGACATCATAGGCGGGCAAAAAAATATTTTGCTTCTCGACACGGTTTCTGAAAAACTTTGCGCCATCGCACATCCCAACGGAGCTGATATATGGGTAATAGCTCACAAATATTTCTCTGATGCTTTTTATGCTTATCAAATTACTCCGTCAGGAATATCTTCTCCTGTTATATCGCATACAGGTAGTGTGCATGCCGGATATCCATTTTATTATAATGGTTTCGGTGGGTCGATAGGCCAAATGAAAGCATCACCGGATGGAACCAAAATCGGGCTCGTATTTTCAAATAACACACCTTCAGTAGCGGAGTTATTTGATTTCAATTCCACTACCGGAGTTATCGGCAATCCCATCAGCCTGCTCACCGATGATGCTGAATATGGAATTGAATTTTCACCTGACAATTCGAAACTTTACATAACAAACATCCAGGGAATGTTTCAATTTGATATTAGTTCAGGGAATCAATCTGCCATCAACATATCAAAAACTCTCATAACAAACCTGACTTGTTTACCCGGGCCGCTCCAGCTCGGTCCCGATGGAAAAATATATTTTGCACGATGCAGCAATTTCCTTGGAGCAGTGAATAGTCCCAATAATTCCGGAGCAGGCTGTAACTATGTAAATAACAGTGTAAATATTTCCCCCGCTGTTGATAATACTTCATTGCCGTCTTTTATTGCCGGTTATAATTATATCAACAATAAAATTCCTGAATGCTCGCCATCAGGTATCGAAGATCTGCTAATGACGGAAATAATTTCCATCTATCCGAATCCCTTTTTCGATAAAATAAATATTACTACAAAAGGAAATGAGCTTATTGAAATTGCTTTGTATGATGTTACAGGAAGAAAAACACTGCATAATTCATTTACAAGGTCAACTTCAATTAATACAGAACAAATTGCAAAGGGAATTTATCTTTACGAAGTGAGAAATAAAAAAGGAGTGATTCAGAAAGGTAAGATTGTGAAAGGTTGATAAAGTATATTTTAAGACGACACCATGAGTATTATGTTTTTATCAACAACCGATTATCCTTCCGGGCAAATAATCGAATTCAATATCGAATCCTCAAAGGATAGAAAGAATACGAACATTAAAGCAATTTATGACCAGTTATCCATTCAGGAAGAAATAAGTTTCGGTACAATCCACAAGAGAAAAGATAATGGAGATTTTTGGTATATTAATCCCAAAAGAAGTATTGCAAGATTTATCACGAAAGATCAGCTCGGATTATTTCACAAATGGGACAAACAGGCTTTATTACCAACCGACAATCAACTGGAAATACTTAAAGAAATTGGCGGACTTCCCTCCTCTCAATATTCCTTGTACCCCGACAATCTCCAGTTCCCGGCATCAATAACAACCATTAACGGACAGCAAACAGACCTGTGCCTGTTTCATTTTTCACAGGCACCTCCATTTCAAAGGTATTTTAAGAAGGTGCTCTTATTTAGTGATATTGCTGATATTAAACCAAGTGAATTTGCATTAACACACGATCTAAGACTCGCAAGCACATTGTCAGACGAAATAAGAATGTCGTTTAGTCCGTTTATGGTAAAAACAAACAAGGACAAACTTATTACCTACAATGGTATAACACAATTTGCTTCCACCGGTGAAATAAAAGGAAATGAAATTGTTTCAGAAGTTGAATTCTCTTATGACCGCTTTGACAAAGTAAAGGATGTTTCATTTGATGACATCACCTTTATAATTGGTAAATGGGACGCCAGGCTTGAAGATCTATTTAATCAATACAGGCAACGACTCGAAAGAAAATCTGCACCGAGTAGTTTCTTGCCAAAAATGGGACTCTCCTGGTTACAGAAATTGTTTGGCTCCTGATCACATTTTTAAAACTATGAAATTCAGTATTCTGACATTGACGATTTTATCTGCTTCAACTCTTTTTGTTTCGACAAAGACCATTCTGCCGGACATTGAATCGTATAATCAAAAAGAATTATACGTTAAATATGACATAGATACTATAGTTAAACAAATTATAAAAGAAGGAACATTTACTGATTTCACGCTCCTGGACAGGAAAGGCAGAAAAACTAAAAGTTATTCTTATTGTGAAAATGGCAACATTTCATATGAGACAATTTATGATAGTCTTGAAAACGAAATAAAATCGACAACCTACTTCTGTGATATAAAATACAAAATTGAATCACTAAGACTATCTGAATATAATAATGACGGTAAACTTCTTAAATATTCACATAGTGAGGACTTCAACATTTACAATACAACATCTGAAAATGTATATGATGAACAAAAAAGACTTAAGGAATATAGATATTATAGTTTTAGCGGTCAATTGAACTGGAAGGAAGTTTATAGTTATGAGTCCGGTCAAAGAATTAAATTACGGATGAAAGGCGATGGAAAAATAATTTATAAAGAAATTACTAAATTCGACAATCAAGGTAGGGAGATAGAATCAGAATATTATTATGGTGGTCAGTTAAAATCAAAATATTTAACGGAATACGACCAATTTGGAAACAAGAAAAGATATGCCGGTTATTTTTATCCAGGACAAAAATTAGATAATGAATCTATACGTTATTATAGTTCCCTTGATAAATTAGACAGCACCAAATCAATGTGTTGTGAAAATAAAAATGTCTATAATCTGACCACTTTTCAATATGATGCCAGAGGGTTTTTAATAAAAGAAGTCTTTCAGGATAATCGAAATAACGCAGACAATTCGGTAACGACATACAGCTACTTTTAAGTTTTGGGTTGGGTATATGACTACGCGAGAAATATAAAAGGGAAATATTTAACTTTAATCTCCGAACAACTCCATCAAACATCCAGCGATGAAAAAACTTCTACTGATACTTGTAGCAATCACTTCACTAACTGCAAAAGCACAAACGTCGGTTTATCATCCTTTTCCTGAAGATTCAGCAACCTGGGTAACGGATATTTATTACAATACTTGCTTCGGTTACTGTGGCACTGATTTTTATGAAATGAAAGGCGATACCATCATAAACAGCCAGTCGTATAATAAAATATATGGCAGGGGTGGTGAATTTTATTATATCGTCGCACCTCCGAATACTATTGTGGGAGCAGCTTTTGGAGCATGTTCATACATTGGTGCTATAAGACAAGACAGCATTAATAAGAAAGTGTATTTCATTGATTCTACCATGACAACTGATACATTGTTCTACGACTTTAATCTGGCAGTTGGTGACACCATTCAATCGTGGTATAATAAGTTCTACATGCAGTGGCCTTTGATAGTTGCCGGAATTGATTCAATATCTATAAATGGTAATTATCACAAAATGTTTTATTTCCAAAATGGTTTGAACACCCAGAATCTGATTGAAGGTGTAGGGTGGACTGGAGAATTATTTGGAATTTCACAGTCAGCTCTTGCTTCCATGTTAGCCTGCTTTAATGGAAATATTATTATCCAGGAAGCCTTTGTCAGTGAATG
Organism: Bacteroidia bacterium; assembly: GCA_025450095.1. The sequence continues at coordinate 6,430 of JANWID010000373.1, read as the reverse complement.
CTCTGTTTCTTTAGATTGCAGCATTTCCCTCGCTATTAATGAGCCTGTGGAAAATGATTATTTCAGTCTTTTCCCAAACCCTTTTTCAGATAAAATCAATTTGACAATTAATAATAATGAATCTTCAGAAATTATTCTTTATGATATTGCTTCAAAAAACGTATTACAACAGAAATTTACAAATTCTGTTTCGTTAAACACCGTACAACTCGCCAAAGGAATTTATATCTACGAGGTTAAAAACAAAAATGGTGTGATTCAGAAAGGAAAAGTTGTGAAATATTGATGGGTGATAAATATTATTTCAGGAAAATGACTGATAATACACGATTTTGATGATTTCAAGATGCAGATGGGTAAAAAAGAAAAAACGCTATTATTAATTCTCGCAGGAATGTTAACTACGCTTGTAGTTTTCGTGACTGTAAAACTTTGGGCGGGCGAAGCAGCCTTAACAATAATTCCGGGATGGCACACCACCATTTATACACCAGAGATAACCTGGACTATTTTGACTATTTTAATTTTAGCAACAAGCCTTATGGTTAATTTAATTTTTCGTGTGGCAATCAAACTGTTGGTTACTTTGCGGACAAAACTAAAAGCATAGTGAGAGGAAATAAAATCTTCCGTTACAATAGTTGTATATTAAAAAGGCGACAAGTGAATATTTTTATGATTTACTTTTATGGATTTTTATTTCTCAGTTCCTGTGGAAACATTAGTAACGAAACTGATAGTCAAATAGCTCAAGAAAACATAGTTAAAACCAAAACCCCTCATCCAACAGATAGTGTTTTGTTATTAAGTCATCTTGACAGCTTACCCAAAATAAATTTTCCATTCTTATCCGAATTTTACAATCGCAGCTTCATAACAACTATTGATTTATCCGACTTCAGGGAAAAGGAGCTTTTTAATCTTCCATTCAAGCGCATTGAAAGGAATACTGCAACTGGTTCCATTGACTATGATACAAAAGACACACTTTTTAATCTCACAGATAAGAACTTCAAAGCAAGCTGGAACTTATTAGCAAAGACCCCTGCGTTTATTGCAATAGAAGTTTATTCCGATTACGCTTTTCTGGTAACATTAACCTATGATTTCAGATTAATTGATGCAATCAGGACTGGTTATGCTGATCCGGCTGGAAATGTTCACTGGCATGCAAACAGGCATTCTATAATAAATAAAGACCTGACTGTGATACTTCAACACGAATCAGAATTACAGGTAGACGAAAACTATAAATACGAAACCGAGACCGTAGAGGAAAAATGGTTTATTGACCGGGATGGTCAAATAAAACAAAAATAGCTATAACTAATTGGTTAAATTTTGTGGTATCATAACCGCCTTTTATCCATTTTAACTCCAGGCTTCCCTTCAATAATTGAAATGAAATTTGCCCGGACCCGGCGGGAAACCTGAATCATTGTTCCATCACACATCCCGGCCTGATCAGCTTCTCCTATCAAAGTTCGTACTTTACTGAGATTTATTATATGCGAACGATGTATGCGCATAAACATTTTCTTGTCCAGTTGCTCTTCAACCACTTTTATATTATACGAAATCACGTATTGCCTGTTTTCTGTCAGGTGGATTCGTGTATACGCTCCGTCCGCTTCAACCCGGATGATATCCGCCATTTTTACAAAAACCGCTCGCTGATGAAATGGAATCTTCAACGTTAAATTTGCATCCGGTTTATCTCTTAAATAATTCTCATCATAATTTTGTCCCTCCTTTAACAGGCAATTTACTTTTTGAACTGCGTCAATTAATTCCTGGGTATCTACTGGTTTTAGCAGGTAATCAGAAACTGAATACCGGAATGCCCGTACGGCATATTCACTATGCGCTGTAACAAAGATTACATGGAATACATAGGGCTTAACTTTTTCAAGTAGGTCAAAGCCGGTTTCTCCTGACATTTCAATATCGAGAAAGATCAGATCCGGCTGCAGTTTATTTATCAATTCCAGGCCTTCCTCCACTACTTCGGCTGAGCCAACCACCGTGACATCCGGACAATGATTATCTATCAGTATCCTCAGGATCTCAATCCCTTTTGATTCATCATCAATTATTATTGCCTTAATCATTGCATTGTTTGTTTGAAAGGAATTTCAATCGTAACACATGTTCCGATGGCATTTCCTTGTTCATCTTTTAAATCAATGGTGTAATTTTTAAGCTTCCCTTTAAATAATATGCTTAAAGCTTCTATTCGTTCATTAACTATTGCCGTTCCCATCGACTTGTATTCCTCGTCGGGTGATTTCATCTTTGCGGCTTCTGCCCTGCCTATGCCATTATCCGTTATCGTACAAATCAAAACCGAATCCGATGAAGTGAAGTTAACATCCACCCGTGCTTCTCCTTTTTTGAATCGTATACCATGTTTAATAGAATTTTCAACAAATGGTTGTATCAGCATCCCGGGAATATCAATTTCTTCAGAGTTTAACTTCTTATCTACATTTATTGCATAGGTAAATTTGTTTTCAAACCGCAGTTCTTCCAGTTCCATATAAAGTCTTAACATATCAATTTCTTCATCCAGTGAAATATATTCTGACCGCGACTGGTCCAGGATCATCCGGATAAGTTTAGAGAATTTAGATATATAGAATTGCGCTGCTTCCGGATCATTTTTAGCAATATAATATTTTATAGAATTCAATACATTAAAGGTGAAATGCGGGTTCATCTGTGAGCGAAGCGCATTCAGATTAAGTTCCGAGAATTTTTTATTGAGCGCATTTTTCTCATCCGCTTTTTTCTGAATCCTTTTAATCCGGTAGCTAACAATCGCAATGATGATCAGCATACATAGTGAGGCAGCTAAAAAACGGAACAAACCTGTTTCGTAAAATGCCGGTGAAATTGAAAAAAATACCTCAACAGGAGCGATTGAATTATTTCCATTTTCGCCCGAGGCAAGTAGCTGAAATCTATAATATCCGCTGGCAAGCCCTGAAAACTGAACATCCCGGTTATAGGTTGTCCGCCATGTTGTATCCAGCCCGAGGAGACGGTATTTGTAAATTATATTTTTTGAATTCCGGAAGGAAAGCCCCGAAAATGAAATATCAATATTGTTTTGTTTATGGCTTAATGAATATGAAGATACCAGGGTTGTGTCATGTTCATTAATTCTGAAAGCTGTAATATACAATGGCAGCTGATCGGATTTTCCTGTCACCTGTTCCTTTTTAATGAAATTTAATCCTTCATTTGTGGCAGCATAAACGCCGGTTTTGCCGATTGCAAGTCCATTTATTTCATCTGATACAAGACCATTTGTGATGAATCGGTCAATAGTAAACAAAAAGGGAGAATAATTAGTAATAGTAATTTTGTTTATTCCTTTATTTGTTCCTGCCCATATAACGTTATCTTCAACAGCAAAACAATTTACATTATCGCTGGAAAGTCCATCTTTAGTAATAATATTTTTTACAATGCTGTCTTTGTATACAATAATCCCATTACTACGGGTTCCGATTATGATAAAATTATGGGGCAATTCGTTTAAATCAGTAATTCGCGAGCCCAATAGTTTTGCAGAAGAGTCTAAGGGAATGAAAACATTCCCTTTTAGAATAAATAAACCGTCCATTGACCCGGAAAACAAACGCCCTTTGGTGTCTATAAGAAGTGCAGTGGAATTCAAGGAATTATTATTGACAGGTTTCCACATTTCTTGAACCTTATCATATTTAAAAACATTACTAAAGTTACTACCAAATATATTTTCGTTATCATGATGTAGATATTTTACCAGCGAAGGGAGAATCATTATTTTATTACCCATCCATTCAGTTGTATAAATACGTAATGGAGGCATTCTAAAGTTGACGGTTGCTCCGATTATTAATTTATTTTTTTGTTTGTTAAAATTAATTGAATTGACATATTCAATTTCCGGGCTGATTGCAGTTTTCAGGTTCAATTTATCAACCGATTCATTATTACGGTTGTATTTAAACAAAACACAATTTGAGTTGATGAAAAATAAATCAGGTTCTGAACTATTTGAAATAGCAGTTATTTTATTTCGCAGGGGATTATTATCCGTTCTAAAGCATAAGCTGTTTTTTGATGAAAGATAAAATATTCCATTCTCCAGTGTGTTCAGCCATATACCGCCTTCAAAATCATTATATATATGTGAAACAGAAACCTCCCTAAGATAATGGGAAGTCACATTTAATAAAGTATCGCATACATATACACCATCGTGATTGGTGCCAACCCAAATGTCATTATCCTCATCTTCTGATACATTAAGTATAATGCTCTCAAACATTTTAACTTCATATGTGCCTGATGGCCGAATCCGGACCAGGAATCGATCGCAATAAAAAATAAGATCATTATTCCGGAGTTTATATGTGGCAAAATGTACGTAAACAATACTTTCGTTTATCCGGATGTTGAATGTATCACTTAGTGTCTCCACTCGTAATGTTGTGGTAAAATCATCTTTCCCTTTTAGATAATTTGTTGTTACTGAAGAAGCGCGTGTGGAATTGATGATATATAAGATTGTCGGATTATTGTATTCAATTAAATTAAATTTTCCTTTGGAGGTTATTGTATACAATTTCCCGGCAATAGTGTTCAGATGTATATTATCCGATTGATCAACGTATAATGAAGTAATAAGTGTATTCTTTAATTTTGCCCGAATAATGTTGTTGTATTTATAAGGGTAAATTTTTCCATCTTTATAATAGCTTAATAAACAATTGTAGGAAATAAACCATATTCTTCCTTTCTCGTCTTTATATAGTTTTATGATGGAGTTGTCGGGAAGCGAATCTTTATTATCATAGGTCCGGAATGTATAGCCATCGTACCGGACTGCGCCACGATCTGTTGCAAACCACAGGTTGTTTTGGGGATCTGAAGTGATCTGGTAAACTTCGGAACTGGGCAATCCATCACGAGGGGTAAAATGCTTGAAATCGGGCAGCCATTGCTGGGCGTTCGAATTGATAAAGAAAAACAAGAAAATATATTTTATAAGAAACCTGAAATCAATTTCTTTATCAAACAACATTGCCAGTACGTGATTTTTATGCAATTTAAAATAAAGATTTGGATATAAACTTAAGCGTTCACATCCTCTGACCAGCGATCACACAGGTAAAAAGCAAGTTCCTGCCAATTGATCAGGGAGGAATAGGCTGTGTTTTACCGTTCATCAAATAATATTACCGTTCGTCAAAAACCCGGATGATTAAATCAATAAAATTGTTAGTTTAGGAAAAATCCTTTTCCCGGGTTGTTGCTTCTAATGTATTTAGAATAAACAGTTAAGTTTAACCACCGCCCGGGAACAGAAATGTACCTGCAGCAATTTGGATGCTAGGAAGTTAAGGTTCTTTTTCTTATCTTTCGAATATATAATCTTATGGAAAATGCAGACCGGACCTAACTCTTTTATTTAAAGTTCAACCATGTATTAAACAGATAGAATAATTATGAATCATCTTTCCACACTCCTATCAATGAGAAAATATTTACTTCTTTCATTGCTGCTATTAAGCTCCTTTCAACTTAAAGCGCAATTATCTACAAATGGATTATATTTTGACGGAACGGGAGACCTGGTTAGAATTCCAGACAATCCTGCTTTTAATTTTGGTACAGGACCTTTTACCGTTGAAGCCTGGGTAAGGGATGACGACCCTTTAAGTGTTGCAAATACAAATTGCCCTATAATTAGTAACCGCACCGATACCGGTACTGGTGGATACATGCTCACCATCCTGAATGGAACCTTAGTATTTTTCATTGGGGCCGGAGGAGCAGGAGTTTCGACAATTGATTTTCGTGGTGGCGCCTGCCATCATGTCGCTGTTACAGGACCCGACGTAAATGGAGGTTTTTTATGTTATGTTGATGGCATTTATTCCGGAACAGGCTCTGGGAGTAACGCGGGTTCCGGTGATTTGTTTATCGGGAGTTCACCAGATTTTAATGGGAACCCCTGGGGCTTTCATGGACTGATAAAAGAAGTCAGGCTTTGGAATACATTACGCACGCAAGCCCAGATTCAAACAAATATGAATACTGTTTTAAGCGGAGCGGCCAATCCGAGCATGGTAGGATATTGGCGGTGCAATGATGTTGGCTCGCAGATAGTAACTGACTATTCCAGCCAGCAAAATCACGGCATATTTGGACTCAGCCCCAATAACCCAACTCCGTCCATCGGATGCTCAATATGCACATTGCCTACAGGCAGCATTACCGCAGGCGGAGCGCTTACATTTTGCTCAGGAAGTAGTGTAACGTTCACAGCAACCATCGGTACCGGACTTACTTATCTCTGGAAAAAAAATGGAGCTACCATTCCAGGAGCAACAGGATCAACATATGTGGCAACCACCTCCGGAAATTATTTATG
>JANWID010000372.1 GCA_025450095.1 Bacteroidia bacterium | reverse complement strand
TACACCCATATACGGATGTGTACCTAACGCACGAGACAGGTATTGTATAGCATTGAACACAGTATCCATCCTGATCCATTTGTTCAGCAGACCGGGTTGTTTACGATAAGCACCATAACCGATTACTATTTCCGTATCGGGTTCATACCGTGAAATCATGGTGCTGATCCAATTTGCGGAGACTGGTTTGCAATCGGCATCTGTTAACAACAACAATTCATATTTTGCTGCTTTGATACCCAATGAAAGAGCGAATTTTTTACCATGACGGTATTTTTCCTGCTCGTTCAGTGTTACCACTTTCAGGTGCTGATAAAGTGGTTGAATTTCTTCGAGGTATTTTCCGGATTCATCCCATGAACAATCGTTCACCACGATCACCTGGAATTCGGGATAATCTTGTTTAAGGATAGAATCCAGGTGCTGCTGAAGGTTCTTCAGTTCGTTCCTGGCACATATGATAACTGATACCGGTGTAACGGGTAAAGCTTTTTTCTCATTCCTGTGGAATGCAAGCCTGCCGTATACGCCGAAATGGTAGTAGAGCTGAATGGCGAGCATGGAACCTGACAATGCAACTGCCCACCCTGCCACATCTTCAAAAACCGGATCCATGCCTGAGTAATATCACTTGCGGCAAAGCTAGGAGGTATTATCCGGTACAATATTTCTATCTTTGACAAGATATTAACAAAAATTGTTGAATAATAATTTATGAAATTCCGGCTGCACGCGGAAGATCCCGGGTCAGGTGCCAGGGCCGGAATATTAAGTACAGCGCACGGTGATATTCCCACACCGGTTTTTATGCCTGTCGGAACCGCAGGTTCCGTTAAAAGCATTCATCAGCGTGAATTGAAGAATGATGTCGGCGCAAAAATAATTCTCGGCAATACCTATCACCTCAATCTGCGACCCGGAACATCAGTTCTGCGTGATGCCGGCGGATTGCATCGCTTTATGGGATGGGACAGGCCCCTGTTAACCGACAGCGGAGGATACCAGGTATTTTCATTATCGGAGAACCGGAAAATTAAAGAGGAAGGTGTTTTTTTTCGATCTCATATCGATGGATCCCGGCATTTTCTTTCCCCTGAAACTTCCATTGATATTCAGAAAGTGATCGGCGCTGATATTATAATGGCTTTCGATGAATGCACACCATTTCCATGTGAACATAAGCTTGCCCGTAAATCCATGGAGATGACGCATCGTTGGTTGAAGCGGTGCGACGATCATTTCAAAAGTACGCCTCCGCTTTACGATCACGAACAAACGCTTTTTCCAATTGTCCAGGGAAGCACATACAGCGATCTCAGGATGCAGTCGGCCGAAGTAATAGCTGGTTTCGAAATGGAAGGTAATGCCATCGGTGGATTGTCGGTCGGAGAACCCGCACCGGTGATGTACGAGATGACCGGACTGGTATGCAGCATACTCCCGAAGGATAAACCACGTTACCTGATGGGAGTCGGAACACCGGTAAACATCCTGGAATGTATTGCGCTTGGTATCGACATGTTCGATTGTGTTATGCCCACCCGCAACGCCCGTAACGGAATGTTGTTTACCGCATCGGGAATCATCAATATCCGTAATGAAAAATGGAAGGATGATCATTCCCCGATCGATGAGAACGGGTATTGCTTTGCTGACCTGGATTATACGAAATCGTATTTACGCCACCTGGTGATCTCTAAGGAAATTTTGGCGGCCCAGATTGCGACACTTCATAATCTCTCCTTTTATCTTTGGCTGGTCACAGAAGCACGGAAAAAAATTGAAGAAGGAAAATTCCTTGAATGGAAAAATGAAATGGTAAAAAAATTAGGACAACGGCTTTAAATGAAAATCAAGCTGATCGACCAGTATATCATCAGGAAGTTTCTTACGACTTTCTTTTTTGCGTTGGGACTGATTATCGTGGTGGCGATTGTTTTTGATGTTTCCGAAAAGATTGATGATTTCCTTGAGAAAAAAGCGCCTCTGGAATCCATTGTCTTTGATTATTACATGAATTTCATTCCCTATTTCACCAATCTCTTTTCACCGTTATTCATTTTTATCTCGGTGATTTTTTTCACGTCCAGGATGGCCAGCCAGACTGAAATCGTTGCCATACTTTCCAGTGGGGTCAGCTTTCGCAGGTTGTTAGTACCTTATATGGTTGTAGCAACCATTCTTGCGGCGCTATCATTTTATCTGAACGGTTACGTGATCCCAAGAGCAAACAAAACACGGCTGGCATTTGAGAACACCTATATTAAAAATCCATATGTACTGAAGTCCCGCAATATTCACCGGCAGATCTTCCCGGGAGAATTTATTTATTTTGAAAGCTACAATACACTCGAGAATATGGGATTCCGGTTTTCATACGAACGTTTCGAAACCGGAAGGCTAGTTTACAAGTTGCAATCTGAACGACTGGTCTGGGATACATCAGGTAACCGCTGGCGTGCTGAAAATTTCAAGATCCGTGAAATTGACGGAATGCACGAATCCATCCGGAGAGGATTGCGTTTTGATACCACATTTAGTTTCCAACCGGAAGAATTCACACGGCGTGAAAACAATATTATTGCAATGGACAATTTTGAGCTGAACCGTCACATCGCAGAAAAAAAAATGCGTGGTGCTGAAGGTTTGCAATTCGATGAGGTTGAAAAATACCGGCGTTCCTCCTACCCTTTTGCCACATTTATCCTGACGCTGATCGGTGTTTCACTCTCCAGCCGGAAAGTACGTGGTGGTATCGGTATTCAGATTGGAGTTGGAATTCTGCTCAGCTTTACTTACATCATGTTCATGCAGGTATCAACTACATTTGCCACAAATGGAAATGTACCGGCCATCATTGCAGTTTGGATACCCAATATCTCTTACATGTTCATCGCGGCTTACCTGCTTCGAAATGCTCCGAAATAAATCAAGTCATCCAATTCCGTGAACCTGCTACGTCTGAATCCCGATTATTCCAACAGAGTTTATGGCCTGGATGTTTTCAGGGCGGTTGCCATCCTCTTCGTAGTAATGGGGCACGGGGGCTACATGCTCGACAATGTGCTCCCCGGGTTTCCTTATATCAGACTGGTTGATGGCGTGGAGCTTTTTTTTGTATTGAGCGGATTCCTGATAGGAACCATCCTGCTAAAGCAATATGAAAAAAAACAAGAGATCACATTGCCAGGAGTTCTTTCTTTCTGGCAGCGAAGGTGGTTCCGGACTTTACCCAATTATTACCTGGTGCTGCTGATTTATCTCGTGCTTGTCAAAGCAGGACTGACATCCGGTGATCCGGAAAAATTCAACTGGAAGTTTTTTTTATTTCTCCAGAATTTCAATACGTATTTTGTCGATTTTTTCTGGGAGTCCTGGAGCCTGACCATCGAAGAATGGTTTTATATATTCACACCGTTATGTCTTTTGGCGCTACATGCTTTGATCGGGAAAAAGATTGCACCAAAATATGTTTTTCTAACCGCAACAGTGATCTTCATTATTTTCCCCTTGTTATACAGGATCAATATTTCATCAGAAGCCGTAGATCCATTCTGGTACGATGTTAAATTCCGGAAAGTGGTGCTCACCCGACTTGATGCAATTATGTTCGGAGTATTGTTTGCATGGTTCCAGTTTTATTATCACACAGCGTGGCAAAAAGTAAGCGTGCCGTTATTCATTTTCGGAATCGTGTTAATGTATTTCTTCATGCACCTGCAGTCGCAGGATGTTACGGGATATTTTTCAAAGACTTTCTATTACACTTGTATGGGATTTTCGGCCGCACTGTTATTGCCATTTGCAGAAGGAGTAAAAAATTTCAAAACCGGTTTCGGAAAAGTTATGACGCACATCTCGCTCATCTCCTACTCCATGTACCTGGTCAATCTTTGCCTGGTGGCGGATGTTATTAAAGTTAATTTTGAAGAAGAGGTTAGCAGTTATCCATTGTTGATGTATGGAATTTTCTGGATGGCGGTTATTGTATTCTCCACCCTGCTGTACAAATATTTTGAAAAACCGGTTATGGATATGCGGGACATACTGGCACGCCGATCTGAATTTTCCGGCAAGGCAAATATTAAAGAATAAAAAAAGGGAGATTGATTATTCAACCTCCCTTTTTGAAAACTAATCAATTATTGTTTCACGAATGCAGAGTTGATTCTTGATCCGTCAATTGTCAGCGAAACATTATAAGTTCCTGCAGATAGTTTACTCACATCAACAGCCAGCTTTTGTTCACCTGCCAGTTGAATTCCCCTATTGACTGAAAGCACCTTTGCTCCTTTCACATCATAAATATCTGCTGTAACGGGGCTGGTTACCGGCAAAAGGTAACTGAGTTCAATACGCTCAGTGGCTGGGTTTGGAAACACAGTAAGTTTACCCTGCACTGGAGATTCAGCTAAACCTACAGTTGTTCCTGTTACAAGAATGTCATCGATAGCCATAAGATTATCATCATCGGAATCGTGCAGGAAAGTAATGTAAATGGTTTGCCCGCTGTATTGGGCAAGACTTACGGAGAAAGGTCTTAGTACACCAAGAAACCTGGTAGAATCACCATTAGCGTTTAGCTGAATATAGGTTCCATCCAGACCATGAACGAATCCGGGAGAGAAAGTGTACGTTGCCCAATCGTTACCGGTACCAGTGAGATACTGAGCAGCCTGGAAAAGTGTATCCGTAAAGCTGGCTTCAAAGTTATTGGTTGTGGAAACCATCACTATATAACCATCAAGATAGTAAGGAGTCTGGTATGGGGCCGATGACCAGCTGAGATTTGCATTTGCATCTACAATGGTGATGGGAGGTGTTATTAACCAGTTACGATTGCCCGGCAATAAATTAGTCAACCAGGAAGAACTCCAAAGGCTTGCGTCAAGAGTGTCAACATCGGCCCACGTTCCAGGTTGCCAAAACCATTCCTGCGGACGGCCGTTGGCATCCGGAAGACCGTCCACATCAAAATTAACCCATCCGGTATCATTTCCACTGTTATATAACTGATAGCTGGCAGTCGGGTCTACATCAAAATTCTCAAATAGCAGGGTATCATTCTGGGCAAAGAGACGTCCCGACGCTGTAGTGAGAACAATAAGAATAATAAGTAGCTTTTTCATCATGTGATTTATTTTAGGTTAAAATTGAAAAATGATCAATAACAAATATAATGAATATTCATTAAAAACAGGTCACATAAAAAGAGGATACTCTTTTACCATTTAATTAATTTATCAATTTGGTGCAATCACTTGAAAATTGTTAGAGTCTTAACTTTTCAGCAGCAGACTTGAGCTGCTGTTCAAATGAATCAAGATAGTCTTTCTTAAAGCGTAACCGATATTGCATAATGAATCGGGGATGTTCAAGTGAAACAATGGAATCAAATAATTTTAATTCCTTGTTAAATTTTTCAAGCCATTGAGAATTTTTCTTTCCTAAAACAAAAACAATTGAACGTGATATATTCCACGTTGCATGATTGCGAATCGAATTGTAAATGAAATCTGATGAGGCATTCACCAAATCAGGATGATCATAATAATTATAATTCTTAATTCCTTTCAAAAATCCCAGAGGACAAACAGCGTTCAGCAGAAAATGATCATAGAAAATTTGCGGACCGCCAAACGCCTGAATCATTTCATAAATAAAACGGCTGGAGAGTTCGTGTTTTTTGTCAAATGAATTTGGAATGCCGCACCATTTTTCCAATGCAACCGGGTCGGTGAAAGGAATACCGGTAACACCGGCACCAAACCTTCCCGGATTGATTCCCAGGATCAGGATTCTCTTTTTTGAATTACCATAATACGTATTACAGAATTTTCTCAGTACCCTTTTTACTTCCGGGTTGCCGTATGGATTTATTACAGAAATTCCTTCCGGGAGCGGAGGGTTCCAATGCAATCCCTCCAGAAAATCGGCAAATTGTTTCCCGGTTGTGGGCAAGCTATTTTAATTTCACAGAAATAACCGGCAGCGTTTGCTTTGTTCCGGTTGTGTCGGTGTATGTAACTTGCTTCATCACGATAGTATCTCCCGGTTTTCCATTCTTAATTGCTTCCCGTGCCATGATGGGAAAGCCTCCCTCTCCTATACCGAAATCGCGTGAAAGAAAAGGTTTCAGTGTAAGATAGCTGATCTGCATGGATTCCAGGTTGTACACTTTGCCATCATCACACTGCACTTGTGGTGGTGTCAGCTCCGTCCATCTCATGGCTTCTTCAATTGTGAGATCCACCATCATTTTATTTTCAAGATATGCTTTGCAGGAAGCCGGCACCTTAACGGCCTGGGCATATGTGCCGGTTATCAGCAGGCTAAGCGCAATAACAAAAGTGATTTTTTTCATGACCCGATAATTTAAAACGGTTAATTATTTCATTGCAAATTTCGAAAGAACATCCCGTACTGCATCCTTATGAATGGTGAACGACATCATCTTCAATTTTACATAATCTTCATGGTAAAAATAATACCCTTTCCCACCCGGGTTATTATGAGCACCGCTCCCGGAATCCTTTATTAAAAACCACATGCCATCGGGTCTTTCAAGATAACCCACCATGTGAATACCGTGATCATCGGTAGTGGATCCATTTGAGAATCGCATCTGCCGGGCATCTTCATTAATATAAGCCGATGGTATATCGTAAGTAGGAACAACTGCAACACCTTTAGTGCCCAGAATTCCGGATTCGGAAACATCGCCTCCGATTGCAATGCTAAATCCTTTTTTTATGGATGACTTAATGATTGACATAAAATCATCGAGCGGCACATTATAATAATCTGACGAATTCCACCAGTTATCCGGAACATCATATTCTGCTTTGCTCCAGTATGGCTTTTGTTTCAACGACATAAAATCGACGTAATCATCGGGATTCAGTTTCAGCACCGTAGTCATATATTCAACGGGTGTCATTTTCTTTCCGTTCACAGTTACGGAATCCGGAACTTTACCAATGTAAAAATCCATGATGGAACGAATGGTTGCAATTACCTCTTCTTCATTCCAGGCATTAGTTTCCTTTACATTCTTCAGGTATTTCTCCATCTCCCCGAACATTAAAGAATGATCCAGGAATTTCTGACCAAAACGATAGCCCGTATAATCTTTGTAAGGAACGACCCCGTGCATTTTCATCATCCTTGTAACGGCATTCGATTCGGATCCTTCTCCGTAAAAAGATTTTCCTCGTGTGCGAACATACTCGCGGGCTTTTTCAATATACTCGTAGTAAACGATGTAAAGTTCGGACAGACGAACTTCCTGTCCGGTTATGCGCTTCACTTCCGATTCAAAAAATGAGCTTGTTGAAAAACTCCAGCAGGTATTGGTAGATCCTTGCGAAACCGGATCACCGGACCATACTTTATGGAAATCATCAGCTGATTTCGGAAGATCCCGGGTTGAAAAATCCATCTTATAAACCGGTGGCTTGGGTGGAGTACCTCCTGTATTAAACAGCTCAACACTTTTTTCAATCTCCTGGTAAAATTTATTTTCAGCATTAATAAATTCACCCTTGTCGCGCTTTTCCTGCGCTGTTGCCACCACCGGGCAAATTAACAGCATGATGCTGCATACTACATTTTGAATTTTCATATCGGAACCGGATTTATATTATTTGAAACGCCTGTTAAAAGCGCATTATTTAAATGTCACACCCTGTTGTGTCATCCAGGGATGTACCTCATAAGTTAGTCGACCGGATTTTACGGCAGGATCTTCCTCCACCAGGCTTTTAACTTTTTCGACATCATCGGTATTAAAAATAAGAAGTCCTCTCCAATAACCATTATCCAGGAAAGGTCCGGCAACATTCAGGTAACCGTTTTCAGCCATTTGTGTAAGATGTTCCAGGTGTTGCTTTTGAATCGTTGCAAGGGTTGCGGAATCCTGGTCGAGCTTGATCCCCTTTTTAAGCATAACAAAAGTATACGTTTTCATCTTCGGCTTTTCGGTTTCCTGTGCAGGAAGTGTAACAGGTACCAGGAAACAAATAGCAAGGATAATTTTCAGAAAGCTGCGCATGTTTGATTTTT
>JANWID010000371.1 GCA_025450095.1 Bacteroidia bacterium | reverse complement strand
TGCGATAATTTACACCGGGAAAAATCCTTATAACGACAGGGGCTTTTTAATTATCTTTAACCTGGTCCTTGTCGGTGTCATGGCCCTCATTTTATTTTCGGTTGCCGGATCATCAGGAACTGAAAAAAGCAGGGCTGCGGGATTTATGCTTTTCGCACTATCGATAGTAACTATAATTGTTAATTGCGTTGCACTCTCCGCCATCTTATTCAGAATTTCAGAGTGGGGTATCACACCAAATCGTCTTGCAGTATTAGTGGGAAATATTCTGATCCTGGCAAATTTGCTTTTGGTTTCATTTCGCCTGTTCAGGGCCATCTATCATCCTGATCAAATTGAAGAGGTCGAAAAATCAATTGCACGTTTTCTCCCGGTTTATGTGGTTTGGTCTACCATTGTATTATTTATTTTTCCATTAATATTTGGTTTTCGATAATAAGAAAATGAAAGAATGGGCTTCGCCCTCCGAAGCAATTACCAAATTTTATAGATTACAGTTGTTTTTATTAATGCGAAGGAGGGAAATGTAAAATGTAAAGTAGAAATATGTAGCTTAGTCCTTATATTTCTAAAATTGAAAAAAGCATTTAAATCTATTTTACTGGGCTTCGGGTTAATTTTATTAATCCTGGGCATTTATTTTATTTCAATTCGCAGACTGGACCGAAAGGTTATGGAAATGGGATCGTTTTACCCAACCATAAAAACCGGAAATCAGCCATTCCTTGTTCCATCTGTATTTGTGAATGGGGAGCAATTTTACATCAAGCTTCCACTTGAAAACAGGGATACACTTTTGGCCTTTGGTGATACCGGTGGCGGTCTTTCAATGATACCAGGTCCAACTATTGAAGAAAAAAACCTGGGGCCGAAAGTGAAAAGAGGAATATTAAAAGGAATCATGACCGTTCGTTACATCCTGTTCAGTGATTTAGTATTGGATGATAATTTTCCACAACCCTATCCTGTGCGAAGTTTTGTTGTCCGCACCCCGTTCGAAAGAGTCGCACAACCTCATTTAATTGTTCCACCCATGGACGAAGAATTGAAATTTATGATTAAGAGTATGCCGGATATGGATGTATTTCTTGGCCAGGGCTTTTTCATGGGCAAGTCCTGGACGATTGATTATATTCAGCAAAAAATATGGGTGAATACGCCGTTAACAGAAAGTGATAAAAGCAATCCGCATGTCCAGCATATTGGATTCATGAAAAACAATGCCGGGGAAAACATTTTCGGTCATGGTAGCATGTTTATTGAAGTGAATGGTGAAAAAATTGATGTATTATTTGATACAGGTGCCAGTATTATTCTTTCAGATGAAGGCAGAAAATTGATGAATACAAAGCGAAAAGTACTTGGGGGTTCATTTATAGCTGCATCCGTTTTTAACAAATGGCATAAGGAACACCCGGATTGGAAATATTATCCCAGGGCAGATATGAAAAATGATATTATCGAAGTGCCTTTGGTAAATATTGGAGGTCACGAAGTGGGCCCTGTGCTGTTTGCCAGCCGGCCTGATAAGAATTGGTCGGAAGGAATGATTAATTCCATGGATAAAATTGTAAAAGGGGCCATCGGAGGTTCCGGATTGAAATTTTTAAAAGTTACTGTGGATTATAATTCTGAATTGATCAAATTTGAAATGTAGTTATATATGATTAAGCTTTTACAAAAGAGTTCCTGCATACTTTTATAGAAGGCCAGGGCAGTTGACGGGCTTTTTATCACCTTATCCATGCTTTGATTAAAACAGCAGTATCGCTTTGCGAACTAAGAACTAAGATTTATTTACCTTTGGCTTGACAACTGAACCGATCCCGGGTTTGGGATGAAATTCACGTTCGCAGAATCATAAATATGGCCTTGTTATGTATAATTTAATTGGGAAAAAATGGTCTTTTATTCTTGGCTTTTTGGTGATGGGCTATTGGGGATTTGCCCAACAAATTCAATCATTGAACCTGGATAGTTGCATTGTTAAAGCCAGGCAAAATTACCCGCTTATCAAACAATATGATTTAATTTCGAAATCACTGGACTATACCGTTGCAAATGCTAATAAGGCATACCTTCCACAAATTAGTGTTACAGGTATTGGCGCATATATTTTTAAAGGAATTCCATCGCCTTCAATACCCGGACAAGAGTCCACCGAAAAAGAAAAATTGCAGTTTATAGGGATTGGGCAATTGAATCAGACACTTTGGGATGGTGGCGCTACTCATTCGCAAAAAGATATAGCAACAGCAAGTGCGGAAGTCGATAAGGCAGGTATTGAAGTGTCGTTTTATAATATCAGGGAGCGGGTGAATCAATTATTTTTTGGAATTTTAGTTATTGATGAGCAATTGAAACAACTGGATATTGTCACCGAAAACCTGGTTCGGAATTTTAATAACGTAAAATTGTCGAAGGATAACGGTCTTGCTTATCAATCTGATGTTGATGAAGTAAAAGCTGAAATTTTAAATATAGAACAAAAGAAAATCGGGTTCAATTATACACGGCAGGGTTATGTTGAAATGCTTTCCTTTATGATTGGAGAAGCGATTCCTGCATCAGTGCAACCTGAAAAACCAATTATTGTTGAATCGTATACGTCGCTTGTTAATAATAGAGCAGAGTTAAAGATGTATGCAAATCAACTGAAGCTGGAAGAATCAAAATTTGGCGATACAAAAGTTAATAACATGCCCAAAATTGGTTTACTGGGAGCCGGCATACTAATTGGGCCGGGAATAAGCTTTGCTACCGACAAAATAAATTCATTGGCATTGGCAGGACTCAGTTTATCATGGAACACCGGGGGAATTTACAGATCTGGAAATAATAAACATCTCAACCAAATTCAATTAGACAGGATCAACAATCAAAAGGAAACTTTCTTATTTACAAATAACCTGCAATTGAAACAGGCCGCAAGTGATATTGAAATGAAAAAGGCAATCCTGGGTAAAGACGATGAAATTGTTTCATTGAAAAAGAATATTAAAAACTCATACCAGCTGAAATACGACAACGGGATGTGTTCCATGAACGATTTGATAAATGCTATTAACAAGGAAAGTGAAGCTCAGAGCAACCAGGCGCTGCACGATGTAGAATTACTTATGAGCCAATATAATTATAAAACCATTAGCGGAAATTAATACTAAAGCATCAATAAAAATGAGTATGCAAGTGAAATTCATTTCAGTATTATTCTTAAGCATCTTTCTGTGCTCCTGTGACAACGAAAAAAATCACTACGATGCTTCGGGCACTTTTGAATCTATCGAAACCATTATTTCAGCCGAAGCAAATGGAAAGTTGCTGGCATTTACCATTAATGAAGGTGACCTGCTTAAAGCAGATCAGGAAGTCGGAATTATCGATAGTACCCAGCTGAGCCTGAACCGGGAGGTATTAATTCAAAACGAAAAAGCGGTTTTAAGTGGCCGGCCTGATATTGAAACCCAAATTGATGCCTTAAAGGAGGAGCTTGCAGTAGCCACAAGCGATCTCGACCGGATTGCAAATTTGGTGAAAGGTGAAGTGGCTTCCCAAAAGCAATTGGACGATGCCAATGCGCGAATTGCAACAATTAATGCCAGGATAGCAGCACAAAAGGATGCACTTCAAACCTCTTCAAATGTAATTACGCAACAGGGTAGTTCGGTGCAGGCTCAACTTATTCAGCTGAATGACCAGATTAGTAAATGTCGCATCACCAATCCCATCAATGGCACAGTACTTACAAAATATGCTGAAGCTAATGAAATGGTTTCTATAGGAAAGCCGCTTTACAAAATTGCTGATCTGTCAACGATAATTCTTCGCGCATACATCACCGGAAATCAATTGCCGATAGTAAAACTCAATCAAAAGGTTAAAGTGCATACCGATGATGGCAAAGGCGGCTTCAAGGAAACAGAAGGCATCATCACCTGGATAAACGATAAAGCGGAGTTTACACCCAAAACCATTCAGACCAAAGAAGAGAGAGCGAATATGGTTTATGCTGCAAAGATTAAGGTGGTTAATGATGGAAGTTACAAAATCGGGATGTATGGAGAAATTAAATTTTAAATGGATGTCGTTGTAAATAATATCCATAAAACCTATAACAAGGATACTGTTGTAGCAGTTGATAATGTTTCGTTTTCAGTTGAAAAGGGGGAAATATTCGGCTTGATTGGTCCCGATGGTGCCGGTAAAACAAGCATTTTTCGCATACTCACTACATTGTTGCTGCCCGATGGAGGAACAGCATCTGTGAATGGCCATGATGTAGTGAAAGATTACAAAGAAATCCGGAAAAAGGTGGGTTACATGCCCGGAAGATTTTCGCTTTACCAGGATTTATCCGTTGAAGAGAATTTAAATTTCTTCGCCACGGTTTTTAATACCACAATTAAGGAAAATTATGATTTAATCAAGGATATTTATGTGCAGATAGAACCCTTCAAAAACCGGAGGGCCGGGAAACTGTCGGGTGGAATGAAACAAAAATTGGCTTTATGTTGTGCCTTAATCCATCGCCCGGTTGTATTGTTTTTAGACGAACCTACCACGGGCGTCGACACCGTTTCCAGAAAAGAATTTTGGGATATGTTGAAACGACTGAAGCAGGAGGGGATCACCATTTTGGTTTCAACTCCCTACATGGATGAGGCCACTTTATGTGAACGCATCGCCTTAATGCAGGAAGGGAAACTGCTTTCAATTGACACACCTGATAAAATCATTCAAAAGTTCCCGAAAAAATTATTTGCAGTGAAATCAAATAACATGCATCGCCTGTTGACTGATTTGAGAACTTTGAAAAGCATTGACAGTTGCAATGCCTTTGGAGAATATCATCATATCACATTTATAAAGGAAGATGAGTCGTCGCCAGGTCATTTGAAAACGGAGCTGGAAGCCATCCAACACGTCAGCCCTCAAATAAAAGAGATTACACCAGGCATTGAAGATTGCTTTATTAACCTCATGAACTAAAATGACAAACGAAGTTGTCATTAAAACAGACAAGCTCACCAAAAAATTTGGTGATTTCATTGCTGTCAACGAAATCTCGTTCGATGTATATGCAGGAGAAATATTCGGCTTCATCGGTGCTAACGGCGCCGGCAAAACTACAGCAATTAAGATGCTATGTGGACTTTCAACACCTTCCTCCGGCCATGCCTCTATTGCTGGCTTCGAAATTTACAGGCAAACCGAAAGCATTAAAAAGAACATCGGATACATGAGCCAGAAGTTTTCCTTGTATGAAGATTTAACGGTTTTGGAAAACATCAATTTCTTTGGTGGAATATATGGCTTATCCGATAAAGAACTAAAAGACGAAAGTGAAGCTCTGATTGAAACCTTAGGATTAAGCAACGAAGCAAAAAAGTTAGTCGGCTCGTTACCATTAGGTTGGAAACAAAAGCTGGCTTTCTCAGTTGCAATCCTGCACGAGCCAAAAATTGTGTTTCTTGATGAACCCACCGGAGGCGTTGACCCGGTAACTCGCAGGAATTTTTGGGATTTAATTTATGCTGCCTCTGCCAAAGGCATCACCATATTTGTTACCACCCACTATATGGATGAAGCAGAATACTGCAACAGGATAAGCATGATGGTGGATGGCGAAATTAAAGCACTGGATACCCCGGCAAAACTCAAACAACAATATTCAGCCAACACCATGGATGAAGTGTTTTTTGAATTGGCAAGAGGTGCAAAAAGAAAAGCAGACTAACCGTGAAACAGTTTCTCACATTTATCCGCAAAGAATTCTATCACGTATTTCGTGATCCGAAAACATTGCTATTGCTGTTTGGTATGCCCATTGCGCAAATTATATTATTCGGATTTGCACTGACCAATGAAATAAAGAATTCGAAAATTGCAATTTGTGATTATGCCAATGATATTTCTTCCCGTAACATCATCGACAAGCTTGAAGCAAGTAAAAATTTTGAGATAGAGCAAAAAATCCTGAGCCACCAGGAAATTGAAGCTGCTTTTAAAACAGGCACTATAAAGCTCGTGATTGTATTTCCTGCCGGATTCAATCATGATTTATTGCATTTTAACAAGGCACAGGTACAAATAATTGCAGATGCCGCCGATCCTAATACTGCAGGTACGCTCACGAGTTATGCGACTAACATTATAATGGATTACCAGCGGGAGTTGTTAAAAACAAATGCAGTGCCTCTCCAGGTGAACACCCAGGTTAGAATGATATACAATCCCGAACTCAAAGGTGTTTTTAATTTTGTTCCGGGAGTAATGGCCCTGGTGCTTTTATTGGTTTGTGTATTGATGACAAGTGTTTCCATTGTAAGAGAAAAGGAAATGGGAACCATGGAAGTTTTGCTGGTTTCCCCGTTTCATCCGATTTTGGTTGTGTTCAGCAAGGCAGTTCCTTACTTTTTCCTGTCATTGGTGAATCTTACATTCATTCTGATTCTAAGCACCACGCTAATGGGAATGCCGATTCACGGCAGTATTCTGCTTTTGTATTTTGAAAGTTCGTTGCTCATTTTATGTGCATTATCGCTAGGCCTGCTCATTTCCAATTCAACAGAAAGCCAGCAATCGGCAATGCTCATATCATTGATGGGTATGTTACTGCCTACCATGATGTTCACTGGATTTATGTTTCCATTGGAGAATATGCCGTTACCACTTCAAATTATTGCCAATGTCGTGCCTTCCAAATGGTACTATATCATCATTAAATCCATCATGATAAAGGGATTAGGATTTGGTGCAATCTGGAAGGAAACACTCATACTCGCAGGAATGACTACATTTTTGTTAGCCGTTAGTATCAGGAAATTCAAAATACGATTAGCATGAGAACACTACGGTTTCTCTTACGAAAGGAGTTTCGTCAAATCTTCCGCAATCCCATGATTTTGCGATTGATTATTATGATGCCAATCGTACAACTATTGATCATGCCACTGGCTGCTGATTTCGAAATTAAGAAAATCAATATCTCCATAGTTGACCACGACCAGTCTACCTATTCACAAAAATTAATTGAAAAAATAATTGCCTCGGGTTATTTCCGGTTGAATGATTATAGCAGCACCTTTACTCAATCATTTCAGCAATTTCAAAAAGATAATTCCGACCTTGTGTTGGAGATCCCTAAATATTTTGAAAAAGATTTAATTCGAGAAAGCCAAAGTAACCTTTTTGTTGCAGTCAATGCCATCAATGGAACAAAAGCATCTATAGGAAGCTCGTACCTGGCCAGGATCATTTCAAATTTTAATGCAGATATTCGTCTCGATTGGTTGCCACACCAGGTAAGTACAACACCTACAATTGAAATAGCGACGCTCAATTGGTTCAATCCTTTGCTCAAGTATCCTTTTTTCATGGTGCCCGGAATACTTGTTATCCTGGTTACGATGGTAGGTTCTTATATGTGTGCCCTCAACATTGTGAAAGAAAAAGAAGTTGGCACCATTGAGCAAATTAATGTAACGCCTATTAAAAAACACCTGTTCATACTTGGTAAACTCATTCCGTTTTGGGTGATTGGAATTTTTGTTTTCTCAATAGGGTTGTTTGGAGTTGCCCGAATCGTGTATCACATTGTTCCGGTTGGTTCACTGTTGCTGATGTATTCATTCCTCTGTGTTTACCTGGTTGCGCTTTTAGGAGTAGGATTATTGATTTCCACCTATTCCAATACCCAACAACAGGCAATGAGTCTGGCATTTTTTTGCATGATGGTGTTTATATTGATGAGCGGGCTCTTCACAAGTGTCGACAGCATGCCGGAATGGGCTAAATGGATTTCAAGATGTAACCCCGTAACTTATTTTATTGAAGTTACACGAATGGTCATTCTCAAGGGCAGCGGATTCAATGACATCAAAAAGCATTTTATGGTTATAGGTGCTATGGCCATCTTTTTTAATGGATGGGCTATTTTGAATTATAAAAAGACTATCTGAAAGCCAATCACATTCAAAAACATATTATTTTTGAATGATGAAATTCTACCTCGAAACCGAAAGGTTGATTTTAAGGGATATACTTCCTGATGATGAAGAAGCATTTTTTGAAATGGATTCCAATCCGGATGTTCACAAATACTTAGGCAACAACCCGGTTAAATCGAAGGAAGAGATCCGTTCTGTAATAGAAAAAATTCGTGAGCAGTATATTGATAATGACATTGGCCGGTGGGCTACAATTGAAAAATCAACCGGCACATTTATAGGCTGGAGTGGGTTGAAGTATATTACAGAAGCCGAAGACAACCGAATCAACTATTATGATGTTGGTTATAGGTTCCATCCTGAATTCTGGGGAAAAGGATATGCCACGGAGTCGTGTAAAATAGCCTTGAAGTTTGGTTTTACTTCAATGAAATTGGAAGAAATAATTGGTACGGTGAACGAAGAAAATATTGCTTCCAGAAGAGTATTGCAAAAGTGTGGGTTGAAATATGTTGAGAAATTTATGTGGAAAAATATCAAATGCGACTGGATGAAAATTTCCAAAGCAGAATGGCAAATCCAAAGTGATGAATTCAGATAATCAAACCAGTTACTGGAACAAAGTTGCACATAGTAAGACGTTTACACATCCGATTGACGTTGAATTGTTAAAAAAACATATCAGCCCGGATGCGGTAATTGTTGATTTTGGTTGTGGGTATGGAAGAATTGTAAAGCAATTGAACGAGGAAGGATTCACGGATGTAAATGGTTTTGACACATCCCTTGAATTGATAAATCGTGGAAGGAATA
>JANWID010000370.1 GCA_025450095.1 Bacteroidia bacterium | reverse complement strand
CCTTTTCTCCACAGGGGAATGATGTAAGTGAACCAAATATTGGATCAGCAGATATATGGATCCTGAAACTGGATTCAGCCGGAAACAAATTGTGGGATAAAAGGTATGGTGGGTTATTAATTGATAACGGAATAAAAATAAAGGAATCTTTTACTAACGGCTATTATCTTTTAAGTGTAACTTCAAGTGACTCAGGATTTGCAATTTCGCAATCTCCTTACGGCCTTAATGATTATTGGTTTATGGAATTGGATAGTGTTGGCAACAAATTATGGGATGCCCGATTTGGCGGTCCCATCAACTCAATACCATATGATTTTCATGTGTTTTCTGACTCGTCGTTTTTATTATTCGGTATTTCAGATAGCGGAATTAATGCCATTAAAACGGAATTTGGAAAGGGAGATTTTGATTTTTGGCTAGTTCATTTCATGTACGATAATTCTACAGGAATTCAAGAGATAAATACATCAGAAAGAATAGCAATTTTTCCAAACCCGTCCCTCGGTATTATTGATGTTCCTGATAGATTAATTGGATCGGAAATATTAATTTATGATTCCACTGGCAGGATTATTGAAAAAGTTAATAAACTGCAAGCAGAGAATTTGAATTTAAAACACCTCGAATGTGGCTTCTATGTAATTTCCTTTAAAAAAAATGGTCGTCACTATATTGCAAATTGGATTAAAACAGATTAAGTGTAAACTTCCATTCTGTTAAATATTGATTCACCAGTTTTCTCCAAAATATTTCGCTGTATTGCATAAAATCTTATTGTTATTATTGATTACGTTTATTCTGATCTAACCAGGAATCAAATTATAAATGACTCAAAATTTCATCCTACACAAACCATTTGGTTACCTCAGTCAATTCAAGGGAGAGCGGAAGAAAAAATTCCTGGGTGAATTATTTCCCTTCCCGGAAGGCACTATGGCGATTGGCCGGCTTGATGAGGACAGCGAAGGATTATTACTTCTCACCACTAATGGCATTACCAGCGAAAGAGTTCGTGAGAAAAAAGTAGAGAAGGAATATTATGTGCAGATAGATGGAATTTTAACAACGGATGCTTTGCAAAAATTGGAGACCGGTGTTGAAATCGGAATCCGGGATGTTAAATATGTAACAAAACCTTGCCGTGTAAAAATACTGGAATCAGCACCGGGCTTTCCACCACGAATAAAAAAAATACGCGACGATCGACATGGACCTACCAGCTGGATATCTATCACAATTACGGAAGGTAAATACCGTCAAATCCGAAAAATGACAGCCGCAGTTGGATTTCCTACGTTAAGATTGATCAGGATCAGGATCGGTGAAATGCTTTTGGGTGATATGAAAGCTGGAGAAGTCAGGGAAGTTAATGAATCCGAAGTGTTACCTCCTTAACATAAATTCCTACTTTTATCGTTTATCCATTGTCATGTTCAAACATTATTTTGTTCTGTTGCTTTTTCTTCCGGCAATTTCACTTTCTCAAAACACCTGGACACAAAAATCTTCGTTTCCCGGAACAGAACGTGATGATGCAGTCGGATTTTCTATCGGCAATTATGGTTATGCGGGAACAGGTTTGGATGCCGGGTTTTCACCAACGAAAGATTTCTGGAAGTACGATCCTTCAGGAAATTCATGGACACAGATAGCAGATTTCGTCGGCACCCCACGTCAGTATTGCGTGGCGTTTACTATTAGTGATACCGGGTACGTTGCTTTTGGTATTGACATTAATGCGGTTTTTCAGAATGACATCTGGGGATATGAAGCCTTATCCAATTCGTGGATTCAGAAAGCTTCTTTACCCGCTGCGGGGCGTTCGGGTGCAGTTGCTTTCGCTATTTCAGGAAAAGGTTTTGCTGGTACCGGAAATAATGCTGGCACCTATATGCAGGATTTCTGGGAATATGATCCCGTAGCTGATTCATGGTCACCGGTTACTTCATTTCCCGGAACACCACGTTATGTTGCAGCAGCATTTGCAATTGGCGATAAGGGTTATGTTGGAACCGGGAAAGATACAGCCAATCAGCTGCTGAATGATTTTTATGAGTACGATCCTAATACAGATCAGTGGCAACAGCTCCCGGATTTCCCCGGCACACCACGTTTTTATGCAGATGGTTTTTCCATTAACCAGTTCGGTTATATAGGAGCGGGGCTCGATGTGAATGGTTCTTACCAAAATGATTTTTATGCCTTCAATCAAAATAGTCAGAACTGGACCGCGGCAGCTTCATTGCCCGGGATTCCCCGTAAGGGAGCATGTTGCTTCACTGTTGGTGATAATGCATTTTTCGGCACCGGCATCGATAGCACCAATACGCGTCTTAACGACTGGTGGCAATATGAAACCATGACTGGTTTAGAAGAAGGAGAACAAAATTCCATTGTTAAAATAGGACCCAACCCTGCTATGGATTTCATTATTGTTTCAGGAATAACCGGTAACTTCCAGATCACATTTTATACAACAGGCGGAAACGTTATAAATGTAAAATCCGGGGAAGGAAACATTCCTGTTGAAACAGGTATAACTTCACCCGGACTTTATTTTTATAAAATTATTTCCGGAAACGATTCTTATGCCGGCAGAATTATTTTAAGTCCGGCGATTTTCCGTTAATACTTCATCACACGGAATGTCCTGTTAACTTGCGCTGAACTTATTTCGAGGAAATAAATTCCAGCATCCAATGATTCCATCGGTATGGATATACGTTCGTTTTGCATCAACGGTGTAGCAACAATCCTTTTTCCTGCACTATCATACAATTTAAATTCAATGTGATTCGAACCGGGTGGAATTCCATCTACAAATAACTCGTTGATGACGGGATTGGGTGAAATGCTAATGTTACTTCCGCTTAAATCATTCAGCCCGATGGGTGCGGTAATCTCTATTGAATCGCAGGCTATACACCCATGTGAATCCGTAACACAACAGGAATAAAATCCAGGTAACAGGTTGTTGATGAATGATTGTGTTCCTCCGTTCGACCACTGGTAAACCATCGGTGGAACACCTCCGAATAATTGTGCATTTGCACTTCCATCGGCACAGGTTCCGCACGATGCATTGGTGCCAATCGTATTTACAATAAACATGGAGGGTTGTGTCACAGTAACAGACGCAGAATTTGAACATCCTGCAGGATTAGTTGCAATTACTGTGTAAACACCAGCAGGTAAATTAAACTGGCAGCTGTTTGTATCGCCGTTTCCCCAAATGACGGTTACCGGACCGGGACTTCCCGTTACGCATACCGATCCATCAGGATCACCGAAACAGGTGGGTGGTGTTATCGCTGCCGAAATAGTTATAGAATCAGGTTCGGTAACGGTAACCTGGGTGATGCTTACGCATCCGGATGTATCAGTAACGCTCGCCGTATATATGCCGGCGCAGAGGTTAAGTGCAATAGCAGTTATTTGTCCATCGGACCACAGGTATGAAACTACACCTCCCGGACCAGGTGCCGTTATGGATGCAGTTCCATCGCAGGTACCCGCGCAAGTACACGACTGTGAAGTTGCTGCACTACTGCATAGATTTCCGTATTTCCAGAAATCCCCGGTACCCCCGACGCCACTTCCTATATGCAATACGTTATTAATTACAAAACCGCAGGCATTATATCTGCCAGCTGGTGGAACACTTGGAAGTGAAGTCCAGGAATCGGTCACCGGATCATACTCCCACGAATCATTCAATGAAAGCGTACCGCTCCAACCGGTAAGGAGGTATCCTTTAGTTGCAGTAGCAAGCCCGACAGGACGGTCACGGGTTACTCCGGGCATCGACATTTTTGCGGTCCATGTATTTAATGCCGGGTCGTATTCCCAGAGATCGTTATAAAAATTTCCGTTGAAGCCACTGCATACATAACCTTTGGATCCAATAGCAAAGGCTCCGGCATGATAGCGTCCCGGTCCTGCAAGATTTGCTTTCTGAGTCCATGCGTCCAAAACAGGGTCGTATTCCCACCAGTCATTAAGATAATTTCCACCGGTTCCGGCGTATCCTTTTCCATTTATTGAGATACCCACTGCACCTTCACGTCCTGTACCACCGAAATTCGCCTTTGCAGTCCAGGCATTTAACGCCGGATCGTATTCATAAAAATCATTGAAACCACCACCTGTTCCGAGATAACCTTTGCTCCCGATACTGAAAGCAAACGGACTTAAGCGGCCAGGACCGGTCATGCTTGCCATCTGTGTCCAGATATCATTCACGGGATCATATTGCCATAGAACAGCATTCGGTCCGCCGACATATCCAAAATTCCCAATTGCAAACGCCCGGGCTTCCGTAATGGAACCACCGCCATAGTTGGCGATTTGTGTCCAGTTACCCTGGCCATTTAATAATGAAATTGCAAATAAAAAACAGCAAAGTGTGGTGTAGATTTTTTTCATGATGTGCGATTTGGTAAAATAAAGGTATAAAAAAAACGATCAGAGCCCTATTCTTTTAACAGCATGATTTACTTCCTTACAAAAATTTCATATTTTACATTCATCTTCTGTGATTTATAATTTCAATGAAACCTGTTGTTACATGGTTGGCTATTTTACTCCTGCTTTTCAGCAGCGCAATTGCTGCTTTTGCTGCTTATCGCGTTGCAGCACATCCAGATGGTAGTACGATCAGACTGACTATGGATGTTCTTAAGGATACTCCATTTAAAAATTTCAAGATTCCCGGGATCCTGTTTTTTATTTCCATCGGAATTACAGGAATGGTTTCTATAGTACTAACTATTTTTCAACTGTGGTTTCACTACAGGTTTATTGTCGCATGTGGTGTGTTGCTGGTCATGTGGATTTTTTTGCTGATGGCATTCTCTCCCGAAATATCAATGATTCAATATGTTTTACTTTTTACAGGAATAGCTGAAGTGCTTTGTGGTCTTTGGCTAGAAAAAAGAAATGAAGAGTGAAAATATAGTCGACAGCCTGCAGTCGGCAGTCGGCAGTCAGCAGTCGGCAGTCGGCAGTCGGCAGTCGGCAGTCGGCAGTCGGCAGAAAAAAAACAGCCGCAAAGTTACAAAGGTCAGCAATGATTTTAAACTGGTCTTTCAAATAAAAACTGCTAACTGCAGACTGCCTGCTGCAGACTAACTTCTAGGTAAACTGATTAACGTTTATTACATTTGATTAACCCTAACATTTCCTTTCCCATGCATCGTAAATCCCTAATTCTCGCTGCAATATTGTTATGCTCTTCATGCAGGCAAAGTCCGCAACCAGCTCAGGCAATTGTCGAATCCGAAACAGATTCCATGAATGTTTATGGTTGCTGTGCTCCGGAGGTTCTGGATAAGGCGTGGTACACTTCCGGAAAGAAGGCTCCCAAACTCCGTGGGTTGGAAGGAATGCATATGGAAATTACTACTTCCAATACAGAATCACAGCAATATTTCGACCAGGGCCTGATGTTATCATTCGGTTTTAATCATGCTGAAGCCGGCCGTTCTTTTTATGAAGCTGCACGACAGGATTCTACCTGTGCCATGTGCTGGTGGGGATTTGCATATGTGCTGGGACCGAACTACAACGCGGGAATGGAACCCGATAATTTTGAACGTGCGCATGACGCAGCACAAAAAGCAAAGATGTATTCCGCAAAAGTTACCGATAAGGAAAAGGCGTTGATCGATGCATTGCAGTTCCGGTACGCTGATGATACAACCCTTGCCCGTGCATTTCTTGATTCCACTTATGCCGTGGCTATGCGAAAAGTATACAAGGAATATTCGGGTGACGTTACCATTGCTTCGCTTTTTGCCGAATCTCTTATGGATCTGCATCCATGGAACCTATGGAAGAAAGACGGGACCATACAACCCTGGACACGGGAAATTGTATCTGTATTGGAGAAATGCATTGCAAAAGAACCAAAACATCCTGGTGCAAATCATTTTTACATTCATGCCATGGAAATGTCGGACAAAGCTGAAAAAGCATTGCCGAGCGCTGACCTGTTGCGGGATCTTGTTCCTGGCTCAGGGCACATGGTGCATATGCCATCACATACATATATCCGTATAGGGAAATATCATGAAGGAGTTATTGCAAATCAGAAGGCGGTATTAGTCGACAGTCTGTATATGGAAGCATGTCATGCGCAGGGTGTCTATCCGCTTGCGTATTACCCGCACAACTACCATTTCATTGCTGCATGTGCAACTTTCAGTGGTGAAAGTAAAACAGCAATGATAGGAGCCAGGGCAACAGCCGACCACGCGCATAAGAAATTATTTAAAGAACCCCGGTGGGCGACATTACAACATTACTATGCTATCCCGTGGTATGTACAGGCTAAACTTGGAATGTGGGATGATATTCGTAAGGAAGTGCAACCTGAAAAAGATTTAATATATCCATTGGTGATCTGGAATTACGCACAGGGCATGGCCAGTTTATCTGAATCTAATATTGCAGATGCAAAAAAGAGCCTTGCAACCATGAATGAAATTATGAAGGACACTACCATTCGCGAGCTTACCATTTGGGGAATTAATAATGTTTATGATCTCTGCCTGATCGCTTCAAAAGTCCTGGAAGGAGAAATAAATGCGAAAGAAAAAAATTATAGTCATGCTATTTCATTGCTTAGAGAAGCTGTAGTAATGGAAGACGCATTGAATTACGATGAGCCTCCCGACTGGTTTTTTTCAGTACGACATCATCTTGGCGCTGTTGTGCTGGAGTCAGGTACCTATATGGATGCCTTAAAAATATTTGAAGAAGATCTGAAGATATATCGTGAAAACGGATGGGCGCTGCGTGGATTGATGAATGCGTATGAAAAGCTTGGGGATAGCCGCAAGTATAAAGCAACCAAAGAACGATTTGATGCGGCGTGGAAGTATGCGGATGTGCAGATAAGCACATCACGGATACTTTGAAATTGAATATTTCAAGAGAAACATTTCAGTAGCATGATGCGATCCCTCACTTCGCCTTTCGGCTTCGTTCGGAATTAAGATTGAAGAATTATAATGAAGTAAGGTACTGAACCAGATCATTCTTTTCCGCATCAGAAAGATTAAGATTCTTGCAGGTATTGTAGTGGTTGACCACATCCTTGAGCGTAGCAAAGCGTCCGTCGTGATAAAAGCCACCTTTCATGTGTGTCCACAATCCTTTTAATCCCTGTGTTACATAATTTTTATCGGGTGAGCGATTGGCCTGGAAATCGTCGATGCAGATTTCGTCGGGGGTATGAGTATTCCATCCGGGTTCGGTGTAGAGAGGCGGAACATGACAGGATGCACACTTTGCTTTTCCTATAAATATTTGCTTTCCGCGTGCTGCTGCTTCAGCATTGTATAATGAATCGGGTGCTTTGGGAGCAGGCATGGCCAACTGATAAAACTGTAGTGCTGCAAGCTTATCAGTAATTTCATCCTTATCTGTATGAATTTGTTTCTTTCCAAATCCTGCTTTTGCTGCGACAGGATATTTATCTGCATTTTGCAACCGGGGATCATAAAAATTTCCGTTCCCTGAAAGTTGCAGGTTTGCTACATAAGCATTCCAATAAGTAACATTTCCCCAACCACCGGTCCATGTATGCAGGTTATGACCAGCATGACCAAATGCTTCCGGAATTAATGTGGCAGCTGTTTTTCCATCAGGCCGGAAAGCTTTTCCATCAAGATTCAATAGTGCATCATATTTCCCCGGCCCCCAACTGTTAAGTACTTTTTTAACAGTGGCATTGTCGACACCAAGCAGTTGTTCCAATGCGGAAAGATCCGGCGCCATGGCAATGATGGCACCCACATTTAAATCGCGATTCGCCCATCCATCGAGCCGGCTACCGATACCGGTTTTGCTATTCACGGTGGAATGACACGATGCGCAGGTAATTCCTACAGAAACGATATTGCCATCACCATCGAATTTTCCGACTACACCCAGAACAGCGTTTATCTTGAGAAGCTCTAGTGTAACCAACGGATCATCGAGAAATGTTCCTGCTTTGATTTTATCTTTCAGGAATTTGGGCAGAATGGCCAGGTCTACTTTCAGTCCGGCGGCAAGGGCATCTTTTGGTGCGAGTCCGGCACCATTTCCTCCATGTTTTGAATCGGCAATTGCTTTATGAAGTTTCAGTTTATCCGTCCAGAAACTTTCATCGCCGAAGGTTTCATAACGGAAAACCGCTTTTCCTTTTTTCATCAGGTCCTCACCACTGTCATGGATACTGGCATCCCAGGCTCCTTCCTTACCGGATTCATCAGGTTTCTCACGCAACTTTTCCCGAGTGGAACACCGGGTCATTTGAAGAACTGTTACCAGGGAAAAGATAACAGTCAACACAAAAAGTGAATACTTATTTTTCATGATGGTTTAGTTTGAAATTTTTAAAGCATAAATAATAATGCCATCATAAATGCATAAAGGTTACGAGAGTTTAAAAATCAACGGCGTATTATATTCCACATTAAGGGGTGACTACTCTACAACATCATGCAGTTGTCAGATGCAGTTTCATTTTGTACTTTGGCATCGATACTCAATATACTTATGAAAAAATATTACATAATACTGCTTGCATTGATGTTTGGAAGCTGCACTCCTAAAGTTGATAAAGCCGATGCGGACAAAAAAATCAACCAGGTGCTCGATGCCTGGCATGCCGCAGCAGCGAAAGCCGATTTCAATGGTTATTTCGGTTATCTCTCCGATGAATCCATTTTCATGGGAACCGATGCCACCGAGCATTGGGATAAAAAAGAATTCATGGAATTTTCAAAACCGTATTTCGATCGGGGAAGAGCATGGAATTTTAATGCTCTTGAGCGGCATATATTTTACAACCCTTCCGGAGATGTTGCCTGGTTTGATGAATTGCTGGAGACACAAATGAAAATTTGCCGCGGATCGGGGGTGCTTCAACAATATAATGGCAACTGGAAAATTGATCAATATGTGCTCTCCATGACCATTCCCAACGACCAGGTAGATACCATTATCTCCATCAAGGGTCCGCTTGAGGATGTTTTGATAAAGGAGTTGAAGCAGAAAAAGTAAAATAAAGAATATCTTCAATCTTAAATATTAAATCGTCAATCTATTTCAGGTTGCCTCATTGATTTAAAATTGAAGATATAAGATTTAAGATGAAAGACATGAGTAAGAGGTTTTATAAATCACTTTTATATTATTAAATTTATCCTATGTCCGTTTTCAATACATTTCTTTTATTGGTCTGCTTGCTTTTTCAATTCACATCTTCTTTTGCTCAGATCGAAGCTAACAACTGGTGTTTTGGCCAGAATGCCGCAATTTCCTTCGATACAAGCCCGCCAACACCTCTGAGTGGTTTTGCACTTAATACTATTGAAGGATGTTCAGTGATTTCCGACAGTGGTGGTGATTTATTGTTTTATACCGATGGAGTTTCAGTTTGGGATAAAACGCACCAGGTAATGCCTAATGGAACAGGACTACAGGGACATGCTTCATCTTCACAGTCCGCGATTATAATTCCGGCTCCTGGATTACCATTAACATATTATATTGTCACAGCACCAGTTTCAATTTCAAGCACTCCAATGTCGTATTCCATTGTGGACCTTTCCCAGAATGGTGGTCTTGGTGATGTGGTTGTAAAAAACACGACGCTGCTCACGAATTCCACTGAAAAAGTAAGTGTAACACAACACCAGAACGGCATCGATTACTGGATTGTAGCTCATGAATTCGGAAATTCCAACTTTAATTCATTCCAGGTTACACAAAGCGGAATCAATCCAGCAGCAATAATCTCAGCAGTGGGGAATGCAATTATACATCCTATGCATGCAACTGGAATTATAAAAATATCACCCGGCGGCAATAAAATAGCAATGACAGACTATGGGGCTGCGGCAAGTCTGGTATCAACTCTTGAATTGTTCAATTTCGACAATGCGACAGGCCAGGTTTCAAACCCGATGTTATTGGATTCATCTGTTATGGGTTTTTATGGTATCGAGTTTTCTACCGATAATCAAAAATTATATAAAGCATTTCTCAGCCCGGGCGTGATTGTACAATATGATTTATCATCAGGAAATATGGCTTCTATTATTGCATCGGCTGATACAATTGGAATACAAACTACATCGGGTTTTGGCTCGGGCTTTTTTGCCTTACAATTGGGACCCGATGGAAAGATTTATGTGGCAAAGAGTTATGAATTTGCTCTGGGTTGTATACAAAATCCATCACTTCCCGGAGCAGCCTCAAACTACAACGACAATTATGTTACTCTAGGAAATAAATGTATGCTTGGACTTCCAGGTTTTATCACTTCCTGGTTTAGCAATCTTAATACTTCAATAGCATTGCCAGAAGAAAATGACCTTACGATTTCACCAAATCCCTTTTCATCACAGATATCAGTTAGTTTGCCTTTTCCTTTGACTCCGGATGTTGTTGTGTCACTAACTACATTGAATGGGAAAAAGTGTGAGATAACAACTACTATTCAACGCGAACCAGGGCAACTGGAGATCGATGCAGGACACGCTGCCGACGGAGTTTATATCCTGGAAATAACAACTCCTTTTCAAATTCTGCGGAAAAAAATTGTAAAATTGAACCGGAATTATTAAGATTTTTATGATTACTTATGATTGATTTTTTATGATTTGTTATTGATAAATTTAAATAGCTTGTTATTTTTAATCAAAATTCTTACTTTTAAGTTAAACAAATTTATTCATCATTCATCATTCATCATGTCAGTTAAACAACGTACATACATTTTGATTTTTTACTGCGTGATTATACATGCCACAACAGCAACTGCACAAAACGAAGCAATCAACTGGTGTTTTGGAAGTAATGTAGGTTTGTCATTCAATACAAGTCCACCGACAACGGTTACAGGTTATTCTATTCATACATATGAAGGATGCGCAGTAATTTCCGACAGCATGGGCGGGCTGTTGTTTTATACTGATGGTGTATCAGTCTGGAATAAACTTCACCAGGTAATGCCAAATGGAACCGGTTTGCAGGGGCATTCGTCATCGTCGCAATCAGCGATAATAATTCCGGCACCCGGCACGCCCGGTGTTTATTATATAGTGACAGCTCCCGAGATAAATACCATTGATCCGATGTCGTATTCGATCGTAGACGTGGGATTAAACGGCGGCCTCGGTGGTGTAGTTGTAAAGAATGCCTTATTGTTAGTTAATTCTTTAGAAAAAGTAAGTGCTGTCCGTCATCAGAATGGAACTGATTACTGGGTAGTGGCGCACGAATACGGCAATGCGAATTTTCGATCTTACCTGGTAACGCAAGGTGGTATTAATACCAATGCCATAGTTTCTACGGTTGGGAATGCTGTTACGGATACGATGAATAAACTTGGTATTATTAAAATTTCGCCATGCGGCACTCAATTGGCCATGACCAATCACGGGCTACAAGGATTTATTCCTTCCACCCTGGAGCTTTTCAACTTCGATAATGGAACAGGAGTGGTTTCGAATGCTATGCAAGTCTGTTCATCACTGAATGGAATTTATGGTCTCGAATTTTCTCCGGATAATTCAAAGCTATATATGGCATATATTTTACCCGGAGTGATTGTTCAATATGATATTACTTCCGGCAATCTTGCTACAATAGTAGCCTCTGCAGATACAATAGGTCAATCATCTTCCTATCTCGATGCGATGCAAACCGGTCCGGATGGGAAAATATATGTGGCAAAATATAATTCGCTTTCGCTGGGCTGCATTACAAACCCCAACTTGTCCGGCATAGCTTCTAACTATGTTCACAATTATGTGACACTTGTTGATTCGTGCTTCCTTGGTTTACCCGGATTTGTTACTTCATTTTTCTGTAATTCAGGTTTGGGTATAAGCGATGCAATTGAGAAATCTATCACAGTTTCACCCAATCCGTTTATTTCAGGTTTTACTATTTCGCTACCCGGACAAAATCCTTCTGGCATTTCGGTAAAACTAACGGATTTAAAAGGGAGAGAAATTAAAACGGCGAACAAAGCCTGGCAGGGAAATAAAATTGAAATCCCTGCTGAGGATATTTCAACTGGTATTTATATTATTTCTGTTGAAACAACTACACAGATTTTCAGAGAAAAAATTGTAAAGCTGGATCGATAAAAAAAATCAGTACAGTTTCGGATCCGATTCCAACAGAGAAAAAATAAGACTGTCTTCGAGTTTATTGTTTTTCATGTAATGATCCCTTAAATGTCCTTCCTGCTGAAATCCTAATTTTTTGAGAAGTCGCAATGACGGTTTATTTTCGGGCGAAACCAATGCTTCGATGCGGTGAAGCCGCATTGTTTCAAAACCATAACGGACAATAAAAGGAAGTGCTTCTTTCATATAGCCCTGGCCTTTATAGCGATCTTCATTCAGCACATAGCCAATTTCCGCGCGACGGTGCTGAAGCATCCAGGTGTGATAGCCACACCATCCCATTACAGCGGATGTACTTTTTTCAAGCAAATGAAAATACAGGAAAGAACGTCCTGACATAGTTATACCCTGGCGGTATCTTGCCTTTTCCTGTTCCAACTCAATTGTGTTAGTAAATCCGAAGTACTTTTTTATTACTTCATCATTATAAGTACCCATGACCTGGTTGTAAATATCCGGGTTGATCAGCCGGAGCAGGAGACGGTCAGTGGAAAAAATATTTGTTTGCATCGACATGGTGCCGCTGCATTAGGGAATTATAAAATAAAAATTTGTTCTGTAACCGGAATTTATTCCCGGATCTTAAAATCAAGTGCTGGCATTTTAAGTATAGTGCCATCAGCAAGAGTACCGGAGATGTATTCAAAATAAACCTTATTACCCGGCATAAGCTTTTCAATTTCTTTTGTCATTTCGGGAGTAATATTTTCATCGGCAGCAGTAAATTCAATATTCCCCTGCTTCCGGATAATGGTCATTTTAAATGACTGCACGGTAACCTCTTCCGCGGGAGCTACTTTTATATCCTGCATGATCTTTACAGCAGTTACTGTAGCAAGCTGGGCGGCAGTAACTTCATTAGAAGGCGGTATCTGGCCTGGCTCGTGTTTCAGGTAACGCCCACTTTGAGTCTGAAGCGCAGCATATGACTGTGCGTTCACTGCAGCTGTAAAGCTGAAAACAAGGATCAGGGTGGTAAGTATGGATTTCATAGGAATATGTTATTTTTTGGTAAAGATATTAAATTATGGATATTGGAAACTAGTGTGTCGTATTCGAGAAGAGTGATTATTAATATTATCTTTTTTACATATCGGGAATATGATGCGATCCCTCACTATGTTCGGGATGATGAACGAACGGGGAATAAAGGCGCTCACCAACTCACTCAATAAAGTCGCCATCCCTGCCTGCTGTATTCAAATATAAATACTCGACGTAACTATTAACTTAAGTTTCTATCAGTAAAATTATTGTAACCATACGGCAGGCAGGCCGAACGAAGCCGCCAGGCGAAGTGAGAGATCGCATCATGCTGGCAGCAGTGTCATCTCCATTACGATCACCAGGTTATTTAAGGGATCTTTTTCAATTTACTGTTGACAAAAGAATTGTAATATTCTATTAAACGGAAATTCGTAATTAAGGCTTCACAAATTTTTCCATCATAACATGACTGCCATCGTCAAGCTGCAGGATGTAAATGCCTTGCCGCCATTCCTGCATGTGAATCAGTGTTCCGGATGAAATGTTGTTATCGAAAACAAGTTTGCCTCTCAGATTAAAAATCTGGCAACGCCATAATTCTCCATGTAAAGAAGGAAAACTAACGGTGAGTGTATGTTCGGAATCATCACGTGCAATTATAACATCCTTCATCGGGGTTTCATTCAATCCAATAGGAGAACAGGAATGCGCCAGATCGAACAAAGTCTGTAAAGTATCGATGGGTTCGATGCCGGCATTATCATGAGTTTTTACTGATACAAGAAATGAAGGACTGCCATAGGGATCTGTTGGCTGTGATACTTTAACAAATGCAAAGAGCGATGAGGTTCCATCCGTCATGCATCGCGTATCTGCACCGGGAACTTTCGCGCCCTGAAGCGCAGCCATCAGCTTGCAGGCAAGGTCACCGGGTTCATTCAGAAAACGTGATTCCATAGAATCAAGGATCTGTTGCCCCAGCAAAATGTTTCCCTGGATACTGTAATTCGGACCGGTAATATGATTTTTGTAATTCATGCAATTGATACCGGTATAGCCCGCAGTTTCCGGACTGCCATTTACAAAAGCTGCAATTCCATATTGACGAACGCCAGGGTTATTTTGAACGTCGTTTGAATCCAGCCAGGTGATAATCTGTTGTGGTGTATCACCTGCCAGTAAGCGGTTGCGTGCATTGACCTGGTTTTGCGCTAAGTATGCCGCTTGCGTATTGATCGCGCCGGTTCCGGGAATCAAATCTCCCAGGAAATCGTTTGTGTATCCAGGTATATTGAAAAGATCCACACACGATGCTCCCGCACTTCCAACTTCTCCCGTAAGGGAATCAATGGCGACGATGGAAAAAGTATCCTGGGCTGAAGAATTTGAAAAGCTTACGAAAAAAAGTAGAATGAAAGATAATAGTTGAAGTTTTATATAAATATAGAGTTTCATGTTGGATGTGATAATTTGGGAATTTGGGAATTTGGTAATGAGGGAATGAGAATGGCTGCTTGCTGACCGTTTACTGCAGACTAATTTTTTATTCATCATTCATCATCCCGACGAAGACAAGCTTGTCGGGATGACATCGCGGCGTTCGCCAGTGAGTCATTCCATCGGTATGCGCGAGGCATTTTCCTTTAACCACATATCAAACGAATGTAACCCCGGGTAGAGCTCACGCGATGCTTCCACATCTCTCACCGAATTGCATACATCATCAAAATCGCGATAGAACTGGAACATATTTCCAAGATCATCAGCGCCAGGGAATCCAAATTTCCTATATGCACTGGGTGTTACTTCATTATAGATGATTTCTTTTCCCATTGCTTTCGAAAGTTTTTTAGCCATATCGTCAATGGTAAGCTGTTCCCCTGCAATGCCGATGGTCTTTCCGATTTTTTCTTTTCCTTTCTGGAAAATACCATAGGCGCAATTGCCGATATCTTCAGCCGCAATACCTGCCATTTTTTTATTACCCATAGGGAATGTCAGAAAGTATTTTCCATCCGGGCCTTTCTTCGGGCCCATTCCGAAAAAGATGAGGTTCTCCCAATAATATGATGCGCGTAAAAATGTAACAGGCACGCCCGCTTCCACAAAAAAATGATCCGAAGCACCTTTGC
Source organism: Bacteroidia bacterium (assembly GCA_025450095.1). Next base: position 5,945 of record JANWID010000370.1, on the reverse strand, counting down.
CGTCAAAATGCGGCACCTTAAATTTATCCTGTAAAGTCGGAACACTATTGTCATTTAACGGCATCCACTGGCGGGTATCCTCTAAAGTGGACCATATTACATGTTGCAATCCGGCAACTTTAGCCGCCTGCGCCATGTTTTTAGCTTCCTCAATTTCTCTTATTGCAGAAAAATGCGACCAGAAAAAAGTTACGAAAAAAGCACCATAGGCACCTGCCAAAGCATCCCGAATGCTTTGTGGTTCGTCAATGTCGCCTTTGAACATTTCAGCACCCATTGCAGTTAGTTCCTGTGCTTTTGCCGATGAAGGATCGCGGGTAAAACCCCGCACCGAGAATTCACTTTGCGGATCATTTAATATGGCACGGGCCAGTCCGCCTCCCTGGTTGCCGGTAGCGCCAAAAACAACAATGATTTTTTTCTGAGTCATAAAATTTAGTATTGTAAAAAGGGAATTGAAGGTAGTAATTCACATCCATACGAACAAACTAAAACAAATTCTAAAAAAATACATCTATGAAAATTTGTCTGTTTTAGCCAAAATTCTATTTTTGCTTGTACTAAACCTAAAACACCTGTTTAATTATGAAAAATACATCAATCATTATGGGATTAGCCTGCTTGTCGGCAGTGCTTCTGTTCTCGTTGTGTACTCCCAAACCTGCCGAAGAGCAGATGGCTGCTGCAGAAACTCCCAAACCAAATTACGGTGGCTTTGAATCGCAGGAAAAATGGGGTGAGCATCTGGTTACTATCTGCGCTTGTCACGATTGTCACACTCCGAAAAAAATGAGTGAAATGGGTCCGGTTGTCGATATGGACCGGGCACTGTCGGGTCACCCGGCCAGCGATCCGCTACCGGAAGTGGACCGGAAAGAAATGGAAGCAAAAGGTCTTGTGGTGACCAACGATCTGACTACCTGGATTGGTCCCTGGGGAATTTCTTTTTCAGCAAACCTTACTTCCGATCCTACCGGAACCGGAAACTGGCAGGAAGAACATTTTATGACTGCAATTCGTCATGGCAAACTTAAAGGAATTGAGTCCGGAAGAAATTTGCTTCCTCCAATGCCCTGGGAAATGTATAAAAACATGACGGATGATGAGCTGAAAGCCATCTTCGCATACCTCAAAACTACCAGGCCGATCAATAATGTGGTACCTCCACCGGTTCCACCGGTTACAGCTCCCAAACCTGCCTGATAAAAACGTATATTCAAACAGTTACAAACCGGCTCAAAACAAGCCGGTTTTTTTATTGTAAAACTTACTTGTAAGCATAACTCCTTTTATGAAATTGCGTTATTAATTTTGTCACATAGGTGGAGACCGGTAAATTCCGGGGTTTATCAGTAAATTAGAAGCTGGAAAATAGAGTCGGCAGCTGGCGGTAAGCAGTCGGCAGTAAGCAGTCATACAACCCGGTAACCCAACAACTCAGTAACTCATTTTTAATGGCAACAGATTATCAGATTTTGGTAGAAAAGCTTGACGAGTTTATTCGTAAGTATTATAAGAACCAGTTATTTAGAGGGGCAATTTACGTATTTACAGCGCTACTGGGCGCCTGGCTGGTATTTACAAGCATGGAGTATTTCGGTCATTTTAGTATTGTAGTGCGTACAATTTTATTCTGGAGCTTCATTGCTACCGCGGCTATAAGCATGTGGAGGCTGGTACTTATTCCTTTGTTTCACCTGAACCGGCTGGGGAAAATTATATCACATGAACAGGCAGCTGCTATTATAGGAACACATTTCACGAATGTGAAAGACAAGTTGCTCAATACACTTCAGCTTAAAGCCGAATCAGACAGGCAAGGAAATCAGAATGTATTATTACTGGCAGGGATTAATCAAAAAACCGCAGAACTTCGTCCGGTCCCGTTTGCGTCCGCAATTGATCTGCGGAGGAACCGGCGTTATTTCAGGTATGCCGCTGTACCGCTTGCTGCGCTGATCGTAATTTTATTTGCCGCACCCAGTCTTTTATTTGATGGTAGTGAAAGGCTGATGAAACATTCAACACATTTTGAAATTCCCGCACCATTTACTTTTGAAATTGAAAACAAAAATCTTACTGCGGTGCAGAGCGAGGATTTCAGCCTGGATATTAAAGTTACAGGAGATATCGTTCCGAATGATGCTTACATTGATATTGACGGCAACCAGTTCCGGCTTGATAAGGAAAACCGTGTTAAATTTCATTACACATTTCGCAATATTCAGAAAACAACCCGTTTTCACTTATTCGCTGATGGTTATGCTTCTCGCGAATATGAGCTCACTGCTATTCCCAATCCCTCTGTTCTGAACTTTAATGTTTCACTGATTTACCCGGCATATATCGGTAAGCAGCCCGAACAGCTGAGCAATACCGGCGATCTCACTATTCCTGCAGGCACCCGTGTGAAATGGGAATTCAATGCCCGCAATACCGACAAAATGAAAATGGAATTCCGGGATACAACATACGATCTCAAATCGGAAGGCTCCGTTTTTGTATACTCACGGAATTTTAGCAAAAGCACTTATTACCGCGTAACGCCTTCGAATGAATTTATGGTAACGCGTGAGCCGATGGAATACGGTGTTAATGTGATTCCAGATCTGTATCCAGTTATCCAGACAGAACAACAGCAGGATTCAATGAGTAGCCAATTACTCTATTTTAAAGGTATGATCCGTGATGATTACGGCTTTAGCAGGTTAACTTTCAATTACCGGTTTGTAAAAACCAGTGAAGAGAATCCACGCAGCCGTGATTTGAAAACCGAAGCGCTTGCTGTAAATAAAAATTCCAACCAGGACCAGTTTTTCCATTCCTGGAACATGAAGCAACTGATGGTAGAACCCGGTGAAGAAATTGAATATTATTTTGAAGTGTGGGACAATGATGGCGTATCCGGTGCGAAATCTTCCCGTTCGCAATCCATGATTTTCCGCGCACCAACTTTGAAAGAGCTTGCCGAAAATGCGGATAAGAATTCCGATAAAATAAAATCGGACCTCGAGAAAAGTATTCAGCAAAGTAAGAAGCTTCAGAAAAGCATGAATGATATTGCGCGGGATATGCTGGAGAAAAAAAATCTCACATACGACGACCGCAAGAAAATTGAAGATGTACTGAAACAGCATAATGAACTTGAAAAGCAGGTGGAGGACCTGAAAAAACAAAACCAGCAGAATAACGTCCGCGAAAATGAATATCGTCGCAACAGCGAAGAGATTATGGAGAAAAAGCTGCAGCTGGAAGAGCTTTTCGATAAGCTGATGAGTGAGGAAATGAAAAAGCTGATGAAGGAGCTGGAAAAGATGCTGGCAGAGCTGAACAAGGATGAGGTGAAGGAAATGGTGGATAAGATGAAGCTTGATCAGAAAGATCTGGAAAAACAACTCGATCGTACACTTGAACTTTTCAAGCAGCTGGAAGTGGAGCAGAAGTTAAAGGAAAATATTGAAAAGCTGGATGAGTTGTCGAAAGAGCAAAAAGAACTTGCTGCGGAAACTGAGAAGGGAAAACAGGATAGCAAGGACCTGAAGTCACAACAAGATTCACTCAACAAAGATTTTGAAGAGCTTCAGAAAAGTATGGATGAGCTCGAAAAGAAAAATGAAGAACTTGAGTTTCCGCAGGAGCTTGGTGACAATGATCAGGAGATGGGAGATATCAAAAAGGATATGGAGCAGAGTGAGCAGGAGTTGAGCAACAACCAATCGAAGAAAGCATCGAAGTCACAGAAAAGCGCATCCGAAAAAATGGATCAGCTTTCGCAGAAGATGAAACAACAACAGCAGGAGCAGCAGCAGGAACAGTCGGAAGAAGATATGCAGGCATTGCGCGCACTTTTGGAAAATCTAATTCGTTTTTCGCTGAACCAGGAGTCGCTGATGGAAGAACTGAAATCGATGGATGTGAACAACCCGCGTTATATAAAGCTTGCACAACGGCAACGTGAACTGAAAGATGATGCGAAAGTGCTCGAAGATTCACTCTTTGCGTTAAGCAAACGCGTAGCGCAGATTTCTGGAATCGTGAATACAGAGATCGCCGCCATCAATGATAACCTGGGCAAATCAATTGCACATCTGCAGGACCGTTATGTTCCGCAAGCGCGATCCGAACAACAGTATGTGATGACATCAGTCAATAATCTCGCATTGATCCTTACGGAAGCATTCAACCAGATGCAACAGCAACAACAACAGCAGCAGCAGAAGATGAAGGGCACGGGCAATTGCAAAAAACCGGGTAGCGGAAAGCCATCGCCATCGGCGGAGCAGGCTCGCAAGATGCAGCAAAAGCTGAATGAGCAGATGAAAGCACTGAAGAAAAAAATGGAAGGCCAGCAGAAGGGTGAAGGAGAAAAGAAAAAAGGTAGTGGTAATGGCAGCGGAATGAGCGAAGAGCTCGCCCGTCTTGCCGCACAACAGGAGGCACTACGAAATGAGCTTTCAAAGTTGAGCAACCAGGAAAACAAGGACGGCCAGGGCTCGCTGGGAAATCTCGATAAAGTCGCGAAGCAAATGGAAGATACGGAAAAGGACCTGGTAAATAAGCGCATAACCCAGGAAACCCTTAACCGGCAGGAGGAAATTCTGACCCGTTTGCTGGAAAGCGAGAAAGCGGAGCGGGAGCGTGAACAAGACGAAAAACGACAATCGAACGAAGGCCTGGATAACCTTAACCGGAACACCGGTCAGTTCGAAGAATATAAAAAACTGAAAATGAAAGAAGTAGAATTATTGAAAACCATACCTCCCGGTTTAAATGCATTTTATAAAAACCTGGTAAATTACTACTTTCAAACCCTCGAAAACTGAGTATTTTATGACCAGCTCCACCAAGTACACCAACTCCCTCGAAATAGTATCACAACCACAGAGCATCAATATCATTGAAAAGGTGATCGATGATCTGAAAAATGAATTCGAGATTCACGAGGATTCCTATGGGAACATCCTGGTTGCGGTAACCGAAGCCGTTAACAATGCTATCATTCACGGCAATGGCCTGGATCCGGAAAAGCAGGTGAAGGTGAGCTATGAGGTGGAGGGCGATCGTATCATGTTCACAATCTCCGATGAGGGGAAAGGATTCGATTATTACAATCTTCCGGATCCGACCGCTCCTGAAAATCTGGAAAAACCTACCGGCCGCGGTGTATTTTTAATGAAGCATCTTGCCGACCAGGTAATTTTTTCTGAGAACGGAAAAGTCGTGGAGCTTTATTTCAAGACGCACAACGATACCTTAGCGTAGTAGCTGTTGATTTCTTTTTTCACAGAGCAAACACATTTTATTTTACGGGATAAGACCGGCATCCGGACGTGGCTGGATCGTTGCGCACGTTTAGAAAAGAGAAAAATCGGTTCACTCAATTATATTTTTTGTAGTGATCGTTATCTACGCTCCATCAATAAAAAGTTTTTAAATCACGACTACAATACCGATATCGTAACTTTTCCGGATTCCCTTCCGGGAGATGGAACAATCAGCGGGGAGATGTATATTAGTATCGATCGTGTAAAGATGAATGCAGCAGATTACGAAGTCACGATGAAGACAGAACTATGCCGAGTTATGGTACATGGACTTTTGCATTTGTGCGGGTATGATGATAAAACCTCCAAGGGTCAGCTTGAAATGCGGAAGCGGGAGGATACCTGTCTCTCCCTGCTCAAATAACAGAACATTCATCCCGTACCGGTGCTGTTCGTCGGTATAGAATTGCATTCTGTCGCTAATCATATTGCAGGGAATAATTACCTTGTACTTTTATGGCAGGACAATAAACAATGTTATCAGATAAAGTCTTATTCAAAAGTATTCCCAACAAATGGTTGCGTTGCAATTTGCAGTATGCACTTGTTGGAATCATTATCGGAGCTTGTGTTAACATCATCTTCCGGGTTATAGGTGATTATAATATGCATCTGGAAGAT
>JANWID010000369.1 GCA_025450095.1 Bacteroidia bacterium | reverse complement strand
GGATTTTGCGATATACGACATCAATATTGGGGTGTTATATGTTTCGGCTATTTCATCCATCAGTGTTTTAGGAATCCTGATGGCCGGCTGGTCGAGCAATAACAAATACTCATTGCTTGGTGCTATGCGTAGTGGCGCTCAGATTGTCAGCTACGAATTATCTGCCGGACTTTCTATCCTGTGCATCGTAGTGCTTGCAGGAAGTCTGAAGATGTCCGACATTATTGCCTCGCAGGAAACAGGCTGGTGGTTATTTAAAGGACACATTCCTGCACTAATCGCGTTCGTAATTTTTATTGTCGCGGTTACTGCTGAAACCAACCGGGCACCGTTCGACCTTGCTGAAGCGGAATCGGAACTCACCGCAGGATTTCATACTGAATATTCAGGAATGAAGTTCGCATTGTTCTTCCTCGCTGAATATGTTAATATTTTCGTTGTCTGCGCAATCGGTGCCACGTTGTTTCTCGGAGGCTGGATGCCATTTCATATAGGGCATTGGGCAGCCTTTAACAGTATTATGGATTATATTCCTTCATCGCTATGGTTCTTCGGGAAAACATTCTTTCTGATCTTCATCATCATGTGGTTCCGCTGGACTTTCCCGCGACTGCGGATCGATCAGCTATTGAACCTGGAATGGAAATATTTATTACCAATTAGTATGTTTAATTTATTACTCGTTACGTTGATGGCGATTATGGGATGGCATTTCTGAGAAATTTAAAATTAAAAATTAAGAATTAAAAATTACTAAATGAACAACCCCGCAATTTTTAATTTTTAATTTCTAATTTTTAATTCGATTAATAATGTTTTTAAAAGAATACATAAAAGATATCATAGGCGGCATAAAATCGCTGTTAACCGGTATGAGGCTAACCGGTTACTATTTTATGCATCACAAAAAAGAAGAAATAACCGAACAATATCCCGACAACCGGGCAACGCTGGTACTTGCCGATCGTTTCCGTGGCGAAGTAGTGATGCCACACGATGAAAATAATGAACACGCCTGTACCGGATGCACGGCATGTGAGCTGGCCTGTCCTAATGGTACTATCAAAATTGTAACCAGGCAGGAAATAACAGCCGACGGTAAAAAGAAAAAAGCCATTGATACATTTGTTTACCACCTGGAGCTTTGTACGATGTGCAATTTATGTATTGAAGCATGTCCTACTGATGCCATTAAGATGGCACCATCATTCGAGCATAGTGTATTCGACCGGAATCAGCTGACTAAAGTTCTGAATTTACCGGGTTCTAAAATCAGGGAGGGAATTGAATGAGTGTTTCAGCTGTGTTTTTCTATCTTATCTCTGCTGTTATACTGGGTTCCGGAATTCTTGCTGTTACCACTCGAAAAATATTCAGGTCCGCAATTTACCTGCTGGGATCACTCGTCGGTATTGCCGGATTATACTTCTGGTTGGAAGTTGAGTTTATTGCTGCCGTGCAGGTGATCGTTTATGTCGGAGGTATTGTTGTACTGATTCTCTTTTCGATATTTCTCACACAGCAATCGGGCAGGGAAATGCCTGCAACACATATCCGACGAAATATCGCGGCGATATTCGCCTCTGTATTCGGATTTTCACTTGCTGCACTTTTAATTTACGAACATGAATTTACACCGGTGAATGTACCATTCGATTCCGGTGTGGAACGCATCGGTTATGGAATGCTCAGCGGCGGTGAAGGAGGATATGCGCTTCCATTCGAAGTAGTAAGCATCCTGTTACTCGCTGCCATGGTTGGATGTATTGTTATTGCCATTAAATCTGCACCGCAACAAAGATGAACGAAATTCCACTGACACATATTCTGTTTGTAAGCACTGCGCTATTCTTTATTGGTATGTATGGCTTGTTTACACGCCGGAACCTGATCACTATGCTGATGGCAGTCGAGCTGATGTTGAATAGTGTAAACATCAATTTTGTTGTATTCAACAAATACCTGTATCCCGAGAATATGGAGGGAATCTTCTTCACCATCTTCATTATTACCATTGCAGCTGCGGAGGCAGCGGTGGCTATTGCCATTATCATTAATCTATACAGAAGCCATAAATCAATCGATGTCGAAGATGCCGACAATCTGAAGTATTGAGTATGAATTATTCAACCTACATTGCCCTGATCCCTCTGTTGCCACTTGCAACTTTCCTCCTGCTGGGACTTTTCGGTAAAAAATATTTCGGTAGCGCCTCGGGCGTGGTGGGCACGCTTTCATTACTTACTTCGACGTGCCTTTCAATTTATACTGCGTGGAAATATTTCTTTGTGAATGGCATAGTGGACGGTATTTACCAAACCATTACTCCGATTAAACATACCTGGCTTTCTTTTTCCGAAAACCTCTCCATTGATATGGGCATTTTGCTCGACCCCGTCTCCGTGATGATGCTGGTCGTGGTAACTTTTGTTTCACTGATGGTGCACATGTTCAGCATCGGTTATATGAAAGGTGAAGAACGTTACAGCACGTACTTTGCGTACTTGTCGCTGTTTACATTTTCGATGCTGGGACTTGTAATTTCCACCAACATTTTCCAGATTTATATTTTCTGGGAGCTTGTAGGTGTTTCTTCATACCTGCTGATCGGTTATTATTTCAATAAACCTTCTGCAGTTGCAGCTTCCAAAAAGGCATTTATCGTAACACGTTTTGCAGACCTTGGTTTTCTTATCGGCATCCTGATGCTCGGCATTGGAACGGGAAGCCTGGATTTTGCAGTCATCATATCAAAACTTACCGGATCCACATCACCGGAATTGCAGGGAATGATCACTACATCGTTCCTCGGTGTATCTGCGCTGACATGGGCTTTAACACTGGTATTCATTGGAGGTGCAGGTAAATCAGCCATGTTCCCGCTGCATATCTGGCTACCGGATGCTATGGAGGGTCCCACACCTGTATCCGCATTGATCCACGCAGCAACCATGGTGGTGGCGGGAGTTTATCTTGTTGCACGATTGTTCCCGGTATTTGTAAACGATCCTGCTGTCATGGATCTGATCACCTGGATCGGAGTGATATCCGCAGTCATGGCGGCCATTATCGCATGTACGCAAACCGATATTAAGCGGGTACTCGCCTACTCTACCATGTCGCAAATTGGATTCATGATGTTCGCGTTGGGGATATCTCATATTACACCGGATGGTAGCACTGGATATATCGGTTCGTTATTCCATCTGTTTACACATGCATTCTTCAAATCATTATTATTCCTTTCCGCCGGTGCAGTCATTCACATGGTTCACAGCAATGAAATGGACGATATGGGCGGATTAAAAAAATATATGCCGGTAACGCATATTGCTTTCCTGCTGGCTTGCCTGGCCATTTCAGGAATTCCGCCGTTTGCAGGATTCTTCAGCAAGGAAGAAATTTTATTGGCTGCCTGGGAAAATAATCATGTTGTATTTATACTGGCCCTGATCACTTCAGGTATCACAGCGTTCTATATGTTTCGGTTATATTTCTCCATCTTTTTCAGGAAAGAAAGTCACATCCATGATCACCATGGTGAAGGAAGTCTGAGCATGAAGCTTCCACTTATCATCTTAGCTGTATTGACTGTGATTTCCGGATTTGTTCCTTTTGGAAATTTCGTAACACCAACTGGTATACCGGCACACGGAGGAATACATATGCTGTTTTCAATCGGACCCGTGCTGATAGCAGTCACCGGAATTTCACTTGCGTGGATGTTATATTATCGCGAAAGCGAAAAACCCGCAAAGATCGCCACGGCAATGGGAGGTTTTTATCGTGGTGCCAAATCAAAATTTTATATTGATGAAGCTTATTTGTTCGTAACGCAAAAAGTTTTATTCAATATGGTAGGAAAACCTGCTGCCTGGGTTGATAAGCATATCGTGGATGGAACGATGAACTTTACAGGTTTCCTGACCATGCTCTTCTCCGAGATGACACGTGGATTCCAGTCGGGGAAAGTGCAGCAATATGCCATATATTTTATCGGCGGGATCATTTCCATTGCTGTTTACCTTATTTATTATCATAGCTGAGCCAATGAACCTTAACCTGCTGCTGATTTTACCGTTCATTTCCGCCATTGCAGTGTTATTCTGCAATTCGCTGAAATCTGTCCGAACGGTTGCGTTGATGGGCTCCGTGATCCAGCTCGGGCTATCTATGTTTTTGTTTTATGCTTTCCTTGAAGAAAGAGCTGCCGGTAATACTGCTGCCATGATATTCGAATCAAGGCAAACCTGGTTCAGCGCTTTGAATATCGGTTATCATATCGGTGTTGATGGAATTTCAGTGGCCATGATCATGCTCACTGCATTTATAGTTTTGTCTGGTGTGCTTGTCTCCTGGAAAGAATCACGTATGAGCAAGGAATTCTTTTTCCTGTTGCTTTTCCTCAGCATGGGAGCCTATGGTTTCTTTATTTCCCTCGATCTGTTTCTGATGTTCTTCTTCCTCGAAGTAGCTGTGATACCGAAATTCATGCTCATCGGAATCTGGGGCAGCGGGAAAAAGGAATACAGTGCGATGAAGCTTGCGCTGATGCTCATGGGTGGTTCCGCATTGGTGTTTGTCGGATTGATTGGAATTTATTTCAATTCGTTTACGCCTGCGGGTTTGCCTACTCTTGATTTGATCGATATACAAAGAATGCACATGCCGCTAAATGTTCAGTTATATTTCTTTCCGTTCCTGTTTATTGGCTTTGGTGTTTTCACTGCTTTATTTCCTTTCCATACCTGGGTGCCCGACGGTCACTCCTCTGCTCCTACTGCGGCCTCCATGTTCCTTGCGGGAATCTCCATGAAGCTTGGTGGATACGGTTGCCTGAGAGTTGCTGTTACACTGATGCCGGATGCAGCGCATGAATATTCTTCGATTATTATCCTGTTATCCACCATAGCGATTATTTATGGAGCATTTGCCACCATGATGCAGACTGATCTCAAATATATCAATGCGTATTCCTCGGTCAGCCACTGCGGATTTGTTTTGCTGGGTATCGGCATGCTTACTGAAACTGCCATTAAAGGTGCGGTAATGCAAATGGTATCTCATGGACTAATGACAGCACTCTTCTTCGCCGCCATCGGCATGATCTACCAGCGTACGCATACAAGAGAAGTACGGGAACTCGGTGGCTTGCTCAAAGTAATTCCGTTTGTATCGACAGTGTTTGTAATTGCCGGCCTCTGCTCACTCGGCTTACCGGGGTTCAGCGGGTTTGTTGCCGAGATGACCATTTTCATGGGATCGTGGGAAATTGCTGACGGATGGTACCGGTTTGCTACAATACTTGCGTGTGCATCCATTGTGGTAACGGCTGTGTATATATTACGTGCTGTAGGAAAAGTTATCATGGGTCCGCAGGTGAATCACGAGGATAATGTGTTTACGGATGCTACCTGGAATGAAAAGATCGCCGCCGGTGTGCTTATTACCGGAATTGTTGCCATGGGAGTTGCTCCGTTCTGGCTGAATGACCTGGTATCGCCTGGTGCAGCTGCTGTAATACAAAAATTGATAAGCCCGGGATTGACTCTTGGAAATTAAAATAGTGACGAGTGACGAGTAACGAGTGACAAGTAAGTTTACAAATTAACTACTGATAATGATCGAATACCTTTTATTAATGAAAAGCGAGCTGCTGGTGACGGTGGTGATTTTCATTATTCTTTTCTTAAAATTGTCTGAGAAAGATTTTGTTTCCGGAAACAACCCGGATAACAGGGGAATATTAAATAGTATCAACTTCCTGCTGCTCTTAAATTTCATCGCAGGATTTTTCATGAATGCAGAAGGTAACCTGTTTGGCGAAATGTTTCGCAATAACGCATTTTTATCATTTGAGAAAAACCTGCTGAATCTCGGTACACTCCTGGTATCGCTCCAGGCTTACGACTGGCTCAGGACACATCGCCATGTTCATGAATTTTACATGCTATTGCTTTCCACATTGCTTGGAATGTTCTTCATGATCTCCACACAACATCTGCTGATGTTTTATTTAGCACTGGAACTTTCAACCATTCCGCTGGCTGCGATAGTTAATTTCGATCTCGATAAAAAACGTTCCGCGGAAGCAGCTATGAAAATGATCATCATGTCGGCATTCTCCTCCGGGCTGTTGCTGTTCGGTATTTCGATGTTCTACGGAACCACTGGCACATTAAGTCTGACAACATTGCCATTATTACTCGATCATGGACCGCTGCAATTATTTTCTCTGATCCTGATCATTGCCGGATTTGGTTTCAAGATTTCTGCAGTACCATTTCACCTGTGGACAGCTGATGTATATGAAGGAGCACCGGCTTCTGTTACCGCATACCTGTCGGTGATTTCAAAAGGAGCAATCCTTTTTGTGATGGTACCCGTGCTTTATTCATCATTCCAGCCCATGGATGTGCAGTGGTACCAGGTAATTTTTATTCTGGCAGTAGCAACAATGATAGTAGGAAACCTTTTCGCCGTAAGGCAGGAAAACATAAAGCGACTGCTCGCATTTTCCTCCATCGCGCAAATGGGTTTCATCCTGGTTGGTATGACCGGTCAATCGGTTGAAGGCAGTACATCGGTTGTTTACTTTATAATGATTTACATTTTTTCGAACCTGGGTGCGTTTGGTGTTGTTACGTTAGTAAGCGCCCTTACCGGGAAAGAATCAATAAGTGATTACAGGGGATTCTACCAGACCAACCCGATGTTGAGCTGGGTGCTGGCGCTCTCTTTATTTTCGCTCGCAGGTATTCCACCAGTAGCAGGATTTTTTGGAAAATTTTTCCTGCTCATGGCAGGAGCTGCTAAAGGAAACTATACGTTGGTAATCATTGCTGCATTGAATATGATTGTTGCTTTATACTATTACCTGAAAGTGATCAAAGCCATTTTCATGGATAAAAGCGATACACCCATACAACCATTACCTATAAACCTGTTTCCAAAAGCTGCGCTGATTATTTGCCTTGCGGGTATGATAGTAACCGGGTTGTATGGTGACGTGTATGGATTTATTTTTAATCTTATTTCATCACAGTAATGGCCATTAATAAAAACCATCTTTTTGAAGATCTCAACGGAGTCAAATGCGCAATTGTTGAATCGAATATCAGTGCAGCTCGCGCTGAATTCCTGAAATCACTTTTGGAATTTAATCGTTATTCTGTTGTAATAATCACATCACCTCCTCCCAAGGCTGCTCCGGCACCACCACCTGCAGAAGGCGAACAACCACAAGCTCCTCCACCTCCACCCGAAGAAAAATTCACAGTGGGTGTAACCGATATGACTTTTAATCCCACGAACGCAATTTACGGCAGGTTACTCCGAACCAAAGAAGGTTCCATTGTCACCATGGCGTACTGGCTGCAAAAAGAAAATTTTTCGCACGATGAGATTCCATATTATGACCGGAAGCTTTCGTAGGTAGCAATTACAGATCTATTTAAATGAAAAATCACAGATTAAATCTTTCTAAAATAAATCCGTGTAAATCCGCTTAATCTGCCCAATCCGTGTTCCCTTTTTGTTAGGCGCTTTTGATTCTTGATTGTAATATTCTCCATCTCTCCACGTTATCACTCAACCCTGGGATAGTCCCTCCCCCTTCCCGCATCCAAAAATTCCGTACTTTTGCACTCTCTTTTTATGGATACCATTACCGAAGCACAAATAGAGCAAATTGAGATTTTAGGTGCCCGGGTGCATAACCTGCGAAACATCGATCTTACTTTTCCCAGGGAAAAACTCGTGGTTATCACCGGGTTGAGCGGTAGCGGAAAATCGTCGCTGGCATTCGACACCATTTATGCCGAAGGACAGCGCCGGTATATGGAAACATTTTCTGCTTACGCGAGGAATTTCCTGGGAAATATGGAACGTCCCGATGTAGACAAGATCAGCGGTCTGAGCCCGGTTATTTCCATTGAACAAAAAACCACCAACACCAATCCCAGGTCGACAGTCGGAACCACAACGGAGATATATGATTTCATGCGACTGCTTTTTGCCCGTGCGGGAGAAGCCATTTCCTATGTTACCGGCGAAAAAATGATCCGGCTTACCGATGATCAGATCATCAGCCTGATACGTGAAAAAGTCCGTGATCAGAAGATCATCATCCTGGCACCAGTAGTGAAAGG
>JANWID010000368.1 GCA_025450095.1 Bacteroidia bacterium | reverse complement strand
GTACCAAGTTAAAACCCGCACTTGACTCACTGGCTGTTTTTCTCCAGTTGAATCCGGAAATACAAATTGAAATAGCCTCTCATACCGATTCCCGAGGATCATTTACCGACAATCTGACTATTTCACGAAAACGGTCGGATGAAATAGCCTATTATCTGATCAATAAAGGAATCAACGCACCTCGCCTGATCTCGGTGGGATATGGCGAAGGAAAACTTCTCAATTATTGCAAAGATGGAGTTTTGTGCCTGGAAGAGGATCATGCTGTGAATAACCGTGTTGAAATCCGGGTCATAGACCTGATGCCGTAGTCGGTTATAATCATTTTAAAATGCAGGAATCAGTACCATTGGCTGAAAGGCTGCGGCCGGTTACACTCGATGAAGTAGTCGGGCAGAAACACCTGGTTGGGACTGGTAAAATTTTGAACCGGATCGTGGAAGGTGGAAACCTCCCGTCTATTATTTTTTGGGGACCACCTGGAACAGGTAAAACCACTATTGCAAAAATTCTTGCTTCACAATTCCATCTTCCTTTTTACAGCCTTTCAGCGGTTAATTCCGGTGTCAGGGAGGTGCGTGAAATAATATCAAAAGCAAAAGAATCCGGGCAAGCAGTATTATTTCTAGATGAAATTCACCGGTTTTCAAAATCGCAGCAGGATTCCCTGTTGTCGGCAGTGGAAAGCGGGACTATTCGCCTGATAGGTGCCACTACAGAAAATCCTTCATTCGAAGTGATTCAACCATTGCTTTCGAGGAGCCAGGTTTTTGTCCTGGAATCACTCAATAAGGATGACTTGCTTCAACTGGTTGAAAAAGCTGTTGCAGCGGAAACTCAGTTTACCGGAAAAAATATAATTGTAAAGGAATCCGATCAGTTGTTACTGATATCGGGTGGGGATGCACGAAAGCTATTGAATGCAGTAGAACTGGTTGTGAATTCTACTCCGGGAAACGAAGTAGTTATAACAAATAAGCTGGTGAGCGATGTTGTGTTGAAGAAGGCAGCTTTTTATGATAAAACTGGAGAACAACATTATGACATTATATCTGCGTTTATCAAATCAATGCGGGGCAGTGATCCGAATGGTGCAGTATATTGGCTGGCACGAATGATTGAAGGGGGTGAGGATCCGTTATTCATTGCACGACGAATGGTAATCCTTGCATCGGAAGACATCGGGAATGCAAATCCTACGGCATTGGTTCTTGCTAATAATTGTTTCCAGGCGGTTTCAGTCATTGGATATCCTGAATGCGATCTTGTTCTCGCACAGACTGCCATTTATCTGGCTTCATCCGAAAAAAGCAATGCATCTTATCTGGCTATCCGTGCCGCGTCTGCCCGTGTTCGCGAAACGGGTGATCTGCCAGTTCCGCTTCATCTGCGCAATGCGCCAACACGTTTAATGAAGCAGCTGAATTACGGAAGTGGTTACCAGTATGCACATGACTATACTGATAATTTTAGTCCCCAGGAATACCTGCCCGACGCCATTTCCGGTACCGGTTTTTATGTACCTGGAAATAATGAACGGGAAAGACTGATCCGAAACTGGCTCCGCCAACGGTGGAAAGATAAATACCGCTATTAAGAAATCAACGTTAACAACTCTGTAAACTCTTTCACCGTACCCAAACCTAAATTTATATAATTGCGGTACTTTCATCAGCAATGAATATCCTTCGCCAGGTTTCCCTTAAAAAATATAATACGTTTGGTATTGATGTAAATGCGGCTGCTTTTGCTGAATTTGAAAATGCCGAAACACTACAGCAACTAATTTCTGATCCGGAATTCCGACAAGCTCCAAAACTTGTATTGGGTGGTGGAAGTAACATTTTATTTACACGTGATTATGAAGGACTGGTTCTGAAAAATAATATCCCCGGGATAGAAATTATTTCTGAGGATGATGATGAAGTTCGCATTCGTGCAGGAGCAGGGGAGAACTGGCACCGGTTGGTTGCCTGGAGTGTTGAACAGGGATTGGGTGGTATCGAAAATCTTTCATTAATTCCAGGAAATGCAGGTGCTGCTCCCATTCAAAATATCGGGGCCTATGGAGTGGAACTTAAAGACAATTTTCATTCACTAACCGCGGTTGATATCAATACCGGTGAAATTTCTGTTTATGATCATCAGTCATGCGCTTTTGGTTATCGCGACAGTATTTTCAAAAGATCTTTGAAAAACAAAATGATCATTACCGGAGTCGAGCTGAAACTGAAAAAAAAGCCTGAGCTGAAGCTTTCCTATGGTGCTATCGGACAGGAATTGAAAAATATGGGAGTGGTAAATCCTGATGTTAAAGCTGTGAGCATTGCAGTGTGTAATATCAGGAGAAGCAAATTGCCCGACCCACAAATGATCGGAAATGCCGGAAGCTTTTTTAAAAACCCGGAAATATCAGCATTAGCATTTGAAGCAATCCGGAAATCATTTCCCGATATAGTTTCTTATCCTGCTCCCGCAGGAAATATTAAAGTTGCTGCAGGCTGGCTGATTGAACAATGCGGCTGGAAAGGAAAAATTGTAGGAAACACCGGTGCACATAAAAACCAGGCATTGGTTCTGGTTAACTATGGAAAAGCGACTGGGAATGAAATATGGGACCTGGCCATGCAAATCAGGCAATCCGTGAGTCAGAAATTCGGAATCCAGATAGAACCTGAAGTAAATATCATCTGAGTCATACTTCCTTTCTGAACAACTCGAGCGTTTTATCATATACACCTCTTAAATCCTTAACCCCTTTATCCAGCTCTTTTTTATCCAGGTTTAAACAGGCATATTCGATCCTGCTGCATTGTTCAGCAATTTGTCGTGCACCCAGATTCAGACTTGATCCCTTCAGCTTATGTGCGGCCTTCCCCGCATTCTCAAAATCTTTTGATTTAGCGTACCTGTATATTTCCTCAATAGTTTCTTCTGACTGTCGTATATATAATCGAATGAGGTTACGATAAAATCCCGGGTCATCGTCGCCCATTACTTTTAAGCGTTCGGTTATTACTGAATCGATCAGGCCGTTAACTGAAGGTTTGATATGCGGACTGCCATTTTCTTTTACAGGACGGTTCCATTGTTCGATCACATTCCGGATCAGATCCACAGTAACAGGCTTCGCGATATAATCATTCATTCCGGCATTCAGACATTTTTCACGGTCACCTTCCATAACCATTGCAGTCATTGCAACAATTACCGGTTTAGATGGAAAACTGTTAGCTGCAATAATTGCTTCAGTGGCTTCAAATCCATTCATCACTGGCATCTGGATATCCATAAAAATAATATCGAACTTTCTTTTTGCCGCCATTTCCACAGCTTCTTTTCCATTGTTTACTATAACAGGTTCATATCCCAATTTTTGAAATTGCTTTCTTGCCAGGATACGGTTAATTTCATTATCCTCGGCAATAAGAATTTCAACAGGAATATTTGAACCTGTAATTTTAGTTTCTTTCCCGGATCGTACTGTAACAACCGGTGCAACAGGATGTGTAGCTTCTGACACTTTCCCGGTATGAATGGTAAAATAAAAAACAGAACCTTTCCCGGCTTCACTCTCCACGCGAATGGTGCCTTGCATGAGTTCAGTGAGTCGTTGACTAATGGTTAATCCCAATCCCGATCCGCCGAATTTACCATAGGTGGAACTGTCGGCCTGGGTGAATGAACGGAACAGTCGTTGTTGTTGCTGTGGAGTCATTCCAATACCGGTATCCCTGACGGCGAATTCAATTTCATATGAAGAATTACTTTCACCGATAAGTTTTACATCAACATCAATGCTGCCGCTGTCAGTGAATTTTATAGCATTTCCTACCAGGTTTACCAGGATCTGACGAAGTCGTGCCTTATCTCCACTGACAGACAGTGGAACATTTTTGGCGACACGAAAATCCAGCCTGTTACCTTTTTCACGGACTTTAAATTTCAGAATATCGAACGTTTCCCGGATACACGTAGCCAGCTCAAATGGTTTGTTATCAAGCTCCATTTTGCCTGATTCTATCCGTGAATAATCGAGGATATCATTAATTACTGCGAGCAAAGTTTCCCCGCTTAACTTGATGGCGTCAAGATATTCATGCTGATTTTCACTCAGCGCAGTTGCACTAAGCAGATCTGTCATACCCAGGAGTCCGTTGAGTGGTGTTCGTATTTCATGGCTCATAGTCGCCAGGAAATCTGATTTTGCACGTGTCGCCTGTTCTGCTGTTTCTTTTGCACGCAGCAATTCTTTGGAAATCCGGATGCGTTCCGTAACCTTACGCGACATAATGGATGCTCCGATCACAAGATGATCAGGAGTTGAAATGGGGAAATAAGAAACTTCAAAAAAGTCGGTATCTCCTCCCGGGTAATCAACTGTTTCATCAAATACAGCCTTATTACCTTTCATTACTTTGTGCAGCACGCTTTCCCACGATGCCCGGCCCTTATCTTCAAGGAAATGCCGGTAATCATCTCCTTTTTCCGGAATTCTGCCGGTACGTTTTTCTGTTTCGTGGATAAAAGCTGTATTCATCACAGTGATCCTGTGATTGAAATCCACTGAAAAAATCGGCGCATCCGTATTTTCAATGACAGCGGTAACGTTAGAGCCTGCCTCCTGTAAAGCAGCTTCTGTATTCCTGTAATGAGTAAGGTCGTTCAGTATAATTAAATACCGTTCGGTACCCGGTAAAGCTTCAAACAAAATGCAGTTACATTGTGCAATAACCGTTTTTCCGTTTTTATGAATTAACCGTAATGTGATTGTTCCGGGACTTCCACCCAAACGCAATGAAGAAATTGTGCTGCGGTATGTGATAATATCGCCGGGATGAACGAGGTTTTCAAAATTCAGTCGTGAAAGATCTTCATCATCATAACCAACAAGCTGATTGAATCCATCGTTTACAGCACTTGTTTGCCCGTTCCTGGAAAGTAAAATTACAGGCAGTGGTGTTGAAAGCACCAGGCTTTCATTAAATCCTGTTTCCGGATGAAACCGGACAATCTCCGGTTCATGTTTTTCAGAGCTTACAGGTTCATCAGGTATCATGGATATCCTGATGATAAATTCGGGTGCATTGTCAATTATATCCCGGATGCTTTTAACGGAAATATTCAGAATACCGGAAGCATCATTGAAGTTTTCCTCCTGAGCATATGCATCGAAATTTTTACCTGTCAGTTGTTTTAAAATCTTTTGCAGTCTGTCAGCAGTTTCAGGATCAAATAAAGTTGTTACTTTTTTACCAGTGTAAGAAACATCTGTATCATGCTGTAGCAGGTTCAGTGCGGCACGGTTTACCAGGCGAATTTTACCTTCAGCGCCGCTTACAATGAGGCCTTCTGTTATGGATTCCAGGTATCGCCGGTATCGAAGTGCGTTTTCAGTTGCGTCTTCTTCCGTTTGACGGTTTTTTGAAATATCCAGGAACCTGCAATAAACATGATTATGAGTTCCGGGGATCCGGAATGCTGAAATATCTGCCCAGAATAATTCTCCATTAACTTTCCTGCATTGTATTTCAAGCCCGGTAACTTTTCCGGAGAGAATATTAGAGATGATTGCATTTGGTTCAATATCGCTTCCGGTAGCAACCAGATTATGAAGAGTTACTTGTTTTAATGATAAACTATTTTCAATATGAAACAAATCCATTGCAGCCTGGCCTGCGTCAATAACTATCAGGCCGGGGGTTTCAAAAATTATCCAGGCATCGGGATTTTCAGTAACAAGACCGGTTTTGATTTGCTCGTTCGTCTCCTGTCGTGAATGATACCGGATTCGATATAGCTGAAAAAAAATACACAATACCATTACAGTAAGCAGGAATGCAAAAAATAAAACGGGCTGGAAATTAGCTGCAGGCGAACCGGTAATGAAAATAAATTCCAGTGTGGTAAGCACGACTACATTATACAGAACAATGTAAAGTACTTTGTTAAAATGCAGGTTGGAAATCAATACTACGGTAATGATGCCAATTTCATAATTTGTATCAAATCCGTTTATCGCGAGGAATCCTGCAAGGTGAAGCGTACTTAATAAAAAAAATCCACTACCGATATCCTGGATATGTTCCCGGCACCAACGGAATATATATGTTGATGCAGCGATGCAAAAGGGGAGGATGGCGAAAATATTCCTTGGAACCAGGAATTCTTTTAACGGGGCGCTGCCTGTATTGCTGTAATAGTATGTGAAAACATAAGCCAGCCCGAAAAGAGTGAAAATTACCCGGTAATAATTCTCTTCGTATCCCGACGTCAGTGGCTGTTTATTAATTACCCGCAACGGTTTCATTTCTGTATACTAAAACCGGCTTTGCCACATCTGGGCACATTACTTTGAAAGGAAAGACTCTTAATTATAAATAAGCTGGCTTTCAGTCAGATATATGATAATTAAAAGAGCGTGGTGAAGCAATGTTACCGGGCATACCCCACCGGGATTATTAATCGAAATTAGCCCTTAAAAGTTACAAAATCAGGATAATTTCGAAAGTTCTTCCGATAAAAATCTGCTTAATTCCTGGACGTATTTCCGTGAGAAATCAAACCGGATTCCTGCAGTTTCATATATTTTCCCGATGGGTGCAGTATATCCCAGTCGAAGGGCATTGAAATATTGTTGCAGGGTGCGGTCATGATCGGACTGATAATTTCTCCATATGGCAATTGCCCCAAGCTGTGCCATTCCGTATTCGATATAGTAAAAAGGAACCTGGTAAAGATGAAGCTGCTTTTGCCATGCATAATTAAATGCTTCATTGGTTTCACTCCAGTCAGTAACGGGTGCAGAGAATTCGCTGTGAATCGCTATCCATGCTTCTTTGCGATCCTGGTGTGTATGGCCGGGATTAGTATATATCCAGTGCTGGAATTTATCGATGGCTGCAATCCAGGGTATTGATTCAATTAACTTTTCCAGGTGTTGAATCCTTGCACGTTTTAGTTCCTGTTGATCCTGGAAATAAACGTCCCAATGCTCCATTGAAATCAGCTCCATGCTCATAGATGCCAGTTCCGCAACTTCCGATGGTGTACTCCGGAATTCTACATATTCCAGGTCTTTTGTAAAAATGGAATGTGCAGCATGACCACCTTCATGAACAATAGTGACCAGGTCACGAAGGGAGTTGGTAGAATTCATGAAAATGAATGGCACTCCTGTTTCATAGAGTGGGTAATTAAATCCTCCCGGGGCTTTACCCTTTCTCGATTCCAGGTCAACATGCTTCAGGCTGCGAAGTGTTTCCATGCAGGTACCCAAAAGAGGATGAATTGCAGAAAAGCAGGCTATAGTCTTTTGCATGATTTCATCACTTCCTGTAAATGGTATCAATGCGGGGCTTCCTGAAACATCTACATCCAGATCCCATGGCATTAATTTATCATAACCCAGAGCGATTTTTCGTTTCTCAAGGATGGCATTGGTAAGTGGAACAATTTCTTCGGCTATCGCATTATGAAAATCAAAACAATCCTGGGGAGTGTAATCAAAACGACCCAGTGAAGCGAACATATAGTCACGGTAGTTTTCAAATCCAGCATTCAGGGCTATCTGGTTTCGCAGTACGATCAGTTCATCGAATAAAGTATCTAATGATTCACGGTCAGCAAGTCTCCTGTTGACAATTTTATTGAAAACATCTTTGCGGACATCCCGGTTGTTGCTCTTAAGAAAGTTTGACGCTTGCTGAAGTGTAATTTCTTTTCCATCAACTTCAATGGTCATGGCTCCTGCTATTGTGGCATAGTGTTGTTCCTTTTGCTGCAATTCAGCGAAAAGCGGGATATTTATTTCCCTGAAAATTTCCACCTGCTTACGGATACTGCGGATCATAATTTCCATCCTGGGATCCGATAGTTGTTCCAGGAATGGATTGTCGAGAAGTTTTTTATTCAGTGCATTGGAATAAGGCGCAATCCTGGGTTCAATTTCAGAAACAAAATAGTTGAACGCACTGGAATAATCCTTATTGGCTGTATCACAACTCATGCGGATATAACGCCAGGCAACATCCTCCTGGATTGCAGATTCCAGCTCGCTTTTATCTGTCAGCCATTGTTGCAGCGACTCAGCACCTGCTATATCACGGTGCAACAAGTCATCGAAATATCCTTTTAAGGATTCCCAACTGTCGACTGTAAGTGTTTTAGGTAAGAAATGGCGTTGATTGGGTGTTTGAAGTGATGGAGAACCGGAAAGTATCATTGAAATGAAATTTTATTTTGACTCCTTTTTGCTGCGGCTTTTAGTTGTACCGGCAGCTGTTTTCTTATCTGCGGCCGTAACTGTTTTCTTTTTGGCTGCTGGTTTTTTAGCTGGTTTTTCTGCAGTATCGTCCGAGCTTTCTACTACGGCTGTTTCTGTATCTTCGGAAGTATCCGATTCATCGTCATCTTTTTTTTCTGTTTCGTCTTCAACAGCTACAAT
>JANWID010000367.1 GCA_025450095.1 Bacteroidia bacterium | reverse complement strand
TACTGTGGCAGAATGATTCCACCGGAGCTTACCTTCCGCAGGGAGGTATGGAAGATTCTACTACTACTATCAGTGAATATGAGACAACGCGTACAGGCATCGATCCGTATCTTATTTATACAGGAAAAAAAGGCAGCACGCATAAGTTGCTGACAAGGTATTTCAAATCCGCTAATCGCAATAATACCAACCAGGAATCTTTTGCCTCGCTTTATTATGCAGAATATCAATACCAGAAAAAATTCAGGGATTATTTAACAGTTACATTGGGATTGGTTGATATGTATTCCGATGTTAAGAGCGAATTGTACCGCGATCATTATGCAAACAATTTCGCAGGCTTTGCACAGCTTGATTTGAAATGGAGAAAATTAGGAATCGCTTTGGGCGGAAGAGTTGAATCGAATACAATAGATGGTGGTGGTAAGGAAACAATTCCGGTAATAAGATCCGGAATTAACTACGAGCTATTTGAGCATACGCATTTCAGGGCTTCCTACGGACAGGGATACCGTTATCCTTCTATTGCAGAAAGGTACATCAGCACACAGGTTGGAAGTATTGTAATCTATCCAAATGATAGTATCGTTTCTGAAACAGGTTGGACAGCAGAGATCGGGCTGAAGCAGGGATTGCAGATAGGAGGATGGCAGGGATTTCTTGATATTGCCGGCTTCTGGAGCGAGTACCAGGATATGATGGAATTTACTTTCGGTCTCTATGGAGAATTTGTACCACCTAATTTCGGATTCGGATTCAAGTCGGTAAATGTGGGAAACACCCGAATCAATGGAATCGATATTGGCTTAAATGGCGACGGACTCATCGGAAGAGTTCCTGTAACACTTTTTTGCGGTTACACATATATAGATCCCATTCAACTTGATTTTGATGCTGCTGTCGATACTCTAAAAAATTCCGCGAATTATAATATACTGAAATATCGTTACCGTCATCTTTTTAAAGGAGACCTGGAAGTTAATCCCGGTAATTTTATGATCGGTATGAGCTCACGATTTAACAGCTTTATGGAAAATATTGATGCTGTATTCGAAAGTGAAGCAACCATTCCGGGTGTAAAGCACTATCGCGATAAGCACGACTATGGTGACTGGGTGTTTGATTTCAGGTTGGGATACCGTGTATCAAAACAATTCCGAGTTGCCGCGATTATTCGCAATGTTTTCAATCACGAATACATGGGCCGCCCCGCCGATATGCAGCCACCTCGCACGTATAATTTGCAGTTGAGCATACAATTGTAGAATGATTTGGTAATTTGGTAATTGGACAATCAGCACATTACCAAATTACCAAATTACCAAATCAACCGTGAATATCGAACAATCGTTTTCCTTCCTGGATCTGTTGGCGATACAAATCAGTAAGGGCGACATATTCCTGGAAAACCGAGTCATCCTGCGTTTCCGCGAAAGCGATACCGGATTGTATCCGGAAAAGATACTCATCATAAACAATGGGAAGATTCGTAAAAATCTGGCTTATCTTGTAATTGTTCGCTCCTTTTATAACAGCTTCTTTCCAATCTGCAGCCGGTGGAAGTGGAACATTTTTTTCAGCGCGCTGCAAAATTCTTAAGGCATCCTGTAGTTTTTCTTCCTCTCTGAATTCACCTGGTTTTTTTTCGGCGACCCTGAAATAATTCAAAAGGTTTTTATTTTCAAAAGTGGTAATAAAAAAATCAAGAGTTTCATAGTTCAGATGCAGTTCTGGTCCAGTGCCATCATATAACAAAGCTTCCTGCAGGTCCGCGTCGTTTTGTTTTCCGTTAAACTGTCTCCACAATGAAATATATTTTTTTTCTTCAGCACCTTTTTTATCAGGAAGCATCATCAGGTAATCGGTTCCCATTTTAGAATCATAGTAACGATACCAAGCAGGAATTGCTTCACGACCATCGGGAGAATGTTTTATTGTTTCATAATCCTGCCAGTGATAAAACCACGCTTTCTCATTGTAGAGCCCCGATTCAAGATAATCCAGGTACAGGTTTATTTCGTCCGCCGTTATTGGTGAGATGATCGTGCATTTGCGGATTGCTTTTTCCCAGCAAAAAAAATCACGGGTAACTGTGATACCTTGCGGTTCAGCGAGTCCGGCTCTCCATTCTGCCTGTAAGTTAAAAAGCTTTTTCTGCTGAATTTCCCAAAGGCAGTTTTCTGCCATTTCCCGGAAACGGTACTGTTCTTTTTCATTTTTATGAATCAACCGGTTACCATTTACCAGGTAATATGCCTTTCGGGATGCATACTCCGTGATAAAGTCATGTACGGAAGATTCATTAAAAGTTTTAAAAAACTCCCAATAACGTGCGTTTCCATATAACTCGGTAATCGTCGCCTTAACTATTTCTGCATAGCGCTCCCTACGGCTTACATCCGGCATAAGCTCATCCTGTGGTAATCCAAAACCACTTCCCCCTTCAAAATGACTCATAAATAAATTGCTTTTGGCCCCATAACGAAAGGCACAGTCAAGGGTTGCAAAATGTAGTTTGGCCATTTTGTAAGAATTTATCCTCTTTTAACCGGGGGTAGCCACTTATAGGGAAACCCTTGCTTATCAGCTTAAAGAGCTTTAGGATATTCTCTTAACTTTGCCGGAAATAAAACAGCTATGAAAATTCTTTCCTTGTTGTTATTCCTCCTTCCGGCTTATTCAGTTTTTGCACAAATTGTGGCTCCTACCTCTGAGGCCGAATATAACTATGGCGCAGTAGGCTATAAGATTCAGCTTCAGGCCAAACTGGAAACTAAAGAAGGTTATTTTATGAAGAGTACCGAAGGATGTGAAGAAGCTGACAGGAAAACAGAGTTTAAGATCCTGTACAGGAATGGTGAAACTCAGCCCTGTGCCGTTATTATGATCTATACAAAGAGTCATCAGGCACCCTTATATTATTGCATGCCAACAGCTAATGCGAACCCTGAACTTTGGGATAAGTTTTATAAAAGCCTGACAACCGGAACCGATAACCCTGCCGGCCAGCTGCAGTTTTTAAATTATTGTCTTGCAAGATTAATGATGGTAATTGCTTCTGGTAAGCCATGAAAACTATAAGCCATGAAAACTATTGGTATTATTCCAGCCCGTTACGGATCCACCCGATTTCCCGGGAAACCACTAACTCTGATTCACGGTAAATCCATGATTCGCCGGGTATATGACCAGGCTAATAAGGCCAGGTTGCTTTCCGAGGTTATCGTAGCAACCGATGATGACCGGATTTTAAAACATGTTAAAGATTTTGGCGGCAAAGCGATTATGACTTCCCCAAATCATATAAGTGGTACCGACCGCTGTGCTGAAGTCCTTGAACGAAGCGGGCAACCTTTCGACTTTGCTGTAAATATCCAGGGCGACGAGCCCTATATTCATCCCGACCAGATCGACCTGGTTATTGATTGTCTTAGGAAAACCAATGCTGATATCGCTACATTGGTTAAGATTGCAACTAACCGTGCGAATCTTATAAATCCAAACCTCCCAAAAGTGGTTCGTAATAAAGCTGGCCGCGCATTATACTTCAGTCGCCAGCCGATCCCGTCTTGTGCAGATGAATTTTTGGATCAATATATACGTGAAGGTCTTTTTAATATGCATATCGGGATTTATGGCTACCGTGCTGAAGTGCTTCCGATTTTAGCTGCATTACCTCAGGGGGATCTTGAAAAATGTGAATCGCTGGAGCAGCTTCGATGGCTTGAAAATGGTTTTAGCATTTATACCGCCTTGAGTACACACGAAAATATCGCAGTAGATGTTCCATCCGATATTTCAGTTATAGAATCCCGTTTCAGTGTATCCGATTGATTGCGAATCCGGATTCATTTTTAATTCTGTGAAAACTCTTTCCTGTTTTTTTTTATCTTAGCAGAAAAGTAACAATCCTTGAAAATTGATCAATATATAAGCGACCTGTTATATGATCACGATTGTGTAATTGTAACAGACCTGGGAGGATTTATTGCCAATTACAGGCCGGCATATATAAATCCCGCATTACATGTGGTGAGTCCTCCGTCAAAAAAGCTTGCCTTTAACGGCTCTCTGAAAAATAACGACGGACTGCTCGCAAATTATGTTTCGCAACGCTCACGGTTGAGCTATTCTGAATCGTGCGAAATTATCAGTGACTATGTGAAGAAAGCCGTTCAGGGAATGCGGACCGGGCAGAAACTCAGAATCGATAAGGTTGGCGTATTGTATTTCGATAATGAGGAAAGGCTCCAGTTTCTTCCTGATCATAACGCCAATTACCTTTTGGATTCTTTCGGGATGTCGCCGGTACATGCACCACTTATCCGTCGCCAGGCCGTTGAAATTTCTGAATCCCGTCCTGTTGCTGTAACGGAAAATCATAACAGTGATCCATTCCGGCCCAAAGCCGGCAAAAGAAGATGGAATATATTCGAAATGATTCCTGCAGCAGCTATACTTACTATTCTGTTCCTGGCACCCCCGGCATTGCAGGAAATAAATACAAACCTTTCCACACTGCTTCCTTTTTCAAGAATCAATGAATATATAGAAGTTGTTAAAGGTGAAAGACCGGAAAAGGTCCCTGTAGTAATTCCATATAAAAATCCTTTTGAAATCCCACCCGTTTATCACCGTTCTGTAAATAACAAACCGGCACCAAAAACTAGTTCTGTAAGTAATTCAACTCAACCAACAGTTATTCCTGTTAATGAAGTTAAAGAAACCAAATCAGAACCTGAAGTTGTTACCGTTCCGGAAGTAAAAAAAAATGATGCTCCGGTAAATATTAAAGCATCGGAAGAAAAGAATTCAGAAAATTTAAATTCACGTTATCACATTATTGGCGGATGTTTTCGTTCATCTGAAAATGCTGAAAAATTTGTGGAAAGCCTGAAGGAAAAAAATATTGAAGCTTCATTAATTGGCCAGAATAAGGCTGGATTATTTATGGTCAGTCTGCATGCTTATCCCGACTTTGACCAGGCAAATAGTTCACTCTCCGATATGAAATCAAAGGTTGATGAATCGGTTTGGGTCTATAAAAAATAAAAAAAGAATCTAAAAAGAAAAAGCCCCGACGTTACAGTCGGGGCTTTTTCTTTTTAAAAGGTTATTTTGGATTTATTCAAATACAACTTTTCCCTGCTTAAGTGTTGAGCCTGAATTTCTCAGTTCATAAAAATAAATTCCATCAGCAAGCGAGCCACGGTTAAGCTCGAATTTATTACTGTGGATCGCATCAATCCGGGCCACTGAATTTCCTAACATGTCAAAAAGTTCGAAAGTGTATGAAGTACCACTTTGCATTGGAAGGGTTATAGTAACATTTGCTTTATCAGTAACCGGGTTCGGGAAAACTGAAACGCCACCAGCCGATGCAGGAGAATGGACACCAGTAACGATGGAGCCAATAACAAGGAATGGAAATCCCTGTGGTTCGTAAGGTGGGTTTCCGGCATTGGCCGGTACAGTATCTTCAACTGCCTGCCATGCTGCATTTGCAGGAACATATTGTAATGCATTACCAGATGTGGTTACTCCAACACCCAGGTTGATTTGCGGAGCCCATGGACCAGAAGCCAATGTTCCGTTTGATTGCCAATCGATCCAGTATGTTCCGGCTGTTAAGGAAGCCAGGGAAACTGTTGCATTCCGCATGATAGGTCGTGAAGTGCATGTTGAGGGTTCGCAATTTGGACTTCCGAAATCGGCGGTACGATATGCTCCGGTCCACTCACTTGTTACCATAACATTTGTTATATCATCACCAGAAACAACGACGCTTCCCACATCATCAGGAACGCCGTTCCAGATCCTCACATTGACATCAGTAAAAGTGGATGTCATTGTGGAACCTGTCTGGTAACCATAAAATACAATCGAGTCAATATTCCAGGTTTCTCCCACTGGAACCACAATATCATCGGCGAGCCGGTATCCGTTTGCAAGGGATTGATTGGAGCCAAGAGAATTCATTCCGTCGTGAATGTGTGATACGTCCGCACCATTAAAGCCTCCTCCTGGTAAATTAACCAGTGGGCCATTGTCGTAAATCACCGTTTGTGCATGCAACATACATGCAGTGAAGATCAATACTGTAACTGAGAGTAGTTTTCTTTTCATGGATAGTTATTTGAATAAATAATTGGTTATCTGCGTTGACAATATTAAGAAATTAAGTGAGAATGCCAAAATTTAAGTTTAAACAGTTTGATTTTAATCACCTGTCAGTACATCCTGACGGTAATACGAATATCGGTATTCATCCCTTTATCGTCACTGCATGATATCTTGTATTCCCCTTCGGGAGGGGTGAAAAAAGCGGCAGTCCCCGGGTTGCATTTAGCGAGAAATGCATCATTTATATACCAGTAAACAGTCTTTATATCGGGCAGGGTATTACAGGTAAGCTGTAGTGATTGAGCAGCACCTTTTTCAAGAAGGTATTCCTTATTGTTTACAGGTGAAGTAATTACCGGAGGAACATCGGCCAGCAGTTGATTACATGAGGGGTTATGAGGGGGTGCTTTCCGGAAATCAATATTGTTTCCGGTATAGAAAGCCGCCACTCCGGCCGGAAGCTGCTCAGCCAGTATTTTTTTATAGCCGTTTTCAGGAATGCAGCTCATGCAATAGGAGAATTTTCCATCGGCACTGACCTTGATTTCCCGAAGATGACTGCATTTCCGGTTGTCGGAAACGGAGGGAATATAATACCCAATAATAATATCTGTGCAGAATTCTCCCGGAGGCAATCCGGAATGGGAACAAACTTGTCGTACCTCGAGGCTGCGGGGTGCACCAAACCAGCTATCTTCCGTTGCATCAGCAAGGGAATTAAAAAGATCAAACAATAATGGTGTAGCCATATCAGCCCCGGTAAGTTCCGGAACTCCTGTTCCATCAAAATTTCCGGCCCATATTGCAATGGTATATTTCCGGTTATAGCCGATGCTCCATGCATCGCGACGCCCATATGAAGTTCCTGTTTTCCACGCTATTTTCGGTACATGCAAACTACTTTCATAATTATTGGGAAGATCAGGTCGCACCAGACCCGTAAGCATTTCTGTAACCAGAAATGTTGACGCATCACTCAGGATACGCGTTTCCCGTTTCATGGTATCTGTTTCAAGATATTTTATTGGCGCATATACACCACTGTTAGCAAACATTGAATACATACCAGCGAGTTCCCATAACCTGGTGCCACAGCCACCAAGTATTACCGACAAACCCATTTCCTGGTCATCCCGCAATGCACTAAACCCGCATTTACGCAATCGTGAAGTGAAATCAGGTAGTCCCGTTGAGTACAACAATGAAACTGCGGGAATATTCAATGAATAAGCAAGAGCACCTGACGCCCAAATCAATCCATTGCAACGGGAATTAAAATTTTCCGGTGCATATCCGGAATAATTTACCGGAACATCTTCCAACATTGTTTCGGGGGTAATGATACCTTTATCAATGGCAAGAGCATAAATCATCGGCTTAAGAGTACTACCGGGTGAGCGTATTGCATTACAGCCATCAACCTGTCCGGAAAATTCCGTGTCGTTAAAATCCTGTGAACCTATATATGCCCTGACTTTCCGGCTGCTGTTTTCAATCACAAGCACCGAAATATTTTTGACATTTTTTAATGCCAGTTTGCGGTGATGTCGCAAGCAGATGTTTTCCGCTTTTTCCTGAATATCGGAATCGATACTTGTTATAGTTTGATATTCAAATGGACGTTCTGTATTTAGTCGTCGGGCAAGGTGGGGAATATTCCTGGCATAAGAGTGACGACTCATGTCTATCGGTTCCTGCACAGCTTCATTCGCTGAATTTTCATTAACAATACCTTCCTGCTTCATCCGGTTCAGCCATTTGTTACGCACTGTTGTAATTTGCGATGTTCCCTTTGCGGGATGCAATGTTCCGGGACGGTTTGGAATGACTGATAAAATAACCGACTGACTCAGGTTGACATGTGCAGGAAGAATTCCAAAGTACATCAGCGAAGCCGCTTTCACGCCTTCAACATTTCCTCCGTAAGGAACAAGATTCAGGTACAATCTGAAAATATCATCTTTTGAATATTTATATTCCAACTGGAGTGCCCGGAACATTTCAGAGATTTTGTTTCCATAAGTCCGTCTTGCGGGATAAAGGAGTCGCGCCACCTGCATGGTGATTGTGGAAGCTCCGGATGTTTTTTTTCCGTAAATAAGATTGTTGACTAACGCTCTGATTATTGCCACCGGGTTGATGCCCGGGTGGTAATAAAAATATTTATCCTCTTTAAATAGTATGGTCTTTTTCAGCAAAGGATTTATTTCCTCAAGCGACGTATTCATCCGCCACTTGTCATCCGACGAAAGATAAGCATGCATCAACTCTCCGTTCCTGTCGGTAATTATGTGAGAATAGGAAGGCTCTTCCCGTAAAGGAAACAGGCTGTTAAGAAGAAAAAAAATAATGCAGAATGCAACGGCTATTAACGCCGTAATTTTTAACAACCGCGATATTCGGAAGCTGGAGGTTTTCACCGGCTCAGTCAATCAATCTGTTCACGTCATCAGCTTGTCGATAGATGCCGCCAGTTTTCTGTCCTTATCTGTGACAGTATTCCCGGCATCATGCGTCGACAGGTTAATCGTCACCTTGTTGTACACATTACTCCAATCCGGATGGTGATCCATCTTTTCGGCAATCAATGCTACCCTGGTCATGAATCCGAAAGCTTCCGTAAAATTCCGGAATACAAAAGTTTGAGTAAGCTTGTTGTTTTCTTCTGTCCACATGGTAATCTCCT
>JANWID010000366.1 GCA_025450095.1 Bacteroidia bacterium | reverse complement strand
GATACAAATTTAAGTGTATGAGCACTGAAAAACAGCCAAAGAGGAAAGATATCAAAGCAGTTCTGAAACAGCTGGAAAGCGATGGGCTGATTGGAATTTCAGTGGACTGCGTGATTTTTGGATTTGATGAAAACGAGCTTAAAGTGCTCATGATCAAATCGGATCTGAAACAATTCGAAGGGAAATGGTCCCTTTTAGGCGACCTGGTTCACCGGGATGAAGATCTGGACGAAGCAGCTTACCGTATATTAAAGGAGAGGACAGGAATGGATGATGTATACCTCGAACAGGTGAGAAGTTTCGGAGATGTAAATCGGCATCCCGCTGCCCGGGTGGTGACTATCGCCTACTGTTCACTTATTAATATACAACAACACCGTTTGCGAAAAGATGACAATGAACTGCACTGGCATAAACTCAGTGCAAGCATGGACATGGCATTTGACCACCAGCTGATACTGAATGTATGTCATGAATGGCTTCAAAAAAGGGTACAGGAACATCCGCTGGGATTCAGTCTCCTGCCCCAGAAATTTTCACTTCGTGAATTGCAGAATCTTTATGAGGCGATCCTGGGAATTAAGCTCGACAGGAGGAATTTCAGAAAGAAGTTTTTTTCCATGGATGTGCTGGAAGACACCCATGAGATGGAGTATGATGTTCCTCACCGTCCCGGCAAGCTTTATAAATTCAATTACGCTAAATATAATAACAAGGAAGGACGAAAATTCATGCGTCTTGATTTCTAAAGCAACCGTCATAGGAATTGCAGCGTTTCATTGATGTTGACTGTCTTGAATGGTTATTAAGCTATTTTATCGTCATTTTTGCAGTATGGTTTTTTTTTAACTTTTTTGATAAAATCTGCAAAATAAACCCTATTTTAGCTGCTTAATTGCTTAAACCATTGATTATGACCATGAAACGATTGCTTAAGAGGCTCTGCTTCCTCTTCTTATGTGTAAGCTTTACACAGTTAGCATTCTCACAAACAAAAGTTATTACGGGTACGGTTACTGATGATAAGGGATCGCCTGTGCAGGGTGCATCAGTTGCCATTAAAGGTTCCAAAGGGGGAACGACCACCGATGCCACCGGAGCATTTACGCTGACGGTTCCCGAAACAGCCAAGGTGATCGTAATCAGCTCAGTTGGGTATAACCAACAGGAAGTTGACATTACAGGGAAATATGTGATCACACCCGTGCTGGTTTCTACAGCACAATCCCTCAATGATGTGGTGGTAATCGGTTATGGTTCGGTAAAACGCAAGGACGCAACCGGTTCTTTAACGACCGTTTCAGCCAAGGAATTTAACCAGGGTGTTATTACTTCTCCTGAACAGTTACTGACAAACAAGGTCTCCGGTCTGGAAGTCACTACCAACAGCGGTCAGCCGGGAGCACCCACTACCGTGAGAATTCGCGGTAACAGTAATGTTCGGGGCGTTGGAAACCCCTTATATGTGGTAGACGGAGTGATTCTGGATGGCAGGGACGGAAGTCCTAATGTTACACTGGGTGGTGGTTTCGGTAACCAGCCCAATTCCAATCCATTGTTATTTATTAATTCATACGATATCGCAGATATCACGATCTTAAAAGATGCATCGTCCACAGCGATTTTTGGATCCAGGGGTGCAAATGGTGTGATCGTGATGACCACCAAAAAAGGTCTTTCCGGACCGATTAAACTGGAAGCAAATGTATCTGTAGGATTCAATGTGGGATACATGAAGAAATATGATGTTCTCGACCGTTCCCAATTCCTGCAGGCTTTAACTAAATATGGCCTGGATACAGGTTCCAACACGTTAAACAAGGGAGGAAGTTCTGATGCGTTAGACGCTATCACACAAAGCAACCCGATTCAGAATTATGATATAGCCCTGAGCGGTGGAAATGAAAACGGAAAGTTCCGTGCATCATTTCTGGGTTCCTCCACACCTGGTTTTATCCAGAATAACAAGCTCAACAAATATGTAGCATCCTTCGCCGGAAGTTATAAGTTTATTGATAAAAGACTGGGCATTGATTTCAGTTTGATTAACGGAGATGTAACAAATCACGTTGTACTCTCATCCACGAATCCGGGATCAGAAGGTAACTTAATCAGTTCGGC
The DNA here is from genome assembly GCA_025450095.1 of Bacteroidia bacterium. The sequence goes on along the minus strand of JANWID010000366.1, from coordinate 4,450 downwards.
GCTTCAATGGAATCCGACTTCAGGATTTTATAATCCAGACGGAACATTTGTGGATCTGGGGAACAGTACACCGAACCCGATGGCGTTGTTAAAGGCTTATAATGATGTTACAAACACAGCTTCCACTCTGGGAAGTATTTCAGCCAGTTTCAAGATCCTCACAAACCTGGAATATAAATTCCTGTATTCTGTAAATCAGAGTAACGGTAACAGGGCTGCCAATATCGACGGATGGCTGCCTGGTCGTGGGTCCATTACGGGTAGCGGTTTAGGCGTGCTAGCGAATGCTGACCTGACTTCACAGGTATTTGATAATACCTTAAACTTCAACACGACATTTGGTGAGAATTTAAAGTTCACTGCTTTAGGCGGTATTGAATATTGGAAAACAAATTACAGCACCAATAATACAACCGGTACTACATTCAACTTTAACCTGGATCAGACGGCATTACTCAATTCCCTCTATACAGATGTTATGGGGGATGCAAAATCAATCACCTCTTTTTCAACCAGGGAAATCACAACCGAGATCCAATCTTATTTTGCCCGGGTGGAATTTAACTATCTGGATAAACTCTACCTCACGGGTACTTTCCGTGCTGATGGATCCAGCAAATTTGGTAAAAATAACAAATGGGGTTATTTCCCTTCTTTTGGAGCAAAATGGAATCTTGCCAATGAAGATTTCATGAAGGATAACAGTCTTTTTTCCGGTTTGTCACTACGCGCGACCTGGGGTATTACGGGTAGCCAGGACTTTCCTGCAGGTGCTTCCATTGACCAGTATGCTTTTAATGCATACTATCAGTTCTCACAGATCAACGCAGGAAATAATGACTTGAAATGGGAACAAACAACACAATATGATTTCGGTCTGGATTTCTCTATCATGCACGGCAGATTCTATGGAACACTCGACTATTACAACAAGGATAAGACAGACATCCTGTTTCAGAACGTAGCTATCCAGCCAGGTCCTGCTGCTACTTACTGGATCAACCTCCCGGGACACCTGGTAAACAAAGGTATCGAAGTAAGTTTGGGCGGAACGATTATTCAAAACAAGGATTTCAGCTGGGATCTTTCTTTAAACTATGCTAATAACAGTAACCTGATGTCTGATTTCTTTGCACCGGGAACCAAGACTCCGCTGGCTATCTATACAGGTACACTTAACGGACAGGGTGTAACCGGTACGAATATTCAGGTAATCACCGATCAGCATACAGTCGATGAATTCTGGCTGAAAAAGTTTACCGGATATAGCCAGACTGGTGATCAGGAATATGAAACCGATCCATCTTTTGCCGGAAATCCAAATCCAACGAATATATTTGGTGTAAGCACCACCCTGAGGTTTAAGAAACTAGCTCTTACTATCAATGCCGGGGGTTCCAGCGGATTCCTGATCTACAACGAAACGGCTACGGATGTGACAAATATTGCAGGTATCAAAGTGGGCAGGAATATCGATCAAAATGCTTATAATTCTCCTGAACAGCCAAGCAGCGGTGTTGCAGCTAACACCAGGTTCCTGGAAGATGGCAATTATTTTAAACTGCGTAATGCCACTTTAAATTATTCATTTGGAAATCTGGGAACCTACTTTAAAAATGTGAATTTATATGTAAGTGGTTCCAATCTGTTTGTGATCACCAGCTTCTCCGGATTTGATCCTGAAGTGAATATTGACAAACAAGTAGGTGGGTATCCTTCAAGTTCTATAGAATATATTCCTTATCCAACACCCAGAAGTGTTGTTGTAGGTGTCAATTTTGGACTCTAAATTTTAAAAAAAGTATTATATGAGATTTTCAAAATATTTTAAAGTGGTCGTTCTCCTGGTGGTAGGGGGAATAGGAATTAACGGATGTACAAAACTGAATGAAACGTATGTCTCAACCATTCCTGCAGATCAGGCTGCCCAGGCTCTCGGACCCGGCGGAGTAGCCCTGTTGCTGAATGCGGCATACGCCGATTTGAAAGATCCTTTTATCAGTGATCAGGGCAAGGTGTTTTCCCTGATGGAAAATTCAACCGATGAATCGATCGTTGCCACCCGCGGTGGTGACTGGGATGATAATGGAGACTGGCGTGCTATTCATGCCCAGTCCTGGAATGCCAATCATAGTGCCATATTAAGTACTTACAATGCGCTGAATAAACTGCAGTTCGATGCAACCAATGTATTAAACTTCAAACCTTCTGACGAAATCAAAGCGGAAGCAAGGTTTTTGCGGGCATTTGCACTATTCACCCTGCTCGATTTATTTGACAAGTATCCATTCAGAAATCCTGGAGATACTCTCTTAAATCCGCCTAAGGTATTGGAAGGTGCAGAAGCCATGCAATTTATCATTGATGAACTGAATGCGGCATTACCTGATATCGGCGATAACGGCGCGTCAAAAGCGACTAAGGACGCCGTCAGAGTATTATTAATGAGGTGTTACCTGAACAGAGGTGCATTTTTAAACAGACAGGCTCCCACATTTGATCCTGCCGATATGCAGCAGGTCATAGATATCGGTAATTCAATTATCACATCCCTTAAATATTCTTACGAACCCAAGTATTTCCAAAATTTTAATGTTACGAATGGAACTTCTAAGGAACTAATCTGGGGTCAGCCTTCAACTCCCGGGTTAGCTGCCAACCTGAATCCACGCTTGGATACCCGCTGGTGCATGACCTTTCATTATAACGAATGGGTAGGTAACCAGGGTGGTTCCGGATGGAATGGTTTTTCAACAACTGCAGATTTCTATGCCACATTCGGTAATGTGAACGGGTCAGCAGCAACTGTTGCCGGACCAGCTGATACCCTGCTGGATACACGTCTTGGCGGCAGGAGATTATCTGATTCTCTCTGTACCGCACTTTCCGGAATCAAACCGGGATTCCTGGTAGGTCAGCAATATGGTCCTGACGGAGCACCGTTGAAAGACAGAAATAAAAATCCGCTCGCTTTCACACCCGGCGGAATCCCTGAAAATATGTTGATAACAGGTCCCGATATTGAAGTGGCAGGTATCCGGGTTGCTAAATATGTTCCTGATTTTACCGGTCCTTCTATTGGTATTAACTACCAAAATACACCCGGTAACTGGTTAGCCTGGATGCGTATTTCTGAAGTTAAACTGATGGTTGCTGAAGCTCAATTGCGCACAGGTGATGAAGCAGGTGCGATCGCAATCGTTAACGAGCTCAGAGCTGCCAGAGGTGCAAATGCGGTTGCCAGTCCATTAGCTTTAGCCGGAGCAACGGTTAAAGATCCGAATACTTTCCTTGCAGAACGTGGTCGCGAATTGTACTGGGAATCCTTTAGAAGAACTGACCTTATCCGTTTTGGTATGTTCCTTACACCCTGGTTAGCGAAAACAAACAGCAGTCCGACGTACCTGGTTTTTCCGATTCCGAATCAGGCGCTTGCGGTAAATCCGAACCTGACACAGAATCCAGGGTACACCCAATAATAAAGTTTTCTTATTTTATTACAAAAGGCCATTATCAAATGGCCTTTTGTAATTTTATCCCTACCCAACATGCAACAGCAGAAATCTTCATGCATTCCAAATTATGAGCATCCATTTCAGGTATATTCTTTTTCCGGCCATATTATTTCTATTATTCTCCTGTAAACATCAATCTGAAACAACGACATTATTTCAACTTGTAGAAAATTCAGGTGTTGATTTTAATAATAAAGTTGTCGACGGCCAGGTCGAGAATAGTTTTTTTTTCCGGAATTTTTATAATGGAGGCGGTGTAGCTGCAGGCGATATAAATAATGACGGACTGGCGGATATTTTTTTCACCTCGAATATGGGTGATAATAAACTCTACCTGAACAAAGGCGGTTTCAAATTTGAAGATATCACCCCGCATTCGGGAATTGTACAGGATAGTATGTGGAGTACCGGAGTTGTATTCGTGGATATCAATCATGATGGATGGCTGGATATTTATGTATGTAATTCCGGGCATATGACATCCGGTCACCGGAAGAATCAATTTTATATTAATAACCATGACCTGACTTTTACAGAATCGGCAGATGCCTATGGCCTCGGCATATCAGCATATACAACGCAGGTTTCTTTTTTTGACTATGACAATGACGGGGACCTGGATTGTTTTATGATTAATAACAGTCCGATCCCGGTAAATACCCTGAATAATTCCAACAGGCGCGATCTGCCGGACCAGGAGTGGCCTGTCGAAAATTTTTTAAAGGGGGGTGGAGATCACCTCTACCGAAATGATAACGGCCATTTTACGGAAGTAACCAAACAGGCAGGAATTCACGGGAGCCTGATCAGTTTTGGGCTGGGAGTGTCAGTCGGTGATATAAACGGAGATGGCTATGGGGATGTTTTTGTTTCGAACGATTCTTATGAAAAGGACTACCTCTATATTAATCAGCGGGACGGAACTTTTAAAGATG
>JANWID010000365.1 GCA_025450095.1 Bacteroidia bacterium | reverse complement strand
GGGGGGGTTGTGGGGGGGTGTGTCGGGCCCTACCCCCAACGCACGCATTACTCTTCCATTGATTCGTCATCCCGAAGCGTTAGCGAGGGATCGCATCAAGTTACCTGAAAGAACACTTCAATTACAAATAACTTTTTATAACACCAAAATATACCAACCAATTCTCCTATTCTCTAATTCTCCTACTCTCTAATTCTCCCATTCTCTAATTCTCCAATTCTCTAATTCTCTAATTCTCCTATTCACTCCTTCTAATGGAAATTTTACGCAACGAAAAAAAAATACTTCGCGGAGTTTTTATTCTTTCCGCGGTGGTATTTCTTCTGATTGTAATTCTCAGCATGTTGCCGAAAGCGGAAACCGTTCCCTCATTTGTAAAATTTTTACCGCGACTAAATGCCATAATCAACGCTACCTGTTCGGTGCTCTTATTGGCGTCATTATATAACATCCGCAAAAAAAATATCCGCAGACATAAAATTCTCAACCTTACAACCTTTGCGCTTTCCGCTATTTTTCTTTTATCTTATGTGACTTTTCATTCCTTTGGAATTGAAACCCGGTATCCTGCAGATAACCCCTTACGACCTCTTTACTTTATAATTCTTTTTACTCATATTATACTCGCAGCAATTGTATTGCCCCTGGTTTTGATGTCATTTTATTACGGTTTAACCAATAACATCAGATCGCACCGTCGTCTGACACGCTGGTCTTTCCCGATTTGGTTGTATGTAACTGTTTCTGGAGTAGTTGTGTACCTGATGATATCCCCCTATTATAGCTTCTAAGTCTCTTTTTTTGTACTTTTGCGGCCGTTATGAAACGATTCCGTTATATACTTCCCCTGCTTATTATGTTGGCCTTTAGCAATCCTGTGGTCAGTCAGTGCAGCATGTGCCGGGCAGTATCCGAAGCGGGTTCGAAAGACGCAGAACGAAGGGTTGGCCGCGGATTGAATAACGGAATTTTGTATCTGCTTGCCATGCCGTATATTCTTGGTGGTGTTGCTTTTATTATTTACCGGAAAAACAAACGCAAAAAATTACCGACTGATTCAGCGCTACAGTGATGAAGAAATTTTTGTTCAATACACTTTCTAAAGAAGAGTTGAAAGCGAAACTGGATGCTGAACAATTCAAACGCATTACGCTTTCATTTTACCGGTATGTCAGGATCGATAATGTTGAATTATTCCGGGATGAACTTTATGCCGGTTTCGAAACTCTGGAAATACTGGGACGGACTTACGTCGCTCCGGAAGGAATCAATTCACAGATCAGCATACCTGAACATAATTTCGAAGCGTTCCGGTCATTGATTCGATCGAATGAACTGCTTCGTGATGCTCCTCTTAAAATAGCAGTTGAGGATGACGGCAAATCATTTTACAAGCTCATCGTTCGTTTGCGTAATAAAATAGTTGCAGATGGCCTGGATGACGGTTCGTATGATGTTACCAATGTTGGAAATCATCTTTCAGCCCGTGAATTTAATGATGCCATGGATCAGCCCGATACACTCGTGATTGATATGCGAAATCACTATGAAAGTGAAATCGGTCATTTTGAAAATGCATTGCTTCCCGATACCGACACTTTTCGTGAAACCCTACCCGTTTCAATTGAGCAGGTAAAAAATCACAAGGATAAAAAGATCCTGTTATATTGTACCGGTGGTATCCGTTGTGAAAAGGCAAGCGCATGGTTTCGTCATAACGGCTTCTCGGATGTGAATCAGCTGCTCGGCGGTATTATCGATTATCATCGCCAGGTAAAAGCCGAAGGCCTGGAATCGAAATTCATTGGAAAAAACTTTGTCTTTGACGAAAGGCTCGGAGAACGGATCAGTGAAGAAGTGATCGCACAATGCCATCAGTGCGGAACAAAATGCGATCACCATACCAATTGCGCCAACGAAGATTGTCATATGCTTTTCATTCAGTGCGAAGCCTGTGCTGAAAAAAACAAAGGATGCTGCAGCACTACCTGTGTTGATTTTATCGCACTTCCAATGGAAGAACAGATCCGGCTGCGTCGCGGACTTCCAAAACACGATGCGCATTCCGTTTATCGCAAAAGCCGCCTCAGGTCAACGAAGTAATGTGCTGATTTGGTAATTTGATGATTTGGTAATTTGGCTGCCGGCTGCTTATTGCCGTCCCGATAACTATCGGGAGCCTACTTTTGACAAAAATCTTTCTGCAGTTTGATCAATAGCATCATTTACAGGCGTGAATTGAAAACCCAATTCCCTTATTATTTTTTCAGATGAATACCAGAATTTATTGTTTGCTGATCGGGCTGTTTCTTTTGTGATCACTGGTTTTTTTTTCGTAAACAATCCACGCAGGTATTCCGTACGCCATGCAATTCCTGATAATAACGGTCCGGCATATATACCCGGACGTGTAACACCGATAGCATCAGCTATGCGATCCATTACATCCCGGAAAGGAAGATTTTCGCTGACCAAAACATATCGCTGACCACGTATATCGCTTTCCATAAGTTGAATCATAACACGTGTTACATCATCAACACCAACAAAACCTGTAATGCCGGAAGTATAAAATTTCAATCCATGTGCAACCCGTGTAAAAAGCATGGAACTGTCGGTTTTCCAGTTTCCGGGACCAATGATCACCCCCGGGTTAACTATTACTGCGTTCAGTCCTTCAGCAATACCCCGCCAGACTTCCCGCTCAGCACCATACTTACTCACGGCATATGCTGAATTCATTTCCGATGTTTTCCAGGTGGCGTTCTCATCAATCATATCCAAACCGTTTGCACGACCTAAAGCCGCGACGGAGCTTACAAAGCAAAGTTTTTCAACACCTGCCTGCAGGCCTAGATTAACAACATTAGCTGTACCTTCAATATTGATATGATGCATGTAATCATGATCGGCAGGTTGAAAAGAAACCTTTGCTGCACAATGATACACATGTGTAATACCCGGTATAGCTGCTTCAAGAGTGAAAATGTCGGATATATCTCCCAAAACCCATTCTACCTTATCAAAAAGTTCCGGATACGGCCCAAAATAATGATCCACGCAATTCATCCTGCTGTTTGTCCTGCGAATAGCCCTCACTTTATGGCCTTTAGAAACCAGGTCGAATAGTAACCGTGAACCTAATAATCCCGTTGCTCCTGTTACCAATATCATGGCGGCGAAGATAAGCAACCTTGCAATGCTGAAAATGAAACCCGGGCGGTACCGTTTTCCGGAAAAACCGGTATGCTGCCGATTAAAATTTATCTTTGCAAAAAAGTGATATTATGAATTTTGTTGAAGAGCTGAAGTGGAAAGGAATGATCCACGACATGATGCCTGGCACTGAAGAAATGCTTTCAAAAGGCATGGCGACCGGCTACATTGGCTTTGATCCAACCGCCGATTCACTGCATATCGGTAACCTGGTTCAGATTATTATTTTAATGAATTTTCAGCGCGCCGGCCACAAACCACTAGCATTGGTTGGTGGTGCCACCGGTATGGTAGGAGATCCTTCCGGAAAATCGGAAGAGCGAAACCTGCTCGATGAATCCACGCTGAACCATAACATCGCCTGTGTAAAAAAACAGCTTGAAAAATTCCTTGATTTCGATTGTGGTGTCAACAGTGCAGAGCTGGTAAATAATTATGACTGGTTTAAGGGGCTTACATTCCTGGATTTTATCCGCGATACCGGCAAACACATTTCAGTAAATTATATGATGGCTAAAGATTCGGTTAAGAAACGGCTCGAAACCGGAATTTCATTTACCGAATTCAGCTACCAACTGGTTCAGGGATACGATTACTACTGGCTCTATAAGAATAAGAATTGCAAGATTCAAATGGGTGGAAGTGACCAGTGGGGAAATATTGTTACCGGCACCGAGCTTATCCGCAGAAAAGATGGCGGAGAAGCATTTGCACTCACTACACCACTCATCACCAAAAGTGATGGTAGTAAGTTCGGTAAAACCGAAAAAGGAAATGTATGGCTGGATGCGAACAGAACATCACCCTATCAGTTTTACCAGTTCTGGATGAACAGCAGCGATGATGATGTAAAACGATTCATCCGGATCTTTACTTTCTTAAGTAAGGAAGAAATTACCTGGCTCGAGGCGGAACATGATAAAATTCCGGAGGCAAGAATACTACAGAAGGCATTGGCGAAAGATGTAACGGTGCGTGTACATTCCGAAGCTGATTACAATAATTCCGTTGAAGCAAGCCAGATTCTTTTTGGAAATGCTGCAGCTGAAAAACTGAAAACACTCGATGAAAAATTGCTGCTCGAAATAATGGACGGCGTTCCACAAGTATCGATCAGCTTATCATCACTGGAGCCTGGCGTTAACGTAGTTGAGTTACTCGCCGACCGCTCCGGCATTCTTCCATCCAGAGGCGAAGCCCGCAAGCTTGTAACTGCCGGTGGTGTGAGTGTAAACAAAATAAAACTTTCCGATCCCGCACAAAATATAACCAGGAGTGATCTGCTACAAGGCAAATATTTACTTGTACAAAAGGGGAAAAAGAACTATTACCTGGTCATTGCGGAATAAAAAGGAACGCGGATTAAACGGGATGGGCGCCTACCTGCCGTTTAGTTACATTAAATTTTCTAATTGCAACTTAAGTTATTAGTAGCATTAAAAATTATTGCAACCAGACAGCAGGCAGGGATTTTCGCGGATTTGTTTTTTAGAAAGAATTAAATCCGCGTTTTTTCCGCTAAATCCGTTTAATCCGCGTTCCTATTTGTTTTTATAGAGCTTCCTCGTCAGCACTTTTAAAAACTCGCGTTCAATAACCATTTCAGCAAGACCAGTAAAAAAAATTTCCCAGGATGCACGAGCGGTAAGTTCACGGAATTGTTTTTCAGAAACATCTATTCTGTAAAGTAAAGCCATAAAAGTTCCCGCGTTTTCACGATACAGATTTTTCAATGCAGGTTGCGCCTGTGTCAGCAGTTCCTGGTATGCTGATGCGGGATCACCGCTGAATGAAACATCAATACCTGCCATTCCAAAATCACGAATTACCTGGCTGGCTGTATCTCTGATTACTTCCAGGTCATGGCGGTACTTTTCAGGAAATAACTCCTTCATGAAATTCCGTTAAGACTCCTTTTTTGTAAAATCAATAATCAGTCGTTGTACCGGCCTGTTGTTTTCCAGGTGTTCTTCCACTATTTCATTCACATCTGCGAATTCAACAGCACCATAAAAAATTCCTTCCGGGTAAACAACCACCGAAGGGCCAAATTCACAGGCATCCAGGCACCCGGTTCGCTGTGCTCTTATATTCACATTAAGTCCTTTTTCCTTAATCAGCTTTTTAAAAAGCTTTACCAGTTCCAGGCCATGAGCCTCTCCGCAGCTTTTGCGTTCCCCCGGTGGGCGCTGGTTGGTACAGATAAAAACATGTTTTATAAATCTCATAAATTCTCAGATAACAAGGTCAAAGGTACAAATCCGCTTAAAAGGAACGCGGATCTAGCGGATTTACGCAAATTTGTTTAGAGGACGGATTAAATTTTCGCACACTCTGTTAAAAACTGGTTCCCTTATTTGTCGGGAAAATAAAGGAAATTTATATATTTGGAAAAAGAGCAACTATTTGACTTATACATTTAAAACTCATAGATAATTTATGATTAAGCTCAGAATCTCATTTTTAATGAGCCTTTTACTGCTGGCATCTTTAAATATTAATGCACAACCAAATTTGGTGGGAGTTTGCTCAGAAGGCGGAAACCAGTTTGGCGCCATCATGAAGTATGTTGCCGGTGATACAGTTTTAACAGATGTTTATAAACTGCCTGGCACGGTTGGGGTTACTCCACAATACACCAGCTGTGTTGATGTGAATGGTAAGGTTTACGGTATGACAAGCGAAGGCGGGGCATATGATGGAGGAATCATATATGAGTATGATTACACTACAGGAACTTATTTGAAAAAGATTGATCTGGATCCCTCAACGGGAGCCTATGGTACTGGGGCCATGGTGCCGGGTAACAACGGAAATTTATATGGGGTGACCTATACTAGTTTATTAAATAGTAGCGGTGTAATATTCAAATATGATTACACAAATAACATTTATGAAATGCTATTCGAATTCGATGGGATAAATGGAAGGGCGCCTGCCGGATCCATGCTGCTGGCATCAAATAACAAGCTTTACGGGATGACGGTAACAGGAGGCAACAATGGTGGCAATGGTGTAATTTTCGAGTATGATCATATAAATGATATATATACAAAAAAACATGACTTTTCAGGTTCCGATGGTAGTTATCCTTACGGTGCTTTGATTGAAGCACCCAATGGAAAATTATATGGGATGACATCGTATGGAGGATTAAATAACCTGGGGGTTATTTTTGAGTATGACATTGTTTCAGATACATTAATAAAAAAAATAGACCTTGATTCCACTAATGGTGGACATCCTTATGGCTCTTTTAACATGGCTTCAAATGGAAAAATGTATGCCATGACTTCAGAAGGTGGTGTTAGTAACGGCGGCGTACTGTTCGAGTACGATTATTTAAATAACATATATACAAAAAAGATCGACTTCGGATTTAATGGTCATGCACGTGGAAGCTTAATCGAAGTATCCAATGGCATTTTATATGGAATGACAATGTATGGAGGTATTTTTGAATATGATATTAACACAAATACTTTGACTTTTAAAGTCAGCTTAACACAGTCATCAGGTTATTCACCTTATGGTTCATTGATTAAGGCTTCCAACGGCTTACTATACGGATCAACTGCACAAAGTTTATTCCGTGGAGTGTTTTTTGAATATGACTTTATTAATAATACTTATAATAAGCTGGCAGAATTTTCAAAAGCGGAAGCCATCATGCCCACCGCCGCGCCGGTTCAGGCACCCAATGGTAAATTTTATGGGCTAACTTCATATGGTGGATTAAATGACTATGGAGGCGGTGTAATTTATGAGTATAATTATGTGAGTAACACATTTAACAAAAAATTTGATTTAACCGGAACTGTTTTCCACTCACCTAAGGGTGGCTTTTTACTAGCCAGTAATGGCAAGTTCTATGGGGCAAACATAACGGGAACTATATTTGAATACGATTATATCAGCAACACCTGCACTGCAAAAGCAAATTTCGGAGGTACTGGTTCTTTAGGCGCGCAACCTAATGGTTCCATGATAGAGGCCACTAATGGAAAATTTTATGGATTGACACATTATGGTGGTAATTCAGACCGGGGGGTTATTTTTGAATTCGATCCGCTAAATAATGTTATCACTAAAAAATTTGATTTTGATTCAACAAACGGCGTTTGGCCATTTGGCGGATTAATCCAGGCTTCGAATGGTAAATTGTATGGTATGACACATTATGGTGGATCAACCTATGTTGCCGGCGGTTCATGGGGTCAGGGTATTTTATTTGAATATGATTACATTTCAAATACTTTTATTAAAAGGGTTGATTTTTCGAATTCGATAGGCTATAGTCCTAATGGATCTCTGATGCAAGCTTCGAATGGAAAATTATATGGAGTGTGCGATGGTGGTGGAAGTAATAATCAAGGGGTAATATTTGAATTTGATCCTGTAACAAATATTTATTCTGTGAAGCTTAATATGCAGACGTTAAATGGAGGTAGCGGATATCCAACCGGAACTTTTTTCGAAGCATCGAATGGTAAATTGTATGGTATAAGTTACGGTGGTGGAGAAACAGGCAGAGGGACTATTTTTGAATATGATATCAATACAAATACCTATTCAAAAATGGTTGATTTGATTGCACCCGCTACGGGATATTCTCCTCAGGATGCATTAGCGGAATTTCATTGCCTTCCTCCTGTTATTTCAGCTTCCGGACCCATTGCATTTTGCCAGGGTGGTAGCGTTACATTAGTTGCCGATGTCGACAGCACCTCCAACATTCAGTGGAACCGCAATGGAATAGCTATTCCCGGAGCCACCAATACTTCATTACTAGTTACAACTGTTGGTACGTATACGGTTACCGTTTCCAATTCGTTGTGCCCTCCGCTTACATCAAGCTTCATCCGCGTAAGAATTCCGTGCATAACACCTTTTGATGAAGGAGAAAAAAACACAGGAAGTATTTCAAACAATCAATTCAGCTTTGACGCTTTTTATGATCCCACTTCTGAAAATCTTAATTTGTCTGCCTCAAACGTGAATGGAAGCAATTTCACTGTTGTTGTTTTTGACCAGGCAGGAAAATTAATCCTGAATGAAAAAGGAAACCTTACCAATGGAAATTTTTCAACTCAACTTGATTTTAGTCCGTATGCAAATGGAATTTATGTTGTAAGGTTCACAACGGAACAAGAACAGAGTGTGCAAAAGATTTGGAAATAGTGTAATATAGCAGGACTTAATTTAGTGCAGAAATAATAGATTTTTTATTAACTTTTATTCAAAAGCAATTATGATTAAATTCAAGATTACATCAACAGATTTCAAAGCCATTTTTGTATTGATCATTTGTTTTTTTCTCTCGGGCACACTCTACTCACAGAATTATTTCAAACAAAGATTTTGGACTAACGATGTGCCAAATGGTGGTTATCAAGGCAAGCATATAAATGAAACTTCTTCCGGAGAATTTATAATGGAAGCTTATATCGGATCAACCACCGATCATGGATTGCTGATAAAGACCGATTCATACGGTAATTTGCTCTTTTATAAATCATATTGGAAGACCGGATACAATTACGATGATTTGAGGTTTCTTGATTTAATCGTTACAAATGATGATTCCTATCTTGTTGCCGGGAGAATAGCTATGAATCCGGTTCCGGGTACAACCGGGTTACTTGCAAGAATTGCACAAGACGGTAGTGTTGTCTGGAGTAAAAGATTTAACAGCCCCTTTACTATACCTGAAGGAATACTTAAAATGGAAGACGGGACCTATGTTTTGAGGATAGATAATCAAAGCCATTGGATTATATTATGCAATACAGATGATTTTGGAAACTTAACCAATTCTGCATCTTTCAATGATACCACGGGTTCAAGCCCTGATATAAGAAAGCAAATTCCGCTTCCTTCCAATAAAATTGCACTTGCCGGGATGAGTGGAACCGATGCTTATATTTTACTACTTGATTCCACCAGGGAAGTAGTTTTCTCGAACCGGTATCCCGGATGTAATGGGATTACTGAGATAATACAAACGCACGATTCAGGATTTTTATGTGTCACTCATGATGGTGGACAAGTTGACACAACATTCAGCCTCATGAAAACAGATTCCCTGGGAATTCCAGAATGGGTAACTACATTTTCCGGAGCCACAAGGATGATGGTAGGTGGGGCACTTATTGAAAATTCAGATCATACTTATTATTGCGGATTCCAATGGTATGATTATAATGTCCCCTCTCAAATTTATGGTGGAGGTGTTGTGAAAATTGATAGTGTCGGAAATTTACTGGGAATTAATGATTCCCTTGAAATTGCCTTTTTCAGACAATTTAAATATACTTCCGATAATCGACTTTGCGCTGTTGTGGATGACTGGACTGCTTACTTTACCGCACCATCATTATTAATTACAGATAGTTTATTTACGTTGGGTTCAGGCTTATGCCTGAATACTATTTCAACACCAATGTTGCAGGCATTCAGCCTGGTTTCAGCTGTCAGCGTTCCGATTACCAAAAGCAATTATCAACTTAATACAACTCCTGTAAGTTTGCATGACAGCCTGGATGCATGTTCATTGTTAACATGCATTCAATCAGAAAATGGTTGCATCAATAGCTCATCTTCTATTAGTGTGGCAAGTTGCGGATCTTTCGTTTCTCCAAGCGGTCTTTACACATGGACAAGCTCAGGACTTTATAAAGACACAATTCCTAACGCAATAGGATGTGATAGCATCATCAACATCTATTTGACAATATTTCCATCTGTTAATCCAGTAATATTGGGTGACAGTTTAATTTGCCAGGGAGATTCTACTATTTTGACAATTTCATCACCCTTTGTAAGCTATCTCTGGTCGACAGCTGCAATTGACCCAGGCATAACAATTAATACTACTGGCGTTTATACAGTAACCGTAACAGATCAGAACGGTTGTACGGGAACAACATCAATTGATGTTCAGGTGTTGCAATATCCGGTAATTTCTATTTCAGCACAGAGTCAAACAACTTTTTGTCAAGGCGATAGTGTCATTCTTTCGGCATCCCCCGGATTGACATACTATCAATGGTATAGATGGAATACGGCAATTTCCGGTGCTACATCCATGAATTTCACTGCAAAAACCCGTGGGAAATATAAATGCATAGCTCAAAATGCAGCTCTGTGCGCCGATACTTCAAATATTATCCCGGTTAATGTTCCCTGCATTACACCTGTTGATGAAGCAGAAAAAAATTCCGGAAGCGGAATAACGAATGATCAATTCACCTTTGAAGCTTTTTATGATCTCACTTCTGAAAATCTTAACATGTCTGCATCCAATGTGAATGGAACCAATTATACCATTGTTGTTTTTGATCAGGCAGGAAAATTAATCCTGAATGAAAAAGGAAGCCTTACCAATAAAGAATTTTCAAAGCAACTTGATTTTAGTCCATATGCAAATGGAATTTATGTTGTACGGTTCACAACGGAAATTGAGCAAAGTGTGGAGAAGTTCTGGAAGTAAATCAGGTTTTTAATGAATTTTGGTTACGACTGAGAAATTTATATTTTTGATAAAGATCTCCTATCCCGGGTCATTCATAGTATTTGAGTAATTATAAAGTGTTTTTATTGCGGCTCTAATGAGTTTTTAATAAGCCGAATTATGTTTAATTTATTTCTAAAATTATTTTAGTTTCAAATCAAACTCTATTTTATGAAAAAACAATCATTTCAAAATGTTTACGGCGTTAAAGTTAGTAAACCTGGAATTCGAATTCAAAACTTCTGTCTTGCTTTAACTTTCCTCCTCGTTTTGCTTTCAAAACAATCGATTTCACAAGGATGGCAACAATTAGGGCCTGGTGCAGGTGGGCAGGAGCGGGCGCTTTATTTGCATGAAAATGTGGCTGGCAATAATGTGCTTTATGTTGGTTCAGATGTATCAGGTATATGGAGGTCGCATGCAATAAATCCCAACGACATAAATAATCCCGAACAATATAACTATGAATATATAAGTAATCACAGAATTTACAGGTTTGTCAATAAATTTTATCGACCAACTACTTATAATTCTGAATATCTTTTTGCATTGAACAGATCTGGCATTGACAGGATAAATCTTAATGATGAGTCGGAGTCGATGAAGCAGGTTAATATTGTTGCTTCAGGTACAAATTTCGATGAATCATGGGTAAGCGATATTTATATCGGCCCTTTGTATAATGGGGTACATAGAGTATATTTTACTACAGGAAATACGAGGGTAAACGATCTTACAGATAAAAATCATAAGGACATTATTTTGCCTAACGTAATTGAAGATTTCTATATTGGAGAACTAAACCAGGCGGAGGATCAAATTACAATAGTATCAGGTATCTCTTTGTCACTTACAACAGCTTATCATGATGTATTCTGCCTTTTCACAGATGAAGGAATTGATTTATCGGATCCCAGTGATGATATAATTTACGTGGGTTCAGATGATGGTTTATTTTTAGTTGACGCTTCAGGAATCGTTACACCAATTTCGCCACCGTCCCCTACCGCAAAAGTAATAACCAGCATTCAGAAATATGATCCAACCACTCTTTTAATTACTATTCATGGGTCTGGAATTTATTCTTTCGATGGGAGTATTTGGAACAATCTGATGGCTCAACAATTCATATTTGATGGAAGTAACCTAGTGGATATTTATCAATTAAATTTACCAAACACTCTTGACTTCACACAACTTTTCAAAATTGAAGTTGGCGGTACCATTCAGGGTTATCTGGCAGTCAATGAGGCTCCTAAAATCAAAAGTGGAACTTATGCAGGAAAATATATTGGATTATTTTATTGCAATGAAACCGGCGGATTGCCTGATGGAATATGGACAGCATTGGACATTATTGACTCGGCGAATGATTGGGGTTGGAATCAGGCTTCACCGCCCTGTGCAAACATCAATGGTGCTACTCTGACTAAAAATAATGAACTCTACATAGGTAAACAGGGAAATATTTTTAAATCTGAGAACCCTATATCAAATGCAAATAATAATATATGGCAACAAATTTATACAGCAGAAACACCAGGCTATGATCCTCCATGTACTGAGAGTGGATTCAGACATCGCGGATATGTAAATACTGTAATAACTTCAATATTTCCCCAATCATTGAACAAAATATGGGATACACATTATGATCGTCTGATGTGGTATGATAGTGGTACGGAAAAATCATTTATTCAAGTAAGTCCCAATGGTTCAGCACCCTGTTATAATTTTGCAACATTAGTACCTTGTACTACTTCCACAGGTCCTATCTCGGATGCTTTTTTTATAAAGGAATATGCAAATGTAATGTACGCTGGAGTCGCTGAAGGATTTGGTAGCACCCATGGAAACGGATATATACTTACAAACACTCCCCCAGGTGATACATGGGCACCAATTCTATCGGCTATTTGTGGGGATCCATTGAATTATTTTAATATTGGCGGTAATGATTACATATTTGCTAATCTGACAAGCAATCCAGATAATGAAATTTATTTCTGGAATTCAAGTAGCAGTAGCTGGGATGAAAACACCAGTTGGCCTTGGAGTAGTACTCATGTAAGGGATGTTAAGATGATTACTATAGGGTCAATTAATTACTATATCGTACTTGCAAACTCAGGCGTAGGAATTCAAACTGTTTACATCTATGAAGGTGATTTAAGTACCGGTGGCAATCTGGTTTGTTCCCATACAAATAATAGTGGCAATTATATTCTTGAACGACTTGAAATTTTGCCATATAATTTAGCAAATCATCCATTTAAAGTAATAATTGGTGCCAGTCCTGTTAATCCAGTTATACCCACTTCATATTTATTTGAATTGGACGTAGATGTTTTGGGTTCTTCATGCAATTTTGCTCAGGTTCCGGATAATACCACTGCATTCGAATACTTAAACCTAGATCTAATTGACGATTTGAATGAAGGGGTTACAGCATTAAATGTAAATTCTGATCGAAATATAATATATGCTGCCACAGTGAGAAATGATGCAAATGATCCTGTGCCTGTAAAATCTCATTTGTATCAAACTTCTTATGACCCGGCAATGGGAGTGATAAATCCAAACTGGGTAGATATCAGTGGTGATATGCCAAACAAGGCAATCACATTTTTGACATCCCGAAATAGTACCGGGAGTTGCAATGAACAATATGTTTATGGTGTACTTCGAGGTCTGGGTTCCTGGAAGTATGAAGAAAATCCTTTAGCAATAACAACATCCAGTGATGTAGTTTGCTCGGGATCATTTACAGCATCTGCATCTGTAAATGATCCATTTGGTGGAGGTTCTACTTTTCTATGGAGCACTGGTGCTACAATAAGTACAATTACCGGAATTAGTTCCGGGACATACACGGTAACTGTTGAAAATGGGTCCTGTTCAGCAACAAGTTTCGTTGTGATTAAGGAAGACCCAAATTGCTGCAATACATATCTAGATTATCTGGATCAGGCTGCATTTAATGGAGGACCTCCTATCATAGGTGACTATAATCTGAATGATGATGCAGTTTGTATTGGAGTAGTAACTATCGATGGTGCTAACATCTCTATAAAGGAAGGTATTAGTATAACTGTACCCTCAGGAAACACGCTGAACTTGTTAAACAGCACTCTTTTTGCCTGTGGAAATATGTGGCAAGGTATAATTGTCGAACCCGGCGGATACTTGTATATTGATAATTCTGAAATCAGAGATGCAGAATATGCTGCAAGAGTTCAGTCGGATGGAAATTTATATTCAAGGAAAGGTAAATTCGAACACGATTATGTTGGAATTTACACTCAGGACTTAAATGGTGGTTCCATTGTTGTTGAAGGTTCTACCTTTTCATGTACCAGTTGTCTATCTGGAAATCCTTTGAAAGGGAAGTACCCTGGACAAAACACGTCTCCGAACATGGTTACCTTCGCAGGAATTGAAGCTTACAACTCCGTATTTAATATTGGTGTAGGTGGTGGCAACCTTAATAATTTTACTGAATTGTACCGCGGCGTTTCATTGAACGATTGTTATAATACAATTATTAATAGCACCTTTTCAAACATGAGCTCAAATGTGTTTTATCTACCATTTGGTGGATATGGGATCTATGCTGATATGTTTAACGGAGGTATGTTACGTCAGAATGGATTGGGGGAATTTTCTTTTTCTCCAGTATCCTTCGAGAATTGTCCTGTAGCTATTTATACAAGGAGGGGTTTTGTTAGTATTAGCAGCAATCATATGGTTGATGTAAGGAAAGGCATTAGAATCGACCAGGTAAAAGGACAAAGTATTAATGCTTCATATAATTACATTGAGGCAAGTGAAAAGGGAATCTGGTTGAATAATAATGAAAATGCAACTATGATTGATGTTAATTACAATACTATATTTATAAATGGAATTTCTGCAACTGGTATCTCAGTTTTAGAATCCGTACCACCCTCTCCAACAAGAAGAGTTAAAATAAATTGCAATTCAATCACTGTTGATGATGGTATAGATGGAATCTTACTTAATTCAACTGAACGAATTTCTTTAACTCAAAACAACGTTTTATTGAATTCTACTGTCAACTCTGCAAATGGAGTTAGAATTAATGGTAGCACGAATTGCAGTTTATTAGAAAATAGAGTAACTGGAAACAGTACCACAAAGCATATAGCTTTTGGCACCTATATAGCTCCTTCAAATACTTTTACTAACAATCATGCAAATCTGACAGAAATTGGATTTGATTTCGGAAGTGGGTGCGCAACAGATGAATTCTTCAGAGGTAATACTATGGGGGAACATAATATCGGACTTCATTTGAATGGTAGTGGTATTATGGGCGTTCAAACACATAGGGGAAACAAATGGTATGGACCATTTGGTCTTTGGGGTGGGTTAAATGAAAATTCTACATTTTTGGAAATATCAAATAACCCGATCACAGTCCACGAACCAACTCCCGGAAGCTTATATCATCCTACCAACGATGTACCAAATGGGAGCGGGGCACAATGGATATTTGCCCTATCTGGAACTCCCTGGTCAGGCGCATATCCAAGTCCTTGCATTGCATATTTGTCGGGAGGAAGTGACAATAACGAATCTAAACTTACTTATACAGACTCATTAATAGTGCATGATAGTATCACAGCAGTCCAATTCGAAGATGAACTTAAGTATTTTACAATGCGGGATCTTCTTGGAAAACTCACAATCAATGATAGTTTACGAAGCGATAATGGTGTTTTTGAAAATTTCTTCGACGAGAAATCAATTACTCCATCTGGTGATCTCACTGTAATCAGTTCAATGTTTTATACAAGCCCTTCTACTGAGACTATTGAAACCACTAATGGAATGCTAAATGATGCCATGGATTCTTTGATTATATTAGATAGCCTTTCTCTGGTTGAGCCAACAAATATTCCTCAGCACCATTCTCAATTAATTTCCATTAATCTAATGATTGAATCTTTGAGTAATTATATCAACTCTTATATTTTACAAATAGATTCAACAATATCCATTGCTGGAATATTAAACTACATCGTTGCACCTTCCAACGAAGTTGAATTGTACGAAAAACAGGTAAATGAATTTCATTTCTCTTACAATTCCAGTTTATTCGCACAATTAGATTCAGCCGACCTTGTAAATATTATGTATATAGCATCGCTGTGTCCTTATGCATATGGTAAGGCTGTTTATCGTGCCAGGTCTGAACTTATGCGCTACGGAATTGAAAGTAATTATGATGATCAGGCAAATTGTACGCAACTTGGTTATTTAAGGCAATCACAGCAACAAAGCTCATCTGAATTTAATGATCTTACGGGATTTTCAATTTTCCCAAATCCAGTTACAAACGAATTAAATATTAAAGCTTATGGCTATACAGTGCCAAGCGAAATAATTATACGTGATGTAAGCGGCAGAACCGTTTTATTGTCAAACTTACAAGCTAATTGGAGCATTGAAAAACTGGATGTTTCCAGATTGACTCCAGGTATTTATTCAATAACATTCAAATGCCAGGAAGATTTTCTTCCTCCGGCAAAATTTACTATTATTAGATGAGAAATGTATTGAAACTTATCTATACGTTAAGTTTAATCGTATACTGGCACTATTGTTTCAGTCAGGGTCGTGATAATTATTGGCCACTAGGATATGATAGTTACTCTGGAAATTCATCCTTTGGTGGTATGGAATTAACATTTCCACAAAATATTGCAGCCCTTGACACTCATTCCCGGCCAATGTCTTTCGTTTTCACAAATGCTGCGATCGGCAACGATACTGGTAATATATTGTTTTACACAAACGGTGTTTTCATTGCCAATGCCCTGGATGATACAATGAGCAATGGCAACGGAATTAATCCGAGTTTCTATACTACTCAATTTTACAATTCCGGATTACGATTACCACAGGCTTCTGTTATAATTCCGACTCCAGGATCCTCAACTAATTATTACTTATTTCATATGACTGAAGATATTGCTACTCCGGTATTCAAGCCAGGATATTTGTACATGAGCAACATTGATATGTCGCTGGATAATGGATTAGGTGAAGTAGTTTCAAAAAACAATATCCTGATTAATGACACACTTTATCCAGGTTCTTTAACTTTAACCCGTCATGGAAATGGTCGCGATTGGTGGATGCTAGTACCGCGGTGGGGACAGGATATCGGTTATTATACTTTATTAGTAACCCCTGATACAATTCAGCAAACCAATTATCAGATTTTTCCTTTCGACGGACTACAAGGAGGACAAGCATGTTTTTCACCCGATGGAAGTAAATATATGATTAGTTATTGGTGGGGAGTGGCTTTTTTTGATTTTGACAGATGCGACGGAACTTTAACATTTATCGACAATAAAGTATTTCCCGATAGTGCATTTTGCCTTGGAGCCAGTATTTCACCTAACTCACGGTATACTTATGTAACCCATGGCGGTTTTGAGATTTTACAATATGATCTGCAGGCAACCAATATAATTGCTTCTGAACAAGTGGTAGCTACGTATGATGGATTTCAGGCCCCTGCCGGTTGGAATACTAATTTCTGGATGCATCAATTAGGTCCGGATGGGAAAATTTACATCAATACAACCAGCACTACTATGGCATTACATGTAATTGATGACCCGGATAGTTCAGGTGTCGCTTGTGATGTTCAACAACATGCAATATTGCTACCTCATTTCAATGCCACATTGCCTAACTTTCCAAATTATTACCTCGGAGCCTTAACAGGAAGTATCTGCGATTCATTAACAAGTCAATCAGAGCCTGTGGCTCATGACTTCAGATTGAAAATCTACCCCAACCCGAATGATGGTAATTTTACAGTAGGGTACCTGCAACCGCGAAATGAAGAAGCAGTGATGAGAATATTCAGTCGTGAGGGTAAATTAATCTACTATGAAACTTTAACCGAATGGAGCTCCATTCACTATACCATGTTGCCACAGGCTCTTCCACCGGGATTATATTTACTTAGTCTTACATCGGGAACAGATACTGGTACAATCTCTTTTAGTGTAATAAGATAAAAAATAGAATTCGTACCTTAGGTTAAAAGTTGGAGTAATGGTAAGGGTTTGTTTGTACAGTTATAAATAATTAATTCACATTGACTGGTTCCGAAAAATCTCCACCTGCTTTCCATTGGGAAGAGTGGTATGGTCATATCGGCGGAAGACGCATCAGGATTGCGGAAGTCGAAAATATTCTTACGCAAATAAGGGAACACCAGTATCCACGTTTTACCGGAGAAGTTAATCCCCAACCGGCATTTTTTGTCGATGAAGCTTCAGCTGCCAAAGCCGTTAAACAAAAAGCATTTGAACTTGGGGCAGGTGAAGCAGGGATTGCTGCTATAGAACCAACCGATATTTATAAAGGCAGGGAAGTAAAGGAAAAATTTGCAATTGTAGTCGGACAGCGCATGTTGTGGCGCAGCTTCCAGGAAGTACCTTCGCATGAATCGGCGGTTGAATGTTTAAGAGTATATTATACACTTGGTGAAATAGTAATACAGCTGGCTGATTACATACGTAGTCTTGGCTATGCCTGCACGGTTGAACATCCGATTGGTGACAGTGATGTACTTCATGTACCGCTTGCTTTGAAAGCAGGCTTTGGTGAGCTGGGCCGGCACGGCTCTATCATTCATCCAAAAATGGGTCCGTTGTTTCGTTTAGGCAGTGTGATCACCGACATGCCACTGCAAACAGATCATCCTATCGACGCTGGCATTGCTGCTTTTTGCGATAAATGCCGTGCATGTCGTATCTATTGTCCTGCAAATGCAATTCCCGATAAACGCTCACCGGAAGCAGGCAAAGATCACCTTGGCAATGATCGTTACATGGTGGATACTGGTAAATGCTTTCCTTATTTTGCCACTCATAATTACTGCTCAATTTGTCTCCCGGTATGCGTTTATCAGCATAAAGAATGGGCAAAAGATTTTGAAGGATTCCAGACGAAATTATTTCCGGAAGTTATTATGAAAGATCCTCCTCAACCCGCAGATCCGGATATTCCGAAACACTGGTATCCAAAATTGAAACGGGAAAACAAATAACATGAAAAACGATAAATAATTAAAAAACATATAACACTTATTGATTATTGAATAAGAAACTTATTCAAATCAACTTATTCAATTTTCATTTTATGTTATATGTTATTCAATATTTTCCTCTGCTGAAAACTCAAAAAAATATTTTCAAGCCTCCCTCACCATCAATCTCCCGGCAAAATCACGCAGCACTTCCTTTCGTGAAACGGGTACATCAATAGCGTCGAGATGGAATAAAGCGGTTTCCATGTGCAGCTCCATTTCCGATTCGGCGTGATTGCGGATGTGAAGCTCGTTATAAATCGTTGTAACGGCATTGACCTTTTCTTCCGGATTCAGAATCGGAGTTTGTAACCAGTGGCGCAGATCAGCAGCATGTTTTTCGTCTGCCAGTTCAAAAGCTTTCAGTAATAAAAAAGTTTTCTTGTTTGAAACAATATCCCCTCCCCTGCGCTTTCCGAATTTTTTGTCGTCGCCAAAAACATCCAGGATGTCATCCTTCAACTGGAAAGCTAATCCGATGTGCCTTCCGAATTCATAAATATGTTCCGCGTCACGGGAGGAAGCACCGGCAATGATTGCACCTGTTTCGAGACTCGCGCCAAGTAGCACTGCCGTTTTTCGTGAGATCATATCCAGGTAATCGGGTATGGATACATTTTCAGATTTTTCAAAATCCATGTCGATCTGTTGCCCTTCACAAACTTCGAGTGCGGTTTTATAAAACAGGTCCATCACTGGCCTGATAAGCGGATCGGGGACCTGCATTACCAGCTGGCAGGCTTTCACAAACATGGCATCCCCGGAAAGGATAGCCACGTTTACATTCCATTTGGCATGGATGGTTTGATGGTTGCGCCGCAATGGAGCGTTATCCATAATATCATCATGTAGCAACGTGAAATTATGGAATACCTCTATACCCAGTGCAGGACGAATTGCGGAAACCGGGTCACCTCCAAACATTTCACACCCGCAAAGTACCAATACCGGCCGCAGACGTTTCGCGTCAAGCGCAAGCATATACGTAATGGGGTTGTACAAATCACCGGGAGCTGTATTGAATTCCAGCTTTTTTATTTCTTCATCAACACGAAGTTTCAGCTCGGCAATTGAATGCATCGGGAAGTTCAGGATTTTACGAGGTGCTTTGATTCCATCAGCTTTTGAATTCCTTCTTCAAGGGGTGTCAGCGGACGATTCAGCAGCTCTTTCATTTTTGAATTATCAGGACAGCGCCGTGTCATGTCACCTTCCTTTAATGCAGGCAGATGCACAATTTTGGATTTGGAACCAGTCACCGCAATCATTCTGTGTGCAAGTTCCAAAATCGAAATTTCATGATCGGTACCGATGTTCACAACATCGTTGATCATTTTACTATTGTAAAAAGCACTCAGGCACGCATCCACGTTATCATCTATATAACAGAATGTCCGGGTTTGTAAACCATCACCATAAATTGTAATGTCCTTGTTATGCAATGCAGCATACAGAAATTTCGACATTACGAAATCCTTGCTTTGCTTGGGACCGTATGTATTGAAAAATCTGAAAATGGTAAAATCAAGATCATATTCCTGTTTGTAGGCTCGCAGGTAAGCTTCTCCAACGTTCTTTACGATAGCATAAGGAAGCCGTGAATTCAGCGGCGTGGTATGTTCGTTCTGCGGAAACTCAACAGGCTCTCCGTAAACTTCCGAAGAAGAAGAAAAATAAACACGTTTCACACCGGTATTCTTGGAAAGATTCAGAATGTTCCGGATGCCTGTGATATCATTCAGCACCATCACCGGAAATTCCAGCGTACGCTTCACACCCACCAATGCAGCAAAGTGAAAGACATAATCAAACCGATATGAATTCAGGATACTGCTGATATCCGTGAAATCATTCACATTGGCTTTTATGAATTTAATATTGTTGTGCTGCGAAGTGGGTAGCTTTTCGAGTGAGCCGGTATGCAGGTTATCGATAATCACCACAAAGTTGGAAGGATCCAATGCAAGCTTGGCTGCGATTCCGCTGCCAATAAAACCTGCACCACCGGTTACCAAAATTTTTTGTTTCATAAGTTAATCCTGTAGGTTCAGTAAATATTCCCCATATCCGCTCTTACGGAGTGGTTCGGCAATTTTAATTAAATTTTCACGACTGATAAAGCCTTTTCTGTATGCAATTTCTTCAATGCACCCGATTTTCAGTCCCTGGCGTTCTTCAATCACCTGTACGTAAAGGCCTGCCTGAAGGAGCGAATGAAACGTTCCGGTATCCAACCATGCAGTTCCTCGTCCCAGGACAGCAACTTTAAGCTGACCACGGCGCAGGTACTCACGGTTCACATCCGTAATCTCATATTCTTCACGGGCACTGGGCTTCAGCTGTTTTGCGATAGACACTACACTATTATCATATAAATAAAGTCCGGGTACGGCGTAATTCGATTTTGGTTTTAATGGTTTTTCTTCAATGGAAATCGCTACTTTAAACTGATTAAATTCAACTACGCCATACCGTTCCGGATCCGAAACGTGATAAGCAAATACAACGCCTCCGGAAGGGTCAGTATTTTCCATGAGCAAATCATGTAATCCGGTACCATAAAAAATATTATCACCAAGGATCAGGGCAACTTTATCCTTTCCGATAAATTTTTCCCCGATTACAAATGCCTGGGCAAGTCCGTTTGGAACCTCCTGGCTTGCGTATTCAAACCTGCAACCAATCTGCGATCCGTCACCGAGGAGTTTTTCAAATAATGGTAAATCATGCGGAGTGCTGATAATAAGTATTTCCTTAATTCCAGCTATCATAAGAACCGATAGCGGGTAGTAAATCATCGGCTTATCGTAAACCGGCATGAGCTGTTTGCTGACAGCAAGCGTTAATGGATGTAAGCGCGTACCGGATCCTCCGGCGAGTATGATTCCTTTCACAAAAGTGTTGTTGAGTTATTGAGTTGTTGAGTTGATGGGTTGGCGAGTTGTTAAGTTGATGAGATGTCGATTGCAGTTTTCTATAATACTTTTTTTAATGTAGGTCATGGTGAGCGGAGCCGAACCATGACTCAATTTCAAGTTTCAT
>JANWID010000364.1 GCA_025450095.1 Bacteroidia bacterium | reverse complement strand
TACTGAATGGAAAACGCACCCATCATCGTAGGACTCGATATAGGAACCACAAAAATTTGTGCCATCGTTGGCAAAAGGAATGAAGTAGGGAAAGTTGAAATTCTCGGCATAGGGAAATCCGAATCCCTGGGCGTGATGCGTGGCGTAGTTGCTAACATCGAAAAAACAGTAAATTCAATTAAAGAAGCTGTTGCGGAAGCCGAAAACAAATCGAACGTGGTGATAGAGGAAGTCTATGTGGGTATTGCAGGACAGCATATCAAAAGCCTTCAGCACCGGGGCATGATTACCCGCACCAATACCACTGATGAAATCAGTCAGAACGACATTGATGCCATCATCGATGATATGTACCGGCTGGCCATGCCCCCCGGTGAAGAAATCATTCATGTTATTCCACAGGAATTCATCATCGACAACGAGCAAGGTATTAAAGAACCTATCGGGATGTCGGGGGTGAGGCTCGAAGCGAATTGTCATATCATAACCGGACTGATAACCGCTGCTCAGAATATTCACAAATGTGTTACTAAAGCCGGTTTAAAACCAATTGATCTCATACTGGAGCCACTTGCTTCCGCGGAAGCGGTATTGACGGCCGAAGAAAAAGAAGCCGGTGTAGTACTGGTTGATATTGGTGGTGGAACTACCGACGTGGCTATTTTCCAGGATGGAATTATCCGTCATACCGCGGTGATTCCTTTTGGAGGAAATGTAATCACGGAAGATATCAAAGAAGGATGCACGATCATCAGGAGCCAGGCTGAGCTGCTCAAGGTGAAATTCGGTTCCGCTCTGGCAAAACAGATGAAGGATAATGAAATTGTTTCCATACCGGGATTGCGCGGCAGGGAGCCTAAAGAAATTTCCGTAAAGAATCTTGCCAGCATCATACAGGCACGCATGGAAGAGATCATCGAAAATGTTTATTACGAAATCCGTAATTCCGGCTTTGAAAAAAAACTGATCGCTGGCATCGTGATTACAGGTGGTGGTGCACAGCTCAAACATGTTACCCAGCTTGTTGAGTATATAACGGGTATGGATACACGCATAGGTTATCCGAATGAACACCTGGGACAGGGATACGATGAGGTAAAAAGCCCGATGTATGCTACAGGTGTAGGTCTTGTACTTCGCGGAATGCAGGAATTTGACAAGGATAATGCGCGCAACGGAGGAAAAAAATCCACCACGCAGGCACCGCAACCACAACGGCATAAAGGTAACTGGTTCAAATATTTTTATGAAAAAGGCAGGGAGCTGCTCAACGATGAAAATGATGACCCGAAATTATAACCACGAAAAAAATTAACCCATATATCATAAAAACACAATTAAAATGATGCAGTTCGAAATACCCAAAGAAAGGCCATCCATCATCAAGGTGATAGGAATCGGAGGAGGAGGAAGCAATGCTGTGAACTATATGTACCGTTTGGGGATCAAGGGCGTTGATTTCCTGGTTTGCAATACCGATCATCAGGCACTTGAAATCAGCCCGGTTCCCCACCGGATACAACTCGGCCCCAGCCTTACGGAAGGCCGGGGAGCTGGTGCAATTCCTGAAGTTGGTAAAAATGCGGCCATTGAAAATATTGAAGAGATCCGCCAGCTTCTCCGCGAAAACACGAAAATGGTGTTCATCACTGCCGGCATGGGAGGTGGAACCGGAACAGGTGCAGCTCCTATCATTGCAGGTGTGGCCCGCGAAATGGGAATTCTTACCGTAGCAATTGTTACTATTCCATTTGCTTTCGAAGGACGTAAACGTAAAGCGCAAGCCGATGCAGGAATTGAGGAGCTGAAGAAAAATGTAGATACACTGCTGGTGATCTGCAACGAAAAGCTCCGGGAAATTCATGGCAACCTGAAGCTTACTGATGCCTTTGGCCATGCTGATAATATTTTGGCTATAGCTGCTAAAAGCATTGCTGAAATTATTACCAATACGTTGCATATCAATGTTGACTTTGCCGATATCCAGACCGTTATGAAGGAAAGCGGTGTTGCCATTATGGGTTCTGCTGAAGCAGAAGGAGATGACCGTGCGCTCATCGCAGTAAAACAAGCACTCGATTCCCCGTTGCTGAATGATAACGAAATTGAAGGCGCCCGTTATATTCTTCTGAATATTACTTCCGGCGATCTTGAAGTTTCAATGGATGAAGTGGGTGATATCACCGATTATATCCAGATCCAGGCAGGTCAGACTGCCGAGGTGATCATGGGTGTTGGTACGGATATTACGCTCGGTAATAAAATCAATGTTACCATAATTGCTACCGGTTTTAAAACAAAGGATCAGCTTGTAAATATGCCTTCGAAACCACAGGCAAAAATTATTTATAACCTGAACGATCAACTGAAAAGCGAACCGGCACCTGTTATCGAAGCACCGGTTGTTCCGGTTGCTGTAACACCGGAGCCGCAACCTGAACCCGTAGCAGTAACCCCGGCATTACCGAATGAGCCTTATCTGAAAGTTATTCCGGAACCTGTTCCTGCTCCTGTTATTCCTCCTGTAGTACAGCATGAGGAACCGACTCAACGCATAGTTCATTATCTACACGAAGAAGAAGAACTGATGATAGCAAATACTCCTGTTGCAGAAACTATCACGGAACCTCAAAGCGAAATCGTAAATACACCTGTGATTGAGAATGAACCTTCATTTGTTTTTGAAATCAGGAATAATATCCCGGTATCAACGGTGAATAATATTCCGGTGGAAAAAGCACCAGAGCCAACAACTTCAATTCAGGTACCTCCTGTGCAAAAAATCAACGAAGAAAAAATCCAGGAAGATGATCCGTTTCAGAGAGCCAAGGAGCGAATATACCAGCTGAAAGCCATGAGCATGAAGTTTAATACTCCAACCGGCCTGAACGATTTGGAAAAAGAACCTGCTTATAAGAGAAGAAATATCCAGCTTGAGAATGTTCCTTCGTCCGATAGTACTCCTGTCAGCCGGTTTACGCTTACCGGTGATGCGGATAATAAACCCGAGATAAAATCCAACAACACTTTTTTGCACGATCGTGTTGACTGATGTATCTTTAGGGTAAATTTCCATGTTATGACTCTTGAGGAACAAATTAATTCCGACCTGAAAGCTGCAATGCTTGCTAAGAATGAAGCGGCACTACGGGCACTTCGCGCTGTGAAGTCAGCGATCCTCCTGGCTAAAACAAGTGGTGGCGGCGCTGTATCACCGGATGATGAGCTGAAGATGCTGCAGAAACTTGTTAAACAACGTAAAGAGTCAGTAGAGATTTTTGAATCACAGGGAAGAGCCGATCTCGCACAAGGCGAAAAGGAAGAAATTGCAGTGATCGAAAAATACCTGCCTGTACAAATGGATGAACCTGCGATCCGTGAAGAAGTGAAGAAAATCATTGCTTCCCTCGGTGCTTCATCGCCATCTGATACCGGGAAAGTAATGGGCGCAGCTTCAAAAGCGTTTGCCGGAAAGGCCGATAATAAGATTGTTGCCGGTATCGTTAAAGAACTTCTTACTGGTCAATAAAATCATACGGGTTAATAATTAAAATGGCCTTCCCTTCCGGGATGGTCATTTTTTTTTGGATGTAAGATACGGGTAAGATTTTTTCATTCTCTCATCTTCGCCCACACACTTAATCATCGCTTCAGATGGGAAGAGTAACAACCGTTCGATTGTAATTCGAAACGAAAGCTATTTATTTCTATATATTCTTAAAAATGTTTTTTAATGTAGTAGTAAGTCTACATTCTATGTTTCTGAGTTTATACTCAAAGGCTAAAGTACTGTAAATCTATTTTTTCAACGCTTGTTAATTTCGGATTTATAGGAAGTATAATTTGTTTTTATTTTTCAAAAAATCATCTTGCATATATGAATATGTAAACATACTTTTGGCCGCGTAAAATTCTTTACATCAAAAATTTTATTCAACTATTACGAACCAATTAATAATACCAAAAAAAACTAATGCAAAAAATGCTGATTCCAAGAACCCTGATTTTCTTGTTAATTACACTATTTTCGATCAAGATTTTAAATGCGCAAACTTTGCAATTAACCCCATCAAATTACAATGGGTATAACATTAGTTGTTTCGGTGCAAAAAATGCTACAATTGACCTAACTATTTCAGGGGGTACTCCTCCGTATTCAATTTTGTGGAGTACTGGTTCTACAGTTGAAGATCTAACCGATTTGGATGTAGGTTATTATAGAGTAGGAGTTGATGATGCTGATACTTTAACCCCACCGGTGGAAGCCGAAATTACTATCACCCAACCACTTGAACTTAAGATTGAGCTCGATATTCATACTTACCCAAATGATAAGAATATCAGCTTATATGGTGCCTGTAATGGATCAATAAACGTTCTTGTTTTAGGTGGTGTTGGACCTTATTCTTTCGATTGGAAAGATGGTACTACTACTCAAAATAGAAGTTCATTATGTGCCGGTCAATACTATATTTATGTTACAGACGAAAATGGTTGTCAATATGGTGAGGAAAATATATTTCTTTCTGAACCAGAAAGAAGTGATTGGCAAATTACAGGGAATTCTGGAACTAATTCAGTTACAAATTTTATAGGAACCATCGATTCAAGTGATTTGGTTTTTAGAACATCTAATACTGAGCGTTTGAGAATAACAAATAACGGTTCATTGGAATTTAAAGGACCAATCAAAGTTGATTCTGCATCTATTGATAGTCTAAGGGTAGCTTATGTTGACCAAGCAGGATATCTAAGAACGATCGGACCAGGAAATCCAACCCCAACACCAGGTATATTTTGGAAATTAGGTGGTAACGATTTTATTGATCCTGCAATTCATTATGTAGGTACAAAAAATTTTGCTGATCTTATCTTTAAAACTACAGGATTCGCTGGTGTTCCCGAGGAACATATGCGAATTTCGACATCGGGAAATGTAAGTATTGGGACATCAACTTCTCAACCAGGCTATAAACTATTAGTGGATGGTGGAAAAGCTGGATTCCGTGAAATTTTTGTAAAATTGAATGGCAATTGGCCAGACTATGTGTTTTCTAGGGATTATGAATTAACTTCACTTCCTGAGTTGGAAGAATCGATTAATTCATTGGGGCATTTACCTGGTATGCCTTCAACAAATGAAATTGAAAGAGAAGGTCAAAATATAGGGGAAATTCAACGATTACAACAGGAGAAAGTTGAAGAATTAGTCTTATACATTGTTCACCTGAATAAGTCTTTAGACGAATTAAAGACGGAATTTGAAAACTTAAAGCTCGATAATGAAAGGGTTAAAACTAAAAATTAAATTTGTTTTGATTTTTTTAGTTAATGTTACTCTGATTCAAGCACAGGTAACCTTTCAGAAATTGTTTGGCGACGTTCAGAATAATGTTTCCGAATTTGTTTATGACGCAACCATGGATGCATGGGGAAATTTATATGTTGCAGGTACAAATATTACCAATACATTTAATTTAGCTAAAGTTGATTCAGCAGGTTCTATTTGTTGGATTAAGACCCTTTCGGAATATAATGCTGAAGCAACCCATATTTTATTCTCTTCTGATTCTAATATTGTAGTTGCTGGAAGAAGCGGATCTTCACCGCAGAATAGTTATTCATTTATAATAAAAATGGATACCGCAGCAAATGTAATTTGGTCCTCATTTATCCCTCTGGATACTTTGGGTGGATTTATAAATTTTCTTGAAGAAGATCAACAGAATAATTTTTTACTTGGTGGCAATAATATAAGACAAAATTCACATTTTGCAGGTTTTCTTTGGAAGGTCAATTATTCTGGTGATTTTATCTGGTATAAACATATTGTTGATACCAGCTCTATTGTCTTTTCCGATGGTATCTCAAATTCAAATAATTATTTACTATTAGGTTCAAAGATAACCAGTGATTTGGGTAATGCTGATATTGTATTAGCTGAAATCGATACGAATGGTATTGTGCAAAAAGCTGCTATTTTTGGCAGTGGTCAAAACGATTTTGGAGAAAAAATAATTAAATCCGGGAATACATTTATAATGGCTTGCGTGGACGACAATAATTCTTCCTTAACAGTACCACACTTTATTCAAGTAGACTCCTTATGGAATATTGTACAAAATAAAAAATTGGTAACGAATAGCTCTCCTCAGACATTTCACATGTCTGAATTTAAACAAAATTCCTATCTTATTGCAGCAGATGGGCCAATGTTGTATGTATTAGATTCCGCTTTCAATTTTGAACAAGGAATGAATTATGGAATTTCTGGTTTTAATCGACGCATACATAAAGCAATTGCACTTCCCAATGGTCAAATATTTGCAGTTGGAACAAATCTTCCAGACTCGGATATTTTAGTTTTTAAAACAGACACTTCTTTAAATGCCGGTTGCAATAGTTATCAGACAATTTCATATTCTACGACGGTTCCCGCTATTTTATCTGACACTTTAATTTTTTTATTACAAGATTCCATTCTAATTCCTGTTAGTCACGATTCAGTTATAGATTTTTCATGGCAACAATCTATACTTTGTTCCAGTACAGCGGATAACATTTTATACTCTAATCCTATTCCCATACAAGTGTATCCAAATCCTGTAACAAATTTAGTTACAATAGAAAATAATTCCAATAATTCTCCCATCGTCAGAATACAGTTAATTTCAATTGATGGAAAAGTAATATTTAAGCTTGAAAATATAGATTACCGGAATCAAAGCTGTTCAATTAATTTTAGCGCTTTTAAAATCGGAGTTTATATTTTAAAAGTTAATTTTAGTGATGGGTTATATACGAATGTAAAGATTATTAAAATTTAGTGGATTTATGAAATATGATAAATTAAGTTTACTTCTTTGTCTTAATGTTTTATTATTATCACAGACTTATGCTCAATATAGTTTAATCGACCCTTATAGATTGGATTTTGTTAATTGGACGAGTACTACTTTTCCACAACTCGGTAATATTCCACAATATGTAAACAGTAATTCACAGATAATTTATAATTCCGAATTACCCCCAGTTGCTGCATCTTACTGGGGAGAATATGTAATCGTTTTAAGAGAGCACCCGATTACACAGCAACCAGACGGTGCTATGATTTTTATTGAAGACTTTCCGTTATCCTATAAAATGGAATTGGTTTCATTTCCAGTTGTTCCAAATTGTTGGAATGATGCAAACAATTGTTCGAGTATAAACAATAACCGGATTCTTACAATGCCTGATGAACCTTATGATAATTTAAGAAAAGGCTGGGGAACCGGTACTAATCCAACTGCTTATTTGTATAAAGTAAGGGAAAATGGAAGTTTTTTTGTACCGGGAACCCCTGCAGGTACACATTTAAGTGGAGCGGATGGACATCCAGAAGCATTGGTAACAACACATTTCAATTCTGTAAATCCACCTCCATCAAGCTTATCTGCTTGGAGATACAATTTACCCCATTCAGTTATTAAGAGTTCAATTTATGTGCATTGTAATTCAGATCCTACTGTCATTATTGACACGATTGAATGGGTTTATGATAATACTCGTGGAAGGATGAGGTTTTATCCATTTATTGATAATAATTTGAATAATACGGATCCTATTAACTACGATGTTATGTTTGTTCCTGAAATAATTTCAAAATTTGAGGACCATCATTCATATTTCGAATCAAATAATTCGACTTGGTTTGATGGGGGAACTAAGAATTATTTTCCATTTAATTTGGATTTTCCAATTAACTATTGTAGTAGTTCTATAAATAATTATTTTCCGGGAGTTCTTTCATCGGATTTGTTTAGATTTTATGATGTATCTTCCCAATCATATGATTTGTATTATGGAAAAGCTCCCGGATATAGTTTATTGAATGTTCCCTTAAGAAATAACACTTCTCAGGCGTTTGCTGGTTACAGAATTATAACCCCTTTTAACAACCAAATACAAATCCCAAATAATTTTAAAGGAATTCAACATGACTATATTATAGATAGAGGTTATCCGGATTTGGATCTTTCTATTATTAACCAAGGACAGAATACCATTTACAATCCTTCTGAAGTAATCATTGATCCTGGAACTAATCCTCCAATTAGTATTATCTTTCCTGAAGGTTATACTTTTAAAACAATATTAGGAAGATATCCT
The DNA here is from genome assembly GCA_025450095.1 of Bacteroidia bacterium. The sequence continues at coordinate 6,085 of JANWID010000364.1, read as the reverse complement.
TCAGAAGCAGAAGTTGATGATGCTTTGAATGATATTCAAAATGGTGTTTATGATAATTATCTTGATATACCTGTTCCTGTGAACGCTTCGGACTTATCTCCAATTCCGGATCCTATAAATTATCCTGCAGTTACGTGGGATGACCCTACGACTATTGACCCAAATGGATTTTATAACGATGAAAGATATGGCTATTATAAGATCATGAATAATGCATCAATATTTGTTGATAAATGTGTGAAATTATTTGATGCAAGATTTTCTGTTGAAGATGGTGGAACCTTAGAATTCTATGATCGGCTAACAACTTTAGGTTATGAAAACGTCACAATTCCAGTAACGGGAAATAATCATGGGCGATACAAAATAAGGGGGGAAGGAGGCGCGATTCTTAGAAACTATGAAAATATTCAATATGTTCAAAATGGAAATATTATTCAATCCAGACCTCTTCACTATATTGCATGGGATGCAATTGTAGCCGGTGAACAGGTCGATCCAAATATTGATCAACCTCCAGGAGATTATTCCATTATGCCGGGCTCAGACGTTACATTTCAGACGCAAGGATATATTCACTTAACCAATGGTTTTTCTGTTCAGGGGGGTGATTTTCATGCTTTAGTTAGCCTTGCTATCCAATCGCCACTTGCTTGTTCGGCACAAAACAGAATAGTTACACAATCTGCTAAAGAGAATTCAAGAAAAAAGACAATAGGTGTTAATTACAAAGCCTCTTGTGTTCCAAATCCCAATAATGGATCTATGGATATCGAAGCGGATAATATGCAATCATACGTGATCACAAATGCTATAGGACAGGAAGTAAAGCGGGTTGATGGAATTAATTCAAATAAGGAAAAAATTCAGTTGGATGAAGATTCAAAGGGCTTGCATTTTGTGAAAGTAATAAGTAATAGTGGAGAAACCGCTGTTGTGAAAGTAATTGTGGAATGAATATGAGGTTGATACTTTTCAGTTGATTGTAGCACCTTCATTCACTTCTTCTGCAAACCAATAACAAGATCATCCCGGCATAGTTAAGGTGCTTTAGAGTCAGTAACTATATACGGGTTAATAATTAAATGGCCTTCCCTTCCGGGAAGGTCATTTTTTTTTGGATGTAAGTTTCATGTAAGAATTTTTCATTCCCGTAGCATCTTTCAAAGGTATTTGCAGTAAAAATGTGAATCCATTGAATGCAAGTGATGCATTCAGGCAAATGAATTTTTAATGATCTATCAATTGATTCGCCTCAACAACAGGAACAATGGATTGTTTCCAGGATGGATATTGCTGACCGCAATATTGTTCCTGAACCTGTACAGCAATGAAGTTCATGCTACACATGCAGCAGGAGCGGATCTTACTTACCGCTGCCTGGGAGGCCTGGTGTATGAAATTGAAGCTACTTTTTACCGCGATTGCGGAGGCTCCGCAGAACCCGGAAGTGTAACCATCACTTACAAATCAACATCAGCGAACTATACCAGGAATGTACTTGCTTCAAAAGTGATTTCGGGTAATGGAATGGAAATTACGTTGCCATGTGTTTCATCGCCGTCGAATTGTACTACGGGAATGAATACCGGAATCAGGCGGTGGGTATACAGGGCAACCGTTACATTACCTTCCGCACGTGCAGATTGGGTTTTCAGTTACCGTGTTTGTTGTCGTAATTGTTCCATCACAACGATTCAGTCACCTTGCGCTGTCAATTCAGAAATTTATGTGGAGGCCACATTAAATAATATTGCTGCACCAGGTAACAGTTCACCCATCTTCAATAATATCCCGCTGGCGTTTGTTTGCCTCGGACAGAATTTCAATTATAACCAGGGTGTATCCGATGCTGATGGTGATTCCATTTCCTATGAGCTAATTGATCCTAAAACCAGCGCCACTACCCAGGTAATGTGGATTCCACCGGCTTCAACACAATCACCGATGGCTTCATCCACTCCTTTCACAATGAACAGTCATACCGGCGATATCAATTTTACACCTTCTGCAATGCAAATAGGAATTCTTGCGGTCAGGGTGAATGAATTCAGGAACGGAATACTCATTGGCTCTACGATCCGGGATATCCAGATGTACACACAATTTTGTACGAATACAATTCCGTCTGCTTCGGGCATAAACGGATCCGATAACTATGATACAACAGCATGTGTCGGACAACAACTGTGCTTTACGATCAGCGCCCAGGATGCCGACATCAACCAGGTGACAACATTCAATACATTTAATCCCATTTCAGGGTCTTCAATAACGCAGTCTCCTTCTTCACTTGAGTTTTGCTGGACGCCTACTGCAGCCGATGCCGGGCCATCACCGCATATTTTTACTGTTACGATAAAGGATAATGCCTGTCCGTTTAACGGGGTTCAAACATTTTCGTATGTAGTGTACGTTAGTGAAATTTCTGTTAACACCACTTCAACAAACCCGGTATGCTATAATGCGGCAGCCGGAACTGCTTCCGTAACAGTAAATGGGACACCACCGTTTTCATATAGCTGGAATTCAAATCCTGTTCAGCAAAGTGGCACGGCAACCGGGCTGACTGCTGGTAATTATTCTGTCGTCGTAACTTCTGCCGAAGGATGCTCAGCAACAGGTGTTGTAACTATCAACAACCCTGTAAACCCGGTCCAGGTAAATTGTACCACATCCGGAATAATAACCTGCGAGTCGGGAAATATTGCTACAGTACAGGCTTCGGCTTCCGGAGGAACTGCGCCCTATGGTTATTTGTGGAATACCGGAAATGTTACTGCTTCAGTTCCGAATCTTGGATCAGGATCTTATTACGTTACTGTTACTGATGCAAACGGATGTACTTCTACCGATAGTGTAACAGTTATACCTGCTGTTGGATCCGTCATCCTGCAAACAGGTGCGATCGGGATGGTTAGTTGTTATGGAGGCAATAATGGTTCTGTAAATATAATAGCAACAGGAGGATCACCACCCTACAATTATTCATGGAGTAATGGTGCATCATCGTCATCATTGAATAATCTCAATGCAGGTAATTTTTCCGTGTCAGTAAGCGATATTAATGGATGTAGCGCATCATTATCAGTAATAATTTCTCAACCTGATTCAGCGATTGGTGTTCAGGGGACAGTAAATGATGTGAAATGTTTTGGGTTGTCAACCGGAGCGGTGAATCTGCAGGTAAGTGGTGGAAATGCACCTTATAATTTTAACTGGAGTAACGGTGCTTCCGCAGAAGATATTTCAGGACTTTCTTCCGGAAACTATACTGTTTTAATTACAGACGCAAACGGTTGCACGTTACAACAATCATATTCGGTTTCACAACCTGCAGTACAAATGATTCCGGTTGTTAGTTCGGTGCAGGAAGTTTCCTGTTATGGATCTGCAAATGGCAGCATCCAGGTTAGTGCTACCGGTGGTTTATTACCATATAATTTCCAATGGAATAATGGTACAACAGGACAGCAATTAAACAATGTTGCTGCAGGAAATTATACAGTTACTATAACCGATGCGAACTTGTGTGATACAATGATTAGTATACCAGTTTCGCAACCAGCAGTTCCTTTGCTTGCTTTACCTGTTGTATCAACACATGTTCCATGTTTCGGAACTACAGGTGGACAAATTGATCTGACAGTAAACGGTGGTACGGCTCCTTATACTTTCAACTGGAGTAATGGAAATGTTAATGAAGATATTTCGAACCTCACAGCGGGAACTTATGGATGCACAATCACTGACTCGCATGGATGTAGCACATCTGTATCTTCTGTAATTACACAACCAGCACAGGCGGTTGCGGCAACGGTGAATATTACCGGAATTTCATGTTATAATATTCCTTCAGGATCAGCAACCGTGAATGCAACAGGAGGAACTGCGCCTTATAATTATCAATGGAGTAACGGGTCCACCACAGGTTCACTTTCAAACCTGGCTGCGGCAACATATACGGTTACCGTTACCGATGCAAACGGATGTACTGCGATGATGACGCAGGAGATCACACAGCCTGATTCAGCGATTACAGTTGTTGTATCTACATTGCAAATAATAACCTGTTTTAACAGCAATAATGGAAGCATGAAAGCCACTCCGACTGGAGGATCAGCACCCTTTAATTTTAAATGGAGTACCGGTCAGGAAACCCAGGTCGTGGAAGGATTATCTGCAGGCTCATATACTGTTACAATAACTGATAATAATGGATGCAGTGCAAATGCAGTAACTGTTATATCGCAACCGCCAACTATTGCATTGAATGCAATCATTACTCCTGCCAGCTGTATTAGTGGCCAGGGAGGTTTGATCCGGTTGAATGTTTCTGGTGGTACACCTGGTTATTTATATACCTGGAACAATGGTGTCACACATGATTCTATTGTTGGACTTCCCGGAAATTATTCTGTGGTTGTTACCGATGCTAACAATTGCACGGCAACTGGAAATTATAATATTGCAAGCGAAGGAAACATGCAGGTACAGGTGAATGGTGCGAAAACTATTTGTACCGGTGAAACAGCAAGGTTAATTACTGATTCCATTCCCGGGGCAGTATATCAGTGGTATTATGACGGGGAAATTCTGAATGGTGCAACTGCAATGGAATTTATAACGCCAGCGGCAGGATTTTATTCCGTAAGCGTAACCACTCCCTGTGGTACGTTCATGTCGGATTCTGTGGAGGTACAGGTTAAAACTATTTCAAATGTTTCAGTCAGCAACACCCAGATTATTTGCCCGCCGGAAACCGCACAACTGATTGCATCAGGAGGAACAACTTATGAATGGAACCCTCCCACATATATTACATTCACAAATACGCCCGATCCTGTTGTAAGTCCCTTGCAAACTACTCTTTATTCAGTAAAGATTTCAAACGAATTTGGTTGCATGACAACTTTAACAACCGAGGTTGCAGTAGTGTGTGATTCGTTACTTGTTCCAACCGGGTTTTCACCAAATGATGATGGTACTAATGATGGTTATGTAATAGATGGAATTGAAAACTATCCCGGAAATAAATTGTGGATTTATAATCGTTGGGGAAAGCTGGTTTATAAAGCAACCGATTACAATAATAGCTGGAATGGAATGGGAAATATTTCCGGTATCAGTGCGGGTAAGAAAGTTCCTTCCGGTACTTATTATTATATTCTTGATCTCAACGATCACAGTAAGCCTCGTGCAGGATACCTGATTATACGTGGTAGCTAATTTTATTTAAGATTTTTTCTCTTTAATTCTGCGTGAAAATATTTTTGTTTTCCTCACTGCGTTTTTCGGAAAATTTTATTGGGTAAATATTGATGCCCTATTCCATTAACTGCCCGTCCCGACACGCACTAAGGAGATCGGGATGACATCGCGGCGTTCGCCAGCGAGTCAACTGCGGACTATGACCAACACATTTAAAATCAATTAAATACCTTCCGTAACTTTTCCTGGAAATTAAAGTATAACGCTCAGGCCGAAAACTATCTGGCTGCAAATTGCTATTGAAGAATCTTTACAAAGGAGCTATGAAGTCAAATCTTTCTTTTGTGTGCAACGGTATGGTGCTGTTTGCTGTATTGTTCTGTTTGCTGGTATCATCACAACAGGTGAATGCACAGGCAACATGTTCTACTCCGACCAACATTTCAAACTTTGGTGTGGATGCCGATTTATATTCCAATACACCGGCAGCCGTTATGGGAGACTCCTGGTTCTATAATAATATTTATCCCGGAACTGGAATTGGTGTTATTGGAACCACAGCGGCAACAGCAACTCCTGCAATCAGCGCGGCAGCATTTAATGCAATTGCTCAGTCATCTAACAGCAATATACGAAACCAAACCTATTCACAGCGGATGAGCGTTCCTTACCTGACACAGGTAAACGGAATGACATTTATCGATGCTTTTGCAAACCGTGATAACTTTTCACCTGACTCCACTGCATTCTCCGGAATTAACAAAAATGGTGATAATCCTTCCTTATGGAGCATCGGAGTTTCATCTGTACCAACTAAGAACGATATTATTGATGTTGGTGGACACCTGCGTCGCCAGACATCCTTGCGTGTTAC
>JANWID010000363.1 GCA_025450095.1 Bacteroidia bacterium | reverse complement strand
GTGCCGGACTAGGGCTTTATATAGTTAAGGAAATCGTACGAAAGCTGAAAGGCCGTATCCTGGTTGCTTCAAAAGAAAATGAGGGTTCCAGTTTCCAGGTAGAGCTTCCGAATAAAATTGATCCCGATTTACTTCGGAAGGTTACAAAAATGGTTCAGAATTCCAATAAATGATTTTGTGGTTATGATTACAACTGAAATTAAGTACGCCCTGGTAATGCTCGTGGATGATAATCCTATGGATAATTTGGTTAATTCCCAACTGATCGCCGGTTCGGGATTTGCAAAAAAAACTGCTGCCTTTGAGTCAGCGAAAGCCATGTTGGAGTTCCTTGGATCCGCTTCCGCGGAAGAATTACCTCAATTGATTTTCCTGGATATCATAATGCCTGGTATGGATGGATTTCAGTTTATGGATGAATTTGAAAAGCTGGGAGAAGCCGTAACAAGCCGTTGCAAAATTGTGATGCTTTCATCTTCCGACAGCTTTAAAGATCTCAATCGCGCCAACAAAAATAAGCTGGTACGTAAGTTCATTAACAAGCCGCTTACTATTGAAATGCTGGCGGCAATCAATATCTGATCAGAGTTCCCGCTTCTTTCTGAAAAAATCTGTCAGTAGCTGACCGCAATCAGCTGCCATGACACCTTTTTTAACGAGTGTTTTGGGATGTGTCAGAGCAGCAGATACTTTCCTGTATCCTCTTTTCTCATCGTCAGCGCCATAAACAAGTGTTCCCAGCTGGGTCCAGAACGCAGCACCTGCACACATTACGCAGGGCTCCAGCGTGACATACAGTGTGCACTCCGGGAGATATTTAGAATTCAGAAAATTGCTTGCTGCCGTAAATGCTATCATTTCAGCATGAGCTGTAACATCATTCAGCTTTTCGGTCATGTTATAAGCCCGTGCAATCACCTGGTTCCTGCAAACCACAACGGCTCCTACCGGAATTTCATCAGCGTCGAATGCTTTTTTCGCTTCCGCCAATGCCATGCGCATAAAGTAATCGTCTGAAAATACACTCAGTTCCATCTCTAAAACAGGCATCAGCCCGTATGCAATATTACGATTTTACCGCCGGACCAAATTCCGCTGAATGTGTTATTCAGTCAATGTTGATATTTTCAATTTAGTATACTCCCGAATTTTATGTGGTTCTGCTAACTTCGCCACCTATAAATAACTTTGTCCTTAAATTATGATCCGGAAAGTACTTAAGCTGGAAATTGAGAATGAATATGAATTCTGCCTGGCTGGAATTATTACCGGATTTAAGGATTATCGTCTGTGTTATGAATTAAACCAACATCTGCACCTTAGTCTGAACCGGTTGCCCGATGTAGTGGTTCCAGCAGGAAAACCCGGGTCGAGCACAAGGCATTCCACCTATGCCGGCTCCGGAAAGAATGGTGAAAACTGCCACGTTGTGTCGAACCGGGATAAAGAAGGTACAGGCAATTTTATCCCTGAGATGAAAAGCATAGATTATTTTATTGTTATTTCTGATGTTCCGGGCAATTTTGATATGGACGGAGTCATCAAAAAAATACGCGCTATTGAAAATATTTCCGGTGTTTACAATATTATTCCATCATCACTTAAATCAGCCGACGCGTTCCTGCTGTTGCTTGAAGCGTGATCCGAAACTTAAAAAATGATGAAACTCCATTTTAACAAGAGTAAAATTATTGCCACACTCGGACCTTCGTCAATGGCGGCAGAGGTGCTCGAAAAAATGATACGTGCCGGTGTTGATGTTTGCCGTATCAATGCATCTCATGGTAATCATGCAATGCAGCAGGAAATGATCGACGTGGTGCGAAACCTGAATATTGATAAAAAATTCAAGGTGCCTGTGTTGTATGATCTCCAGGGTCCTAAGATGCGTATTGGTGAAGTACTAAACAACGAAATTCTCCTTGGAGAAAACGAAACCCTGAAGCTTACCATCAAAGAGTGCATCGGTGACCATAAACAAATCCAGATACGATATCCATACTTTCATAATGATGTGCATGTAGGGGATACCGTTTTGATTGATGATGGAAAAATTGAGCTACAGATTATTGCAAGAGATCCGGAAGACAGCGTTACTGCAAAGGTTATTCACGGAGGAGTTCTATCATCGAAAAAAGGCATCAACCTTCCCTATACCAAAATCTCACTGCCATCATTAACTGAAAAAGACCGGCGTGATTTAGATTTTGCGTTGAATAATAATGTTGAATGGATAGCGCTTTCTTTTGTACGTTCAGCGCATGACATTATCGAGCTCAAAAACATTATTGCCGATAAAGGAAAAAACACACGCGTAATAGCAAAGATCGAGAAACCTGAAGCAGTTCGTGATATTGACAATATTATCCGCGAAGCTGATGGTATTATGGTTGCCCGTGGTGACCTGGGAGTGGAAATGGCCATGGAAAAAGTTCCGGTGATCCAGAAAATGCTGGTGCGCAAATCAACAGCCGCTTCCAAACCTGTTATCATCGCTACTCAGATGATGGAAAGTATGATCAACAGTTACCGTCCAACGCGTGCGGAAACCAATGATGTTGCAAATGCTGTTTTCGATGGTGCCGATGCACTGATGCTGAGTGCTGAAACCTCAGTAGGTTCCTATCCCGTAAAAGTGATTGAAGCCATGACCAAGATCATCAGTATTGCCGAAAGCGAAGAAGTGATCTATAACCGGCATGTGCCTCCTATAAAAGATTCCCGTTCGTTTATATCCGACAGCGTTTGTTTTAATTCATGTGTAATGGCACAGCAATCGGGTGCAAAAGGAATTATCGCCATGACCCATTCGGGTTATACCGCATTTAAGATAAGCAGTCAGCGGCCGAACTGCCATATTTTTATTTTCACCGACAACCTGGAAATTCTGAGCACATTGAGCCTTGTATGGGGTGTGCGGACTTTTTATTATAATAAGTATGAAAGTACAGACAATACCATCCGGGATATAAAAGTATTTTTAAAACAAAAAGGTTATGTTCAGGAAGGAGACATGGTCATAAATGTATTCAGCACTCCGCTTGATGAACGTGGGATGGCTAATACTATTAAACTGAATTATATTACCTAAGAGTTGGCAGTTGGCTCCCGATAGCTATCGGGACGACGGTCAGCAGCCCGCCGTCGACAGTCAACAAAAAAGCCCCCGTATACCTGCGGGGGCTTTTTTATTATTCAATAATTTTTTAGTTCACAGAAAGTTTTCGAATAAATTCACCTGAGTTTGTTTTTATTCGAATTGTGTACGAGCCGGTAGCAATACCAGAAACATCAAAAGTGAATTTGCTGTGTCCATTTCCGGAATAATCAACCTGCCTTACAGACCGCCCGGTAATATCAAACAAGGTTACGGAAGCATTTCCTGTTACAGGCAATTCGATATTCAAAAGGTAGCTTGCAGGATTCGGATAAATCTTTACACCTGCATCTCCGGTTTCAGAAATGCCTGTGGTAATATCAGCAACAACCGGCACGCGATCACTTATACATACATAAGTAGGTTCCTGAACTTCCCAATCATAGTAATAATAGTAATACTGCGAACCCTGGTTTGATCCGGTGATGGAGAGCAGGTTGTTAATCATATATGGATATGAAACATTCATGGAGCTGCGCTGCAATCTCGGTGTAGTCGTTCCAAGTGATGACATATTCACAGCAGCGTTGGTTGTAAGTGAGTAATTAATTCCGGGAGTAAGCGGGAAGTTCAGTGTGATCCTTGTTGTATCTATTGGAATATTTACCAGGAGGCTGTTCACTACATTCCCGCCACCATCAAGAAGCTGCACTTCACGATCGCCAGGAGTGTCGGTATAGACTTTTACAGATACAAGTGTGCATGCTGAAATTACATCAAAATCAACAGACCCATTTGTTGTGGCTCCACCACTATACAATGAGCCGGAGTGATACGTTTGCCCGGTATACTGAATTGCACCAGGATAATCGGTGGCTGACTCAACCCAGTAAGTTGTAGTGGTATTCAGTAAAGGAGTTGTATATGTTGGACCGGTACCCAAAAGGGCTCCGCCAAATTGTTGATCATACCATGATAAATTGGTTCCGGTTGCACTTAGCAACAGTGATGAAGGTGAAGGTCCCGAAGCACCTTGTCCGACTGGTTCCGGAGCATCGAGTACTGTAACATCAACAGCAGACGAAGTAAACTGGCCGCAGACACCCTGAATGGTTACACTGTAACTGCCGGTTTGTGTGACTGTGAGTGATTGATTGGTACCGCCTCCTGTCCACTGGTAACCCGAAGCTGGTGATGAAGTGAGAACAACTGAACCGCCTTCACAGAAAATCTGTTCCCCGGTAACTGAAACAGCAGGTGTTTCATCCGGATTCAATTCAATATTTACAGTAGGTGAAAGATTGGTGCATCCGGTATTATCAGAAACAAGAACATTAAAAGCTCCCGCTGCAGCCACAGTGATGCTTTGCGTACTGGAAGAACTTGCGTCGTTCCAAAGGTAAGAAGCAAAACCACTGGTGGCATTCAGATTTAATGTCTGACCTGTGCAAAGAATGTAAGGACCTGGAATAACATTTCCGGCGATCGTGCAATTGGCTTCTACGACCGTTACAAACTGGTTGGCGGCAAGATTGGTAAGCGTGCTTGTTGTGCCAGATGGAAACCATACCACTGCTGAATCTACTGTTGTATTGGATCCCAGTCCGAAATGGAGTTGTGAAGAATTACAGGTACCATAGCTTTCGCCTGCCCGCACTTCTCTAACCTGAATTCCCCAGGGGCCATAAATGGTAACACGTGATCCGATAGCGCCTTTTTGACTGATGGTTCCTTCAAGATTGAAGGTTATAAAATTATTTCCGTTACGATCATTCAGGTAAAGTACATCATCATATTGGTTTGAAGGACTCTGGTAAATATCGCCATAAGAAGCAAAGATGTCGATGAATCCATCATGATTCAGATCTCCGGTAGCGAATGAAAGCATACCATTATTGGCCATCAGACCGGTAACACGTGTAAATGTTTTATTCCCGTTATTTTTAAAATACAGCCATTCTGATCCGGCGATGAGGATATCCAGGTAACCGTCATTATCGAAATCTTCAAAAACAGATTCGATAGGAGTGATGTTGAAACTACCCACACCCGCAGTCGTTAGTTCGGTGAAATGCCCGGTTCCATCATTTTCAAAAACCTGGTTTTCATGATCATGATTCGTAAGCAACAGATCCAGATCACCGTCGTTGTCGATATCACCAAAGCTGGATGTCCAGGTTTGCCAGCCAATGGCAATACCATACTGGGCGGCCATTTCGGTGAAGTTATTATTTCCGTCGTTCACAAACAGGCGGTTAATCCGGCGCAAGTCGGTAGGACTTGTTGAGCTTTGACGGCAATGCGCTACATGAAGATCAAGGTCGCCATCATTATCAAAATCGATCCAGCAGCTGCCGTAATTTCCGGAATCAGCAGGATCACCATTATAAAACACACCCGGGTTCACTGCAAAGTTCACGAAGCTGGAAAGATTCAGGTTGCCGGTTCCGTCATTAAGATATAGTTTGCTGGCATCGTTATCATCGCAACAGAACAGATCAATCCAGCCATCATTGTTAATATCACAAAAAGTTGCGTTCTGCAGGAAGAAAGTTGAGCTTCCAAGGATGGTATTGGTAG
>JANWID010000362.1 GCA_025450095.1 Bacteroidia bacterium | reverse complement strand
CCCATAACAAAGCTCGGGATCAGGTTAAAACACTACTCGAAGAACTGTTACAGCCTGCTCTTGGTTGCTACACTAATTTACGTCATTTTTTATTGATTTTCCGACAGGAATTATGCCTCGGGATGACAGTAAGGAGTGTGTTTAAAGCGGGCGGCGGATGCGGCAACAGAAACATCAGTGAAATAATTGACATTATCCGCATCCGCCGCCCGCACTTTCCTCACTAGGTATCGTCATTCCGAGCGTAGCTTTGAAGCCAAGCGTAAGCGCATGCTTCAATGGCGTAGCGAGGAATCGCATCATATTAGCAGAATGCTCAAGTATTCATTTATCCTAATAATAATCCACAGGTTGTACTCTTACAAGCTTCCGTATTCTACTCATCCCTATCTAAAACAGGCAGACGCACCTCTGTTTATTTTGCAGCAACTGCTTTTTCAAGTGATTCAAGATCTTTGGACACCTGCACTCCGGGTAATTTAACCGACGCACCGATCTGAGCCAGGAAAGTTCCCTGCACTTCACCGGTTTTGTAAGTTGTGAAACCAATGCGATACAATCCTACGGTAAGCGATTTGAGCGGATCACTTGTTTCGCTGGTTACCCGCATCAGGCTGTTGTAATTGCTTCCAGAAGGTTGTGCAGGCATTTCACCGGAATCATCATTCACACCAAACGAACTCCAGGATGCTGATTTACCTTTCGCAGTGATATCGGATGCACTGGTTACACCAGCAGCTTTTTCGAGAGTAACCCAGGTATCGAAGAAATTTTTACGGTCTGATCCATTATCCTTGAAGTCGGCTGCAACAAAATCAGTCGCCTCCGGATTCATTTTTTCCGGCACCGGTGAAATCATCCGGATACCCAGTTCCGGTGCAACAGCAGGAATCCATACATAGAGGTAATAATAATTTTTTCCGCCACGTTCTTCATCGGGCTTTGAACCTGGCTTAATGTAACCGTAATAGCTCACCAGGTCCGAATAAGGAACACGGATTTCTTTTCCCATAGCAGTTTTTTTTCCCATATCTGCACCAAACTTATCAAGCTTTTGCGCATTTGATGATGTGCCTGCTGCGAGGAGAGCAAGGGCTGTTCCGACAGTAATAATAACATTGGTCTTCATATCGATTTTCGAATTTTAAGTTGTTGAATACCGAAAATTAAAAAAACGATGTTGCCGGAAATTCATTTTGAATATCCGCTACCGATTAATGAATAAGCGTTGGTGATGATGTATCCGTTCAGAATTTTTCCAGTGTGCGGATCACTTCTTCCCGCTTGCGCGAAGAAACCGGAACGTTTGTTTTGTCCTTTAGGATCAGGAAGCCACCGTCGCGTTTGTCGAAACGGTCAATAAAATCAGCGTTAACCAGGTGGCTCTGGTGAACGCGGATAAATCCGAAAGCGGTAAGTAATTCATCATATTCCTTTAGTGTTCTACTCACCAGTATTTTTACACCGGAATCCAGGAAGAAAGTGGTGTAATTTTTATCAGCCTCCAGGCGCGTAATTTCCTTAACCCTGACAACGTGTATTTGCTCTGTAGTTTTCAACACAATTTTCTTATGCTCCTTTGCGGGATTTGTAATCGCATTGAGCAGTTGTTGCAATTGAACTTCCCTGTCAGTGACTGAAAGTTGTTTTACTGCTTTATCAATTGCTTCCTTCAACAGCATAGGATCAACAGGCTTCAGAATATAATCAATAGCGCTGAAACGGAAAGCGGATAATGCGTGCTGTTCGTAAGCCGTGATAAAAATAATTGCAGGCAATGGATGTTCCAGTTGTTGTAGCAGGTCGAACCCCGTACCGTCTTTCAGCTGTACATCCAGCAACACGATATCAGGCGCCATCGTATTGATCTTCTCCTTCGCATCCGCAACGCCGGATGCTTCCCGGATATCCCCGGTAACGGTATCGGTAAGCCGGATTACAGCCCTGATAGCTTCGCGGGCTTTTGTTTCATCATCAACAATAAGAAGAGAAGGACCTTTATTAACTATCATACAGCTTCCTTAACGGGAATAGCAAATTCAACACGGGTACCTGAGGGATCATGCAGGTCGGTTATCGACATGCTTATTTTCCCGGAGGATTTTTTATTAATCAGCTCCAATCGTTCGCGGGTAATAATTGTAGAAAGAGACTTGTGGTTAGTTCCGTTAGAGGAAGGTACAGGTTTATATCCGCGTCCTACACCATCATCTTCCACGACAAATATAAAATAATCTCCTTCACGTCGTATTTTCACAATAATTTTTCCGGGATCTGTTTTCCACCGTATCCCATGTTCAATGGCATTTTCAATTGCCGGCTGCAACAGCATTGGAGGAACCATAAATGCATCCTGGTCAATGGTGTTATCTACTTCAAAACTGTAATCCAGCTTGCCCGAAAAACGCAGCTGTTGTAACAGAAGGTAATAGTGCAATGTTTCTGTTTCTTTTGACAACGTAATATATTCCGATTTTGAATTTTCCAGGATCAAACGCATCAGCTTTGCAAAATCGGAAAGATATTTTCCCGCTTCCAGTGCGTTACTTTCAAAAATGAATCCCTGAATGGATTGCAGGGAGTTGAAAATGAAATGTGGATTCATTTGTGACCGAAGTACTTTTTGCTCCAATTCAGTTGCCTGTTGCCGTGCAGAAAGTCGCGCCTGCCGTATCAGCAAAACTGCGATTGCAATAATCAGGACCGATAAAATGATAAGGCCATAATTCAGATAACGATTGCGCTCAAGTAGAATGCTCTGCAATTCATTTTCCTTTGTCAACAGATTATTTTCTTTATCTTTTTTTTCCGATTCATACCGTACATGCATTTCTGATAAAGTCGCCGCTTTTTCAGCATTCAATATGGAATCGCTCACCACCTGATATTGCGTCTGATAATCGTATGCTTTCCGGTAATCATTCTTCTTTACATAAAGCAATGCCAGGTACTTGCAGGCTTCGCGGATATCTTCATTCGAATTGAGCGCTTTTCCTTCTCGGAGTCCCTGGAGCAGGAATTTTTCCGCACGTTCCAGATCATTCATTTCCAAAAGCAGGCTACCCGTGTTGATACGGTTAACAACAATATCATATTGATCTCCTTCCCGTTCCAGGATCTCCATTGCTTGCAAATAATAAATGAGTGCCGTGTCCTCCTTGCCCATCAGGTCGTATGTAAGCGCAATGTTTCCTGATACCATCGCCACATCACCAGTCCGCCCGAGTTCAATATAATAATCGCGTGAAATCGTCAGGTATTGAAGCGCCTTTTCATGATCATTAAGATCGTTTGTTACCACCCCCATATTATTATAGGTTTTGGCTATGCTATTGGTGTCATTAAATTGTATTTTGATGTCAAGTGATTTTTGAAAATACACCAGCGCTTCTTTGGGATTTCCCTGTCGTGAATAAATCTGAGCGATATTGTTCAGACACTTTGCCATTCCCAGGCTGTCGTTTAACTTTTCTTTCAGCTTCGCACTTTTAAGGTAATGCTCCAGCGAGGAAACATAATTGCTGAAACTTTCTTCAGCATTCCCGAGGTTAAGTAATAATGCTGAATGTGTTCTGTCCAGTCCATTCCGGGATGCAACTTCAATTCCTTTTTTATAAAAATCAATTGATGCAGCGATATTTTCCTTATCCTGTTCAGCTACTCCCAGGATATTGTAGGCCTCAGCTATTCCCAATGAATTATTTTTTTCGACCGAATAATCCAGAATCAGCTGACCATACCAGGTTAAAGAATCCGGGTTCCCGTTATAAAACTTCCTGGCATGATCGGCCAGTTTTTTTAAATGCGGATCCATCGCGGCAGCTTCGTCTGCTGGCAGGGGTGATTGCGCATAAATCTGCGGCACCAGGCACACAAATGTCATCCAGAATATCAAGAAACGCTTCATAATAAAATTGGCCATGAACTTCATCTCATGGCCAAATATATTAAATAGCTACTAACCGGGGAAAAAATCAGTCTTCCGTTACAGGAACTTTTATATTCAGCAACACATCCTCATCGTGAATGACAACCGGGATTCCTCCCTTGACCCGTTCCGCAATGCTCACATCAAACCCTGTCATAAAAATATAATAGTTGCCGCACGACATGCTGTCAATAACAATTGAAGTATCGGGAAATGTACCAGCAACAACAAGATCGTACAAGGAAGCATCATCTCCGGGAAATTCACTGGTATTAAATTTTATGTATGCTGTATCAGGATAAGTCGGCTGACCGGGAATAGTATCGGTGTGGTGAACAGCAGTTAATACGAGTGTGGTAGTTCCGCTCTTTCCTTCAATACAACTTTCCAGCTCATCATCGGGTGGTGGCCACGGCTGTGGAATGTCGCTGTCCTTGCAGCAAGAAGTCACAGTGAACAAAAAGACCACTAACAATCCTGGAAATGTGAATTTGTTATCGTGCATAATCTGTTTTTAAAAGTGAAAATTAAAAGAACCAAACACCCATGATTGATCTTCGGACATCTGTGTTCCCATATCGTGGTAAAATGGCAGACGGAAATCGGTTGTCACCGAAAACGCACCGAAATAAACATCAACACCCGCACTTCCATACCAGGTTGTGCCCCCTGTTTCATGCACGGTTTCGCCTTTGTATTCATCTTCCACCCCGGCTTCATAAGGAGCACCGGCATGAGGAAGTATTTTTACAGATTTGATTCTTGTTTCATAAAAAAGTACAGGATTTACATTTATCGTATTGCCATACCGGTAGTCAGTGCAGCTTTCACCGTTAAACTTATAGCTGGCATCGAGACTCCAGCCCAGCTTTTTTACTTTCCCGATATAGGTAAGGCAAGCCAGGTAATCCGTGCTACCGGTTCCTGAATAAAGATGATGAGCCATGGGAATATCAACTTCCTGTGCGCCTTCCGATTTACCGGTTGGGAATTTCACACCGGCTCCTGCAAATAATCTGTGACCAACACCGGTGCTATCGGTGTTCTTACTGTTCAGCAACTGGTACATGGCCATGAGTGAAAGGTCTGAAAGTGCACTCCGAGATTCAGAAACACCACCGAATTCCAGTGTATTCATTGTATACGGCAGCGTAGCATAAATACGAAGCTTTGGAAACGGAGTATATTTCACAAATAATTCCGAAGTAAAAAATGACTCCTCCAGAGTTTCCTGTGTGCCCATATCTGTATGAGTACCTCCATGTGTAAGTCTCAATGTTGGCGATGGTGCCTGCCATTCAGCCTTACGAAAGTTTGCACGGAGGGCAATCGTGTTTTTATTAAACCCGGGATCTAATCCCAGGTAACTGTTACAGAAGTCGCAGGCATTTGTGATACCACTGTAAGTCAGAAAAATTATGAATGCAATATATTTTTTCATAAATCAAGATTTAAGTTTTGGAAATAAATTCAAATTGCTCAATCATCATGAAGATGATCGAAATTGAACATATCGGTATAATTATCCGCGATAGCAGTTGCGGAAGGTCCGGGCATATTCACGGTTGCCGGGAATGTGCTGAAATCAATAAGTGTAGGATCATACAAAATCTGTAATACGTCGACTACCACATGTAATTCCGGATGCCGGTTGACTGCAAGATTCATCAAAGCACCATCGAAATCGAAAGCAACTTCACGCAGATTATTATCAGGACCCTGGAATCCTCCGATGTGATATTCGAAATTCTGTGTGCCTCCCGGAATTGCAGGTGATGTTCCTTCAAGCTTGAAAAAAATATAACCTGTATTCCAGTCCCAGAACATTGCATTGTCAGGAGACAGTGCTCCCGCTTGCGCACCACTTACATTGCGGGCGCTATCGACACCTACCAGGAACTTAATGGCTTTATAAGAGCCGGAAGCGAGGTTGGTAAGATTCAGCTTCATCGATTCAGGATCTTCCTGGTTTACCAGGAAATAACTTTGCGGCAGCTTGTATTCTGAATTATCACTGCGAATGAGTGTAACGTTGGAAACATAATATTTGAATTTGGTAGGAGTAAATTCCTGGAGGATCGCATTCATAT
>JANWID010000361.1 GCA_025450095.1 Bacteroidia bacterium | reverse complement strand
GCACTGAAGAATAACGAAGAAGTTGTAGAGTCACTTTATGACAGGATTCTCGGTCGTGTTTCTCTGCACGATATTTATCATCCACTCTCCGGTGAACAAATTATCGAAAGCGGTTTTGAAATTACTGAAGACATTGCCGATACTATTGAGAAATCACCAATTGAAACTGTCGAGATCCGTTCGGTGTTAACATGCGAATCGAAACATGGTGTTTGCGGCAAATGTTATGGCCGTAACCTTGCTACCGGACGTATGGTAGGAAAAGGAGAAGCTGTAGGTGTAATTGCTGCACAATCGATCGGTGAGCCTGGAACACAGCTTACACTGCGTACTTTCCACGTGGGTGGTACTGCATCAAAAGCTGCAACGGAATCACAGATGACTGCGAAGTTTGCAGGTAAGCTGGAGTTTGAAGAGATCCGTACTATTTCATATAAATCAGAAAGTAAAACTGTTGATGTGGTGCTCGGCCGTTCCGGTGAAATCCGGATCATCGATCCGAATACACGTGCGGTACTTTCTACCAATAACGTTCCTTATGGTGCACAGCTGTTCGTGAAAGAAGGCCAGATTGTGGAAAAAGGACAGATCATGTGTGAATGGGATCCATATAACGCGGTGATCGTTTCCGAGATCGCAGGTAAGATCGAATTCGAACACATTGAAGAGAACATTACTTTCCGTGAAGAATCGGATGAACAAACCGGCTTCAAGGAAAAAGTAATCATCGACAGTCGTGATAAAACAAAGAACCCCGTCATCAAAATTGTTACCGATGGCAAAGGCAAGGATAAAGAAATCCTCAAGGCATACAACATTCCTGTTGGAGCTCACATCGTAGTGAATGCAGGAAGTAAAATTATTGCCGGTCAGGTTCTCGTTAAGATTCCACGTGCTACCGGAAAATCAGGTGACATCACCGGTGGTCTGCCACGTGTTACTGAATTATTCGAAGCACGTAATCCTTCTAACCCGGCGATTGTTTCTGAAATCGATGGTGAAGTTTCATATGGTGGAATCAAGCGTGGTAACCGTGAAATTATTATCACATCACGCGACGGAGATGTTAAGAAATATCTTGTACCGCTTTCTAAACATATTCTTGTACAGGATAACGACTTCATCCGTGCCGGTTCACCACTTTCAGATGGCGCCATTACACCTTCCGACATACTCAGCATTAAGGGGCCTGCAATGGTGCAGGAGTATCTTGTGAATGAGATCCAGGAAGTGTATCGTTTGCAGGGTGTGAAGATCAACGATAAGCACTTTGAAGTAATCGTTCGTCAGATGATGCGTAAGGTTGTGATCGAAGATCCGGGAGATACGAAGTTCCTCGAGAAAGAGCACGTGAATAAGATTGACTTCATGGAAGAAAATGATTCCATCATTGATAAGATCGTAGTTATGGAACCAGGTGATTCACCTTCCTTCAAAGCAGGTCAGATTATCAGTGTGCGAAGGCTGCGTGATGAGAATTCAATTCTGAAGCGTAAAGACATGAAGCTTGTTGAATCACGTCCTGCTATATCAGCGACATCAACTCCGTTGTTGCAGGGAATTACCCAGGCTTCATTACATACGAAGAGCTGGATTTCCGCAGCATCATTCCAGGAAACCACTAAGGTTCTGAATGAAGCTGCCATCGGAGGTAAGATTGATTACCTGCTTGGTCTGAAAGAAAATGTGATCGTAGGTCACCTGATTCCTGCCGGTACCGGCTTGCGTGAGTATGAAAAACTCATCGTTGGTTCACAGGAAGAATTTGATCTGCTGATGGCATCGAAAAAATCCGGTAAAGAAGAACTTGCCGGACAGGAATAATTTTTCCGATAAATGATCGAAACCGTCCCGCTTGCGGGACGGTTTTTCTTTTCCCACCGGTAGCGTACAGTGCGAAGGTTGGGTTTGCCAATCATAGCGCGTAATGCGAAGGTTGGGTTTGTCCGCCGTAGCGAGAAGAAGGATTTTATCCACCTACGAGGAACGCGAAAGAGGAACTGGTATGTAGTGAAACCAAGTTTACAGGTTTGCCAGGGTGTGAATACAAATTAATTTTCCGTAACTTTACCCGTAAATAGATTGAAAATGGAAGATAAAAACCAGCATCCGCACCTGAGTATTGAGCTGACCGAAGAAATGGCCGAAGGTATTTACAGCAATCTTGCAATCATCACTCACAGCAACAGCGAATTCGTAATAGATTTTGTTAAAGTAATGCCTGGTGTTCCCAAGGCAAAAGTAAAGTCCAGAATTGTACTTACTCCGCAGCATGCAAAACGGCTTCTTTCCGCAATTGCCGATAATATTTCAAAGTTTGAAGCTGTACATGGGACTATCAAACAAACCGAAGGAATGTCAATCCCAATGAACTTCGGCGGACCAACGGCCCAGGCATAAACGACGTAACGAATATACGAATAGATACGAATCTACGAATTACGAATGTGTAACAAAGTATGATTAGATACGAATCGATGAATTATAAAAAATTAGTATTCGTAGATTCGTAGATTCGTAGGGCGAAGCCCATTCGTACATTCGTTACATTTCTATTTTTCCTTCACTTTAGTAACCTTGTGAGGTTTTCCATCCTTGTCATAAGTAATCCATTCACCGGTTTGTTTACCGTTAATGAAATTGCCGGAACGCATAATGACGCCATTTTTACGGTACCATTCCCAGTAGCCGTGCATTTTATCATCCAGCATTTCACCCTTCGCCCAAATGGAACCATCAGCGTGATACTGGACGTAAGGTTTCCCGGTAACTTTCTTTGATGTCATGCGACGTTAAGATTCATTACATATGATGTTAGCTTGCATATTTTCCCGTCACGGAAATGAAACACATCACAGAATACAGCCTCGAAGGGTTTTCCATCTTTTAAGCTGGCTTTTACATCTCCTTCTGCCACTACTATATTTCCTTCTTCAACCATACGTAATACCCGGATATCCGGTTTTCCGGTAAAGGCATCGTTTTCGATTTCCTTATCAAAGGCGGCTTTCCCTTCATGGTGAAAAAATCCAGGCATATCCCAGATTACATCTTCTGTCAGGCCTGATAAAATTTTGCCATGATCAAGTTCTTTAAAGCTTTCCATGTAGAGATTAACAATTTCTTTTTGGGTCATAGCTATTAATTAGAAAGTGAATTTCAAATCTATAAAAAAAATAGTATTCGATGGTTATTCAATAGGGGATTCAATAGTTATTCAATGGTTATTCAATACGGGATTCAATGCTTATTCTATGGGAATTGTCGATTGGATAATGGGAATTTCGTTGGATCATTGATAGAAAAGCATATTTTTATGTTTGGAAACCTGTTCAAATGAAACAAAAAATTCCATTGTTGATTTCGCTTTTGTTTCTGCTGCTTCATTTGCCATTTTTCGAGGCAGACCCCGATACCAATATTTCCTTTTCAAGAGATGCTTTTACTGACGAAGGGCTCTATACATCCCAGGTGAGGAACTACCTTATTACAGGTGAATTCCGTCTTGAGGAATCTGATGCAACTGTAAAAACTCCTCTTTTTTCGGGATTGATGTTATCACTGTTTTCGATTACAGGAATAAATTTGACAGCTGCCAGGGTGCTGGTGCTTTTGATATGCCTTGCTGTTTTTTATTTTATAACGCGACGAGATTCACTGATGGCTCTTTTACTGGGTACGATAATTTTTTTGCAATACACCATTTTTCAATACAGTCATATAGCACTTTCTGAAATGTTGTCTGTATCCTGTCTTACTTTAGGATGGTATTTTATGACTAAGAATGGGGGGCAGGGGTTAACTGTGAGAAGTGCATTTGTTGCCAGCTTAATGATCACACTGGCCTGGTGGTTCAAATTTCAATTCCTCTACATGATGGTTTGGCCATTGATCTTTTATGTAATGACAGGAGCTCATTTTTCATTAATACGATCTGACTATATGAAACAGGCATTCCGCAATGGTGCGCTTTCATTGATGTTGATCTTTATTATGGCCGTATTGTATTATGTGGCCTGGTATATTCCTTCACGGGAACTTTTTGATTTTGTTATGAAAGCACAGGCATCAGCACCATTCGGAGAAGGGGAGTGGTTTTGGAAAATGATTCATTTCAATATTAATAGTTTCTTTTTAAATGAATCCATGGTCCCGCTCACCATTCTTTTCCTGTTGATGGTGTTGATGTTTCCGTTTATCCTGTATCGTCATCGCCACAATACCGAATTGACTTTACAGCTTTTTGGAGCATTCAGCTGGTGTATCCTGGAGCTTTATAAGCCGGCATTGTCATATCTTCCCGGCAGGTATCTCGTGAGTACTTTTTTCGCCATGGGGCTTTTCTCATGCATATGCATCAGGGGAATTTACCTGACAATTTCAGAAAGAAATTTATGGAAATCAGCTTTAATAATATTAGTTGCTACAATACTTTCTGCCAATATGATTCAATATTACAAATCATATATGCGCAGAACGTATATCATAAAAGAAGCAAATGAATTCGTGGCGGAAAATTCTTCTCCCGGATGTTATGTTACAGGACCCTGGGCACCTGCTGTCACCTGGAAATCTGATGTACCGTCCATACCAGTCTGGATAGATTATTTCAATTATAAAAACACGCTGACACAATTCAAACCTTGTATCATAATTTCAGAAACTGATGAAGAAGATTCCGGGAATGCCTGGACATTACAGGGAGTAAATCTTTCCGAAATTGCAGATACAACTTATGATTTCAAAATTCACAATTGGAAGGTGAAAATCTATGTGCTGGGAAAGTGAGGCAGGGGATAACAGATACCCGTTCGCGGCACCGGGATATGATTACAGATAACGGGCATCGTATTTAATCCTCTTTCCGCCATCATCTGTAATCACATCCGCTCTCGCGTCGATTTGGCATCTGTAATCCCCTGCCTTTATTATCTGTAATCACATCCGCTCTCGCGTCGATTTGGCATCTGTAATCCCCTGCCTTTATTAATCACATCCGCTCTCGCGTCGATTTGGCATCTGTAATCCCCTGCCTTTATTATCTGTATTCACATCCGCTCTCGCATCGATTTGGCATCTGTAATCCCCTGCCCTCCGTCTTCGTGCTTAGTTACTCCAAAGCTCTGCGGTTGAAAATTATGTAACCGAAATGAAATAAAACAGTGAACTGTGTGTCGCGTTCTTCATAATAGTTTACACTAACACTAATAGGCCCTACCGGGCTATGATATATCCCTGCAAGTGTTGCAATTCCCGAAATATTTTCAAAAGCATTGCCATACTTCGCTGTCATGTCAGATCTTTGAAGGATCTCCTGGAATGGCTGAAATAAATACCCTTCCAGGCGTGCTTCAAAGTTACTACGTATGCGAACGAGTGATTTCAAGCCCATTCCAATGTAGTTATGTGCCCGGTAATTATCGAGAAAAATAGTTTTGCTTTGCGGGATAGGTTGAAATCCCTGTGCTGACAAAATACTGGCTGTATAATTTGCGAAGAAAGGTTGTGATGAGAAATACATATCGGTATAGAAGCCGAATGTAAACGCTCTTACGCTTTTGAAGTTATTATCATAGATCACCCGCAACTGTAACCATTCGTGATGATTTTCTATAGTATCCTGGATGAAACCAGTCGTTCCGGGAATGGTTTCTTCCTTACCCGTTACATATCGTCCGGATACCGTCAGGTAAGTACCTTTACTTGCATACATTTTCCGGTTCAGAGTATTTCTTTCAAAATTAACTGAGCCAGTCCACCCGGTGAATTCGGTTCTGTCGGCTATATCTTCACTGGAAAACGATCGTGTCTGGTAGTATTGATTATTCAGCTTCACGGAACCGCCATTAAAAAAAACTTTTCCTTTGTTACGTGCCGGAAAACCGAAATTGGCACCGTATAACCTGTCGGCCTGCACCAGGTAGGCAGGTTTAACATCTTCCAGGAATGCAGAGCTGCTTTTGAAATAATCGAAACGGTTTCCGATTGCAATGGGTTCTATATAATAACTGAATACACCGGGTATGTCATAACGCAACCGTAAAGCAAGCGAGTTATATAATTTACCGAAATAAATATTCCCGTTTATATTCAGCGAATGCCTTCCCCAGATATTGTAATCAGCACCAACGTATGCCTGGTTGATGGGGCTGGATGAAATGTTCCCACCGAAATCAACCCGCAAATCATTTTCTTTTTTAATCAGCAGATCCAGGTCATAATAACCAGTATTGTTGTTGAATTTCAGTCGGGGGAACATAGATTTTATGTTATGATCCGTAAGCAGCTTGAAATAGGCTGGTTTAATCTGGGAAATACCCAGGCATTCATTTGTTTGATTCAGAATACGTCGAACATATTCTTCCTGTTTTGAATTAATGCCGGTCGCATGGATTTTATCAATTACAATTTCGTGAAACCCGGAACGGAATTCCAATCGATGCGCTTCCAGGGAATCGGGATTTACGCGCATTCCAATCCGGAATTTAATAACTTCCATCTGCCTCATTGTAGCAACATAACCCGAATCAATGGCATCCTGCATATCTCCGAAATCAAAAAGCCCGATGTTATTAACCACTGGATTTATCAATATATCATTTTCACCCGGAACCGCGTAAGTTGTGGTTTGAACCAACATGGTTTTGAACATGGAAAATAAATTTTCCTCGTATGGAATATCAGGATAAGAACCTGCATTGACTCCGATAATGATTTCCGGTTTGAAATCCTGTTGCATGATATCCACCGGGAAATTATTGTAAATACCTCCATCGAAGAGTATCATTGAATCAACCGCTACAGGTGAAAAATAAAACGGGTATGCCATAGAAGCCCTTACTGCAAGCGGCAGATCCCCGTCGCGGAAAATGATTTGTTTTTTCGATTTGATATCTGCTGCCAGGCAACGGAAAGGGACAAAGAGACTATCGAAGTTATACCCGGCGCTGGCAATGGCAGCCGACATATCCTCCATGAGTGCGAAATCGGAACGTGCCGAACTAACTACACTGCTTGGCAGATGAGTTTTGAGAGTGGAGTCAATGGAGAATTTAAGACTAACCCAGGATGCAGTCTCTTCCCTTCGGTTATAGAAATAATCGAGATCCTCGTTAATCTGACCCGTCGCCCATTCACGGAATTCACCCGACAATACAAGTTCTTCAATTTGTTTAGGAGAAAGACCAATGGAATAAAGGGAACCCACAACAGCACCTGCGGAAGTACCGGTAATGTAATCAATCGGAATTCCGTTTTCCTCCAACGCCTTCAGAACTCCAATATGTGCCATACCACGTACACCACCTCCGCTCAAAACCAAACCGGTTTTCTGACCCATCAATAAAATGGGAAACAGGCCCGATAACATAAATGCAAAAAGGATTTTAATCTTCATGCAGTGGTATTTGCTTTTTGAAAAAACGGATTCGTGTTAAAAGTGCATTAAAATACTCCGGTGCCTTTTCCAGGCGTGATCCATACCAGCTGAAATAAGTACCGTCGACAACAATTATTTTTGATGAAGGGAAAACAGCTGATAATTCATTGATATGTTTTTCACTAAAAGGGTAAGGTTCCGACGACAACATCACCACTTCGGGATGCAATTGCTCAATATCTTTTCCTGTTAATTCAGGATACCGTATTTTTTTATCCAGGAAATTATTCAATCCACAACTTTCAAGCATGGCATTTATAAAAGTGTCATTTCCGGCTGCCATATAAGGTTTCTTCCATATAAGATACAATACACTCGTTCCGGTTAACGGTTTTATTGTTTGGAATTGCGAAATAATGGATTTGTTTAAAGACTCCGCAATTTCACTCTTGCCGGTAATAGTACCAATACCGCTGATCATTTCAACAGCATCACGAAGTGTTTTCACATCACTGATCCACACAGGATATTTCTTTTCAAGCAACTCAATATCTGCACGGATATTCTCTTCTTTATTAGCTATAATAAGATCAGGTTCCAGCTTATGGATTTTTTCATGATCCACTTTTTTTGTTCCTCCAACGCGGGGCTTTGAATGGAAAATATGTTCGGGATGAACGCAGAATTTGGTAATGCCTGCGATAGCATTATCAAGTCCCAGGTCGCTTAACAGCTCCGTAATGGAAGGTACCAATGAAACAATGCGTGAAGGAGGTTTCTGCAACCTGACTTCACGCATTAGCTGGTCGGTAAATATCATAACCGGTAACTTCAGTTGGCCAGGGCTTTTACAATGTCAAATCGGGTAATGATGTAATTTTTATCCTGCTTAAAATCTTTTACAAGAACCGCGGAATCCGCATTCTTAACCATACCTGAAAGCTCATCAAGCGATGTGGATGCATCCACAAAAGGAAGTGCTTCCTGCATGATAGCATTTACCGGTTGCGATGTAATTTCAGGATTCTCAATTATTTTTTTAAAAACCAGGTTTTCGTTTACTGCACCTACGATCCTGTTGTCGTGTGTTACGGGTAGTTGAGAAATTCCGTGTCCTGTTATCAGTTTCAGCGCATGACCGATAGTATCGGTAGAGTTAACAGTAATCAGTTCATAATTATTACTGGAAGAAACTAT
>JANWID010000360.1 GCA_025450095.1 Bacteroidia bacterium | reverse complement strand
CTCATTATCTGACCACCCGATCTTACTTCTCCGGATATGGTGACATGACTGAGCGCACTGAGTGTGTCGGCACCATTAACTAACGGTTGACCGTTTATTCCTGTTGTTACTACATCATATTCAGGGTATGCCACCATCGTAGCAGGATCACCAAGCAACGCAAAATTTCTTGGGTTGATGCCACCACCGATCACACCGTTGTCATTTTTCACAGTAACATAAATATCACCAAGCCGGGGATTCTCTCCATTCACAGTATCGAAAAGTGCACGGATCATGGCTGCATTGAGCACACCGTTTTGTGCCGCATATACAAGGCGGGTAGTTGTCATGAGTGCAATACCTCCTGCTTCGCTGTGAATTAAGACCAGCTCACCGGCAGAAGTTCGTCCCGGATCATCGTACCGGCTGAACTCACAGGTGGCAGTAATGAATAATGGAAGCTTACGCACATTATTCCATGACTGAATCATATCATTATCGAGGATACGTTCGCCAGCCCATCCTGTTTCTCCTCCGTGTCCGGTATAGTTAATTACAAGTGCACCTTTTTCAACCCTGCGATCGATCGCTTCATTGGCAGTTGGATAACGCTGACCTCCCGGAGTAGAAACCTGGGGATAAGCATCAATAAATATTTTATCGAGATTATAATCCGGTTGATTTGTCTTGAGATAATTTGCCAAACCATTTGACTGGTCAAGATGCAAACCCGAGTCTTCATCATCAGCAATAAAACAAAGCATGTTACGCCAGTCGCCAAGACTGGTTGTATTTCCTTCGGCACACAGCGTTGCGTCGACAAATGTTCCGGCCGTAGAATAATCAATGATCTTATTTACAACTGTTGTAGCTTCCGTTAGTGTTTTCACAGGAATCCTTCCGATACCCACATCAAGTAAATCAACTACATTATCATCCCATTCACCTTCGTTATCGTCGAGAAATCCGTAAAAATCATCCGAAACATAGGAGCCGGTCAGTGAAATAGAATTGAGCGATTCATATGTTGGGAGGAAATTGGTATTGGTGGATGCGGTTCCTTTATTATCGTAAGAACCATCGCCAAACAGGAGGAAATACCTGGGAAGTTCACTTGGAATATCAGCACGGTCATAAAACATTTTCAGAAAATCACGGATTCCAATAAGGTCGGGAGCACCACAGGAAAATTCATTGTACACCTGTTGCGGTGTCACCACCAGCGTGCTCAGATTGTTATGAGTGGAATGAAAATCAGCAAGCCGGTTTGCTTCCTGTAAAAAATTGGGATGACAGAGAATGATCAGATCTTTATCACCCATAGCATGCAGGTTTTGATTTAATACGCTGCCCTCAGGGGTAGGAGTTAAATAAGCGCTGCCATCGAAAGCGATAAATTCCCGTAATTCATCTGTCTGCAACCGGAATGAAGTGCCTGAATAATATTGCTGACTTTTCACATCGGTCGGATCGGTAACATCCCAGACAGTCATTCCGTTTCCTGCCAAATTGAATTCCGTAACAAATCCCGCACCCACAGTATTTTTATCTCTGAAATTCATCTGTGAGCCGTTGAACACCAGGTTCCGGCGGGCGTTCAGCTCCAGGTAATTCAGGTATCCGATGGAAGTTGATGTGGTGGGAAAATAAGTCAGTGAAAGCGTAATATCGGCACCCGACGGAGTGAATGTTACATCGTCAATATTTTCAGCAGCATAATCTGCCGTATAGCTGCTCGATACATAAGGAATATTTTGCTGCATCAGCATCTGGCTGCCATTGTACAGCCTGAAATAGCTATTCATAAAAGAATGCGCAATCAGTTTTGATTTCACATATACAGGAGTCGTTAGATCGATGTATGGAAATGAGAAACTAAAATTCTGGGTCAGGTTCACGTCAAACTGTTCGCCATACCATTGCCTGCCCGACTTAATAAAGTTCAGCAGCTCGATTTCGTGCATTGAATAATCATCAAAGGATGATGTGGTATGCGTAGCAGGAAGCGGTGAGGATGGTTGAATGATAATACGCTTGGGCGGGGTTCCGTTATTCACCTCTGGTGAAATAAAGTAATATGTATAATCCGATAGCAGGTTGAGGTTATGATGATAACGCTGATCTGTTGAATCCAGGTACCACTCGGTAGGTCCTTCACCATAAAATAAAATATGATCTCCTCCATCGAAAATTCCCGAAGTACCCCCATCACTTACAAAAATTGCGTCCTCAGCCAGGTCATCATGGCGGAATTTACTATTGAGAAAAGGTAACATACCTCCACCGTTTCCGAACACACGAACTTTTGATGGATTCACCGACGAGGGATCCATACCAAGCTGGCGAAGCATATCTACAGTTATAATATAAATACCAGTTTTATTCACCGACATTTTATGCCAGTCGCCATATGCTAAAACAGAACTGGTTGTAAAAACCTGTTGAGGTGCCGGGGAAGGAGCTGAACCTGCAGGAACCATATCAAATTCAAACGAAGTCAGACGCTCGGGGGAATTTGTAACAGGATTTTTTCGAATGGGTATCAGGGAAATTCCAAGCTGAGCCTGTTTTTTTTCGGTTACGGGTTCGGCTTTCAATTCCGGTTCGGTACCCAGTTTTGAAATATCGATCCCGGCTGGTACAGTAAAAGACTCGTATTGAACATTTTTTAATGAAACCTTCACCAGCTGTCCGGGAAAAGGATGCGGAATTCGTTCTGTATAATAAGGTAATGAGTTTAAAGAGCCATCATATTTTGCACCTTCGAAATTCAGAAGTTTAACTGACTCATTTTCATTGATTTTAGAAACCATTTCAGGTTTCCAGCTGATTTTTCTTGATGCAGATGATAACTGCCGCTGCTGAGCCACAACCCCGGAAGTAAGTAATGCATAAAATAATACGTAAAAACAGCGTCGTACGGAACTTGAAGAAAGTGAAAACGACATGGAATACAGTGTTTGTGTTAGGATTACAAAAATAAAAATAAGTGCTGGTTCGTTTCTACAACTTGTAATGAATCAATTTATTTTGTTTGGAAATTAGATTTTTTATCAGCTATATTTGTCTTTGGAATAACAATTAGCGTCCTTATATAGATTTATGACGCATTCAAAACGGTAAGAAATTGCGATTATTGCCAACAATTTTGTAACCAATTAGAAGTTGTGCGTATAAGTCAGGACTTAAGAGGCAGATTATGATGAAACGGATAATTGTTATTTGTATGTGTTTGACTATCCTGTCGGGCGAAAGAATTTTTGCACAGGATCCACAGTTCAGCCAGTTTTATGCGGCTCCCCTGTACCTGAATCCAGCATTTGCAGGATCTGCACGCTGTCCGCGAATCGCCATGAACTACAGGAATCAGTGGCCAAAGCTCCAGAAAACGTTCATCACTTATGCTGCTTCTTACGATCAGCATATTGAAGCTTTATCAGGAGGTTTAGGTATAATTTTCATGAACGATAAGGCGGGAGAAGGTACCGTAAATACCACATCGGTTAGCGGTATGTATTCCTATCAGCTGAATATAAGCAGGGATTTTTCAATTCGAATGGGATTGGAAGCTACCTGGATGCAAAAGAAACTGGATTGGGATAAGCTCTTTTTCGGAGACCAGATCGACCCCCGTTACGGGTTCGTTTATAACACCCAGGAAGGTCGCCCGGATGACTTATCGAAGTCATTTGTTGACTTTTCAGCAGGTGTATTGGCTTACAGCTCAAAATTATACGGCGGATTCGCGGTAAATCATATAACTGAACCCGATGAAGCTTTTATCGTTGAAGGCAGCTCACCGCTTCCAATGAAAATTACCGGACACTTCGGGGCCATGCTGCCGATTGGGGAAACCAAACACTATCGTTATGCCGCTTCCCGCGATGAAGGTACTTACATATCTCCCAATGTGTTATACCAGCAACAGGCCAGCTTTAACCAGCTGAACCTGGGAGTTTATGTGTTGAAATCGCCGATTATCGGGGGACTCTGGTTCCGGGGTAATTTCGGCAAGGATCAATTCTTTACAGGAGAATCTTTTATTGCATTAATTGGTGTTCAAAAAGGATTGTTTAAATTTGGCTATTCTTACGATGTTACCGTTTCCAAACTTACCAATAACGCCTCAGCAGGATCGCATGAGATCAGTTTTGGAATTCAGTTTGAATGCCGCCCCAAAAAGAAACGGTTCAGAACAATAAGCTGTCCTTCGTTCTAGTTTATATCAGAACTTGATTCCTAAACCTATATAAAAAAGTCATGAAAAAAATTTCATTAGTCCCCCCGGCAATTGCAATTGCTGCAATAGCATTGGTGATGTCATCCTGTAAACAGGAAACATCCCAGGTTACCGGCTGGGAATATAATAATGAAAAGAATGGCGGTTTTGAAAAAGTCTATTATGAAGAGCAGGAAACCGGACCAGGTTTGATCCTTATCGAGGGTGGTACATTCGCGATGGGCCGAACCGAACAGGACATTACGATGGATTGGGATAATATTCCAAGACGCGTTACTGTTTCGTCGTTTTATATGGATGAAACCGAAATTTCAAACCTGCACTATCGTGAATATCTCTACTGGCTGGATCGTGTTTTCGGAACCGATTATCCGGAAGTATATAAAAAGGCATTACCCGATACATTAGTATGGCGTTCAAAAGTAGGTTTTAACGAACCTTATGTTGAATTATATCTGCGTCATCCGGCATATAATGATTACCCTGTTGTTGGTGTGAACTGGCTCCAGGCAAATGATTTTTGTGCATGGCGGACTGATCGTGTTAACGAGCAGATACTGATCCGTGAAGGTATTATGCGTGTCAACCCTGCTCAGATCAATGAAGATAACTTCAATACTGATGCTTATCTCGCAAATCAATACGAAGGACTTGTAAAAAGCCCGCTTGAGGATTTAAATCCAAACCGTGATACCCGGAAGGTTATTATGGAAGACGGAATCTTTCTTCCCCGCTACCGGCTCCCAACCGAAGCAGAGTGGGAATACGCTGCACTTGGTCTGATCGGAAATACAGTTTTTGAAAGGGTAACCGATCGTAAATTGTATCCCTGGACCGGACACGTTGTTCGTAATGCAGATGAAAAATACAAAGGTGAAATGCTTGCGAACTTCAAGCGTGGACGAGGTGACAACATGGGTGTTGCCGGTCACCTGAATGATAATGCTGATATCACTGCTCCGGTTGTATCATACGTACCGAACGATTATGGTTTATATAATATGGGAGGTAACGTTGCTGAGTGGGTAGCCGATGTATACCGTCCGCTGTCACCTGAAGATAAAGATGACTTCAATCCATATCGTGGTAATATTTTTAAAACTCAGCTGACTGATGAAGAAGGCCAGGTT
This sequence comes from Bacteroidia bacterium, assembly GCA_025450095.1. The sequence goes on along the minus strand of JANWID010000360.1, from coordinate 617 downwards.
GCTGAAAAGGATTCTTTAGGACGGATCATGTATCGCGATGTTTCTGAAGCTGAAAACGAAGGCCGCAGAAACTACCGTAAAGCAGATAACATCAGTTATCTTGACGGTGATGAGCCAGATTACGTAGCATATAACTATGGAGTAACTTCCATGATAGACGACCAGGCCCGTGTATATAAAGGTGCCAGTTGGAAAGATCGTGCTTATTGGATGTCACCCGGAACACGTCGTTACCTCGATCAACGCCAGGCAACCGACTATATTGGTTTCCGTTGCGCGATGCACCGTGTAGGAAGCCCGGTTGGTTTTGCTCAGAAAGGAAGAAAAAGCAAGTCCGCAAAATAATATTGCACTGCAATAAAGAAAATCCCGCACTTCTGGTGCGGGATTTTTTTTTGCATTTGATTCTGTTTTTTTGGTTTATTTGTAAATGTATAGGCAGAGGATTTCAGATTTCTGGTCGCGGCGGAAGCGGATGTGATTACAGATCTATTGACATAACATCTGTAATCATATCCCTTCCGTTCCGCAAAGAATCTGTAATCCCCTGCCAATTTCATTAGTAATCATCACCCGTATGTAATATAAAGAATAAATTAATACCACATACCGAAATG
>JANWID010000359.1 GCA_025450095.1 Bacteroidia bacterium | reverse complement strand
GGAAGAAGTTGTACATAACGATCACATCAAAGATTTTCTCAAAGGAAAATAATATTAATAATTTATAAGGTCTGAGCTTCTTTCTTACCGGAAGAAGCTTTTTCATTTTATCGGAGTTGGTTTATGGGAATATTTGATTTTTTTAAGAAGGGGAAAAAAGAGGATCTCGACCAGGGTCTTTCAAAAACCCGTGAAAGTGTTTTCACTAAAATTACCAAAGCCATTATCGGGAAATCCACCGTTGATGATGACGTGCTGGATACGTTGGAAGAAATTCTCCTCTCATCTGATGTAGGAGTTCCAACTACTCTGAAAATAATCGACAGGCTTCAAAAAAGGGTAGCAACCGATAAATTTATTAATGCTTCAGAGTTGAACCGCCTGCTGAAAGAAGAAGTAGCGGCTCTGATGACTGAAAATGAAAAAGCTTTTGGAAATGGTGTGGCAAATGTTCAGCTTCCGAAACCTTATGTAATCATGGTGGTCGGAGTAAATGGTGTAGGTAAAACCACAACTATCGGGAAACTGGCTTACCAGTTTAAACAAAGCGGGCGTTCCGTGTTGTTAGGTGCGGCAGATACATTTCGTGCGGCAGCAGTTGACCAGCTTACCATCTGGTCAAAACGTGTCGACGTGCCCGTAATTTCTCAGGGCATGGGCGCTGATCCCGCATCAGTAGCTTTTGATACAGTTCAGGCAGCAGTGGCGCAAAATGCGGATATTTGCATTATAGACACCGCAGGAAGATTGCATAACAAAGTCAACCTGATGAACGAGCTTTCAAAAATCAAAAGAGTGATGCAGAAAGTAGTTCCTGAAGCTCCACATGAAATTCTCTTAGTACTGGATGCTTCAACAGGTCAGAATGCTATTGAACAGGCTCGCCAGTTCACCGCGGCAACGGAAGTGAATGCCCTTGCTTTGACCAAGCTCGATGGTACTGCTAAAGGAGGAGTGGTAATTGGAATTTCAGACCAGTTTCAAATTCCCGTGAAATATATCGGTGTAGGAGAAAAAATGACGGATCTGCAGGTTTTCGATCGTATGGAATTTGTGGATTCACTTTTCAAGAACGAATCGCTCCAGGGATGATATTCCCGGTCATTAATCATTAGTTATTTTGAGAACAAAGAGTCACAGGCAAAACAGGATCAACGTGGTCACTTTAGGGTGTTCCAAGAATGTAGTGGATTCTGAAATTTTAATGGGACAACTCCTGGCGAATGACTTTGAAGTAAAGCATGAAGCAGCATCCCGGAACAATGACATTGTTATCATCAATACCTGTGGCTTTATTGATAATGCCAAACAGGAATCAATAGACACCATTCTGCACTATGCCCGTCAGAAAGCTTCGGGTAAAATCGATCAGCTGATTGTTACGGGATGCCTGTCGGAGCGCTATAAGCCCGACCTGCAAAAAGAAATTCCGGATGTGGATCATTTTTTTGGAACACGTGATCTTCCGTTACTTTTAAAAACACTGGGTGCCGATTATAAGCATGAGCTTATCGGGGAGCGGATGGTGACCACACCAAGGCATTTTGCCTATATGAAAATTTCGGAAGGATGTGACAGGCCCTGTTCCTTTTGCGCAATTCCGTTGATGCGTGGAGGGCATGTATCAAAACCAATCGAACAATTAGTTGCCGAAGCAAAAACTCTGGCAGAAAAAGGCACCCGGGAATTGTTGTTGATTGCCCAGGATTCCACCTACTACGGTCTGGATATTTACAGGGAACGAAAACTTGCTGATTTACTGGGTCAACTTTCTTCAGTGGAAGGCATCGACTGGATCAGGCTACACTATGCATTCCCGGCAGGTTTTCCTGAAGATGTGCTGGAAGTGATGAACAGCCGTTCCAATATCTGTAAGTACCTTGATATACCCTTGCAACACATCAGCGACAGTATGTTGAAATCGATGCGAAGGGGTACTACAAGAAAGAAAACGTATGAGCTTATAGATCGCATCCGCAAGAGAGTTCCCGGAATTGCGCTCAGAACTACGCTAATAGCAGGGTACCCGGGTGAGTCAGAAAGCGATCATCAGGAAATGCTCGATTTCATTAGGGATATAAGATTTGATCGCCTCGGTATTTTTGAATATTCCCACGAGGAAAATACACATGCTTATTCGCTAACCGATGATGTTCCTTCAGAGGTCAGGCAGGAGCGTGTGGCTGCAGTAATGAAACTGCAACAACAAATCTCATCTGAAATAAATGAAGCTAAAGTCGGTAAAACCTTAAAGGTACTTTTTGACCGCAAAGAAGGAAACTATTTTATTGGCCGCACCGAAGCCGACTCACCTGAGGTAGATAACGAAGTGCTGGTTGAGGCAAAGGATGTTTACCTGCGTACAGGTCATTTTGCAGATATTAAGATCACTTCTGCGGGGGAATTCGACCTTTTCGGGATCCCTGCCTGAATTTTCAAAGTTACTATAGCCTGATGGCAGGATTCGAATCAGGGCTGGTAAAAAACCTATTCCTTTTTTTGTAAATTGCCCTTCCCATTATGCAGCAACTGACCGGAATCTTTTTTGACCCGTTTCCACTGGAGGATAACCGGAAAGTACTTTTTCTATATAATCTTATCATAAGCATTTTAGTTACCGCATTCCTGATCCTGTTTAAGCCATTTGGTCTGGCTAATATAAGTCTGCCTATATTAAAACTTATCCCGGTATATGCAGGTTATGGACTGGTAACCATGATCATTTGCATTCTTGCCGACCGGATAGTGAAACCTGCTTTTCCGCGCTTCTTCGATGATCAGTATTGGAATGCTGCAAAGCATATTGTATGGACGGTTATCGTTATCGTGCTGATTGGCCTGGGGAATTTGCTGTATAGCAGATTGCTGGGTTTTACAATGCTTAGCGGTACCATGCTGGTTATGTTTCAACTTTACACCATTGCAATTTCCATTATCCCCGTTGCAGTTATTACCTTGATCCGCAGGGCAGGCTTGCTCTCAAAGAATCTGAGGATCGCAATGGAAATTAATGAGCTTCTGAAGATGCCGGTAAAACAAGAGTTTCAGGACACCCCCATTGTTTTCAATTCAGATAACGACCAAGATACCCTGAGGCTGGTAGCCGACCAGTTTTTATACGCCGAGTCTGCCGATAACTATACAGATATCGTTTATGTGGAAAATGCCATAGTCAGAAGAGCCCTGATGCGCAGTTCGCTGAAACGGCTTGAGGAGATGAACACGACCGGGTATGTTGCCCGCGTTCACCGGGCATTTCTGGCCAATATCCGAAAAGTGAAACAGGTAAAGGGAAATGCCCAGGGTTTCCGGCTGATATTCGACAGCATTGATGAAACAATTCCTGTAGCTATGCGAAACGCACCCGTTGTCCGGGAACTGATTGCGCGGTTGCGCCAGCTCTGAAAAACTTTTTCAGGGCGCTTCCCATATCTTTGCGGAAAGCAGACTCATGAATAAAACACTGGTCCCATTTTCCGAAATTCACCATTTTTCAAACCTGATCAGTGACTACCTGGAAGGTTCGGAACCGCTTCAACCGTTTTATGAATACCGCCCTGAACCAGATTCATTTCTTCAGGCAATTGAAACCCGCAAAAAATTTTCATGTAATCGACAGGTATTGGTTGATGCCATCATGAAACAGTATTCCCCCATATTTTCGACAACTTCTAACGGTGTGGATAATGTTAAAAAATCAATTTCCCTACTGGGGAATGAAAATTGCTTCACCGTTACCACAGGACACCAACTAAATATTTTCACTGGTCCTCTCTTTGCCATATATAAAATCCTTACTACAATAAAGCTTTCCCGGGTGCTTGCAGAAAAATATCCATCCTTTACATTTGTTCCTGTTTTCTGGATGGCTTCGGAGGATCACGATTTTGAAGAAATCAACCACATTCATCTCTATGGAAAAAAAGTAGCATGGAACCGTGAACCTGCAGGTGCCGTTGGCCGGATGGACCTGGGAGGTATGGAACAGGTGATCAAAGAAGCAGAATTACTATCAGGAGAAAACGCGGATTGCATTTCAATATTTAAACAGGCATACCTTGATTCATCGAACCTGGCTGAGGCTACACGCAGCATCATGCATGAGCTTTTCAGTAAATACAGCCTGGTGATCGTTGATGGAGATGATGCATCTCTGAAACGACTTTTCATTAAAGAAATGCGTGACGATTTAAAATTACATACGGCTTATAAGGAAGTTATGCAAACTTCAGGGCGACTTTCAAAAATTCATAAAATCCAGGTACAACCCAGGGAAATTAACCTGTTTTACCTGGGAAAAAATGCGCGTAACCGGATTGAAAAGCAGCCTGACGGAACTTATGTGGTACTGAATACAGAATTGAGATTTTCTGAAAAGGAAATTCTCATTGAGCTGGAATCGCATCCTGAAAATTTCAGCCCGAATGTAGTGCTGCGTCCGGTTTACCAGGAAAAAATACTTCCCAACCTGGCCTATACCGGTGGTCCTGGAGAATTGAATTACTGGCTGCAATTTAAAGATACCTTCAAGGCGTTGGAAGTACCATTTCCGGTTTTCATTCCACGTAACTGTATGCTGCTTGTTCCGCAATCACTCAGTGAAAAGGCAAAAAAACTTGGTATTACCCAACAGGAATTATTTCTGAGTACCGATTACATGTTACTGAAAGTTCTGGAAAAATCCAGCGAGGTCCATGTCGGCACGGAATCCATTGCTGTTTTAATCAGCAGGGAATTTGAAAAGCTTGGTAAGGACTGGATGTCACTGGATGCTTCGCTGGTATCAGGTATTGAAGCCGAGAAGCAGAGAATGCTAAATAGTCTGGCCAGCCTCGAAGAAAAGGCGCGACGTGCCTTAAAGCGAAAAAATGAAACCCTGGTGAGTCAGGTGAAAAATTTTAAGGAAAAGCTTTTTCCGGGAGGAGGGTTGCAGGAACGACATGAAAATTTGCTTACCTATTCCTGTCGTTACGGAGCGAACTTCCTGGATGAGATATACGATCAGGTTGATCCCTTCGAAAAGCAATTTATCGTATTATCGGATTTTTAATTGATAACGGATCTTAAATTTCCGTCCCTTTAAAAGGAAAAATCATGAATTCAAAATTTACGGAAACGATTAACCGGGGATATGCGACAAGTGGAGAATCGGTTTTGCTGGGATGTGCTTTGCACGAAGGAAAATGCGACACCAATGCTCAAATTAAAATTCCCCTGAAGACCCTCAACCGCCATGGTTTGATTGCTGGAGCAACCGGCACGGGAAAGACCAAGACATTACAGCTTATTGCAGAACTTCTTTCCATGAAAGGAATCCCGTCGGTTTTGATGGATATTAAAGGAGACCTGAGCGGCCTGGCAGCAGAAGGAGAAAAAAACGGATCCATTGAAGAGCGTCATAACAAGTTGGGAATTCCATGGGAAAGCAGAAAGCTTCCGGTTGAGTTTCTGACAATATCCGGTGAAACCGGAACAAGACTTCGTGCAACTGTAATTGAATTCGGACCGGTGTTGTTTTCAAAAATCCTTGGGTTAAATGACACGCAATCCGGAGTTGTGAGTATGGTTTTCAAATATTGTGATGATAATAAACTGTTATTGCTCGACCTGGCAGATTTCAGGAAAGCACTTCAGTTTCTGACCGGTGAAGGTCGTGCTGAAATTGAAAAGGAATATGGGAGGATCAGCACCACCACTACAGCTACCATCATGCGAAAGCTGGTAGAAATTGAACAACAGGATGCCGATCGTTTTTTTGGGGAGTTCTCATTTGATATCTCTGAGTTCCGTAGGACAGACAACAGCGGATGGGGTTATCAAAATATTCTCCGACTTACCGATATACAGGACCGCCCAAAATTATTTTCTACATTCATGTTAAACTTGTTGGGTGAAGTTTATGCAACCTTCCCCGAAGCAGGTGACATGGACCGGCCCAAACTGGTATTGTTCATTGATGAAGCACATCTTATTTTCAAGGATGCTTCAAAAATTTTACTTGAGCAACTGGAAACAATAATCCGTCTGATCCGCTCAAAAGGAGTTGGAGTGTTTTTCATTACACAGCAGCCAACCGATATCCCGCCTGTTATTTTATCACAACTGGGTTTAAAAATTCAGCATGCGCTAAGGGCTTTTACAGCAATGGATAGAAAACAAATTAAGTCGGTCGTTCAAAATTATCCAGATTCGGAATTTTACGATGTAGAAGAACTTCTTACTACTACTGGTATTGGTGAAGCATTAATTACTGTCCTGGACGAAAAAGGAATTCCGACTCCTCTTGTACATACGCTGCTGTGTGCTCCGGGTACGCGTATGGGAATACTCACAGCTGAAGAACTGGAAAAAGTTTGTTCGGGCTCTCAACTCGCTACAAAATACAATGAAGACATTGATCGTCGAAGCGCCTGTGAAATTCTGACAGAAAAACTGGAGGGCATGCCGATTGAAGATAAGTCTGTACGGAAACCTGGTCCGGAATTAACTGAAAAAAATATCCTGGAAGAAATGGCCGATAGTACTGCCGGACGACAGGTAATGCGCACCGTAACACGGGAACTTACTCGGGGACTGTTGGGAATGCTCGGTGTTAAAAGCGGAAACTGGAAAAGGAATTCAACGAAGTGGTTCTGATAAGGTGATTTTTAAGATATGATGAGCATTTATTCCTGAATGGGAATTATGATAGATGCATTTTCCATTACGGATCACAAGTACCTGCGGTGATTCGTGTTTCACTCCATATGAAATTGCAATATTATCTGATGCTTCGCGATGTTCAATAACATTAACGAGATAAACCGGAATATCTGAAAGCCAGTCAGACTCAAACATGGATCGGGCCATCCGGCTGGTACCACATCGTGTACTGTTCTTGAAAATAATATTATATGCACCAGGATGGCTTAACGAAGAAATTTTCAAAGCTTCGGCATCCTGAGATGTTTTGATTTCAATCCACTTCATTGTAAGCCAACCAAAGGAATTTACGCCGCAAATAACTGACCGCAGGTATATACTTATACAAAATATTTTAAAGATTGTTCAAAAAGAAATCCGTCATCTTATTATATAAATGCAGACGAACACCGCTAATACCATGAGCTTTATTTGGGTAGTAAAAGGATTCGAATTGTTTGTTTTCTTTTACCAGGGATGTAACAAACTCCATGGAATTCTGCATGTGTACATTGTCATCGGCGCTTCCATGAATTAATAAAAACTTACCTTTCATCAGGCTGGTAAAATTAATCGGTGAATTATCATCGTATCCGGAAGGATTCAACTGGGGAGTTTGAAGATATCGTTCTGTATAAATTGTATCATAGAATTTCCAGTTTGTTACCGGGGCAACAGCTACACCTACTTTAAAATAGTCCGCCCCTTTGGTCATCAGCAGTGAAGTCATGTAACCTCCATAGCTCCATCCCCAGGCTCCGATACGTGATGCATCCACATACGTTTGTTTACCCAGCCATTTGGCCACTTCTATCTGATCGATGGTTTCAAAATGTCCAAGCTGCTTATAAGTACACTTGTTGAATGCTTCGCCACGGGCACCGGTACCACGGTTATCAACAGAAACAATTATGTAACCTTTCTGTGCAAGCATCTGGAACCAGAAAGAATTGCTGCCTGTCCATTCATTTATTACAGTCTGGCTGTTAGGTCCGCCATACATAAATTGAATGACCGGGTATTTTTTTGAAGGATTGAAATCAGGAGGCTTGATCATCCAGCCATACAAATTAATTCCTTCTGTTGTATTAAATGAAAAGAACTCAACTTTCGAGAGCTTATACTTTGACATAGCCTTTACAACTTCACTATTATCGTTCAGCACCCGTACCTGTTTTCCATTTTTATTATATAACGTTACGGTAAACGGACGGTCAGCAGTAGAGTTTGTAATAAAATAGTAATTGAAATTTTTACTGAAAGTAGCAGTATTGGTTCCTTTGGCAGTACTAAGCTCTTTGGTGACTCCTTTTACAGTTGTGGCATAAACCTGCTTTTCATATGGTTCCTTCATCGCTGTCTGGTAATATACAGTTCCCGTTTTTTCGTCATAACCATAATATTCCATCAAATCCCATTTGCCTGTTGTTACCTGTTTAATCAGTTTCCCGGACATATCGTATAGGTATATATGCTCATAGCCATCCCGGGTGCTGGTCCAGATGAATTCTTTGTTGTTCGAAGCAAATGTAAAGTTGTCGTGGACTTCGATATAAGCCGGGTTTGTTTCGTTAAAGAACATGGTAGCTTTTCCCGTAGTTGCATCACAGGAATAAAGTTCAAGCAGGTTCTGAAGCCGGTTCATCCGCATCACACAAAGCTTCGACGCGTCGGCTGTCCAAATAATTCGTGGAATGTACTGATCCGCTTCTTTATTCACATCAGCTTTTACTGTTTTCATTGAAGTGATACCATAAATAAAAATCTCAACCGTAGCATTATCTTCACCAGCCTTGGGATATTTATATTTCTCTTCCTTCGGGTAAAGTGTACCATAATACGTAAGATTAAATTCTTTTACACGGCTTTCATCGAACCGGTAAAATGCGATATGATCTCCATCGGGTGCCCATTGGTAACCACGATCGAATGAGAATTCTTCTTCATAAACCCAGTCTGTCGCACCATTAATGATCTCATTTTTTTTCCCATCAGTGGTAACGGGGCGTTCGTTCCCGGATGAAAGTTCTTTTATGTAAAGGTTATTGTCACGTACAAAAGCAACTTGTTTTCCATTGGGAGAAAAAGTTGCATACATCTGTTTGCCATTCATCGAAACCGGTGTAACCGATTTTGACTTGATGTTGTAAATGTAATGTGTCGATCGGGTTGAGTGCCTGTAAATCGATTCAGTCTCTGTAGCAATCAGGATCATGGATTCATCATCACTCATCTGGTAGTCAGAAATGTCAGTGGTCTTGTCAGTTTTTTTAAGAACTTCCGAACGGAAAAGTGTATCAACGGTTTTGCCGGATT
>JANWID010000358.1 GCA_025450095.1 Bacteroidia bacterium | reverse complement strand
GGGCATCTCAGTTATTCTTTGAGTCGGATGACTTACTGCATGCAGCTGGCAGCACCGGCTTGTATTCATGAGTGCTTCCCTTTTTTCTTTGGCTTATACTAGTCCCTTCCGTCATAACGGTAAAACCTGGGAGGGCCTGCGTCGAAACCTGCTACTGAAAAATATCATTCTTTCATTAACATGGGCGGTAGCCACAGTATTGCTTCCCCTGACTGAATACAATTCGGGGCTTCTTGAATCGGAAATTATTTTCATGTTTCTCCGGCGGTTATTTTTCATATATTCACTGGCCGTTATATATGATCTGCGTGACCTGGAACCTGACAGGGTAGCGGGAATGGAAACCATCGCATTGAAATTTGGTGAAAAAAGAACCCAGCATTTGGCCCTGTTTGCATTGGCGGTATTTGTAGTGCTGGTGCTCTCAGATCCCTTCCTGGTTACCGGACCTTCTTTCGCATATGCGATTGCATTGCTGGTATCGGCAGCCGTTGCGGCATTGGTTATACTGAATACGCATAATATCCGGAAGAAAAAATATTACTCCATGGTAGTTGACGGAAATATGATGTTACAGCTGTTCCTGGTCTGGCTGACCGGATTTATCTGACCTGTTCCTTTGCTTTAAACGGGGAGGTTACGTTTCTTTGCGCTCGTAAAACAGAATTGAAAATGCAATTTGAAAATTCACAGGTTTTCGCCGAGTCAATGGATTCGAAAGATGAACTTTCCGCTTTCAGGAACCGGTTTCATTTTCCGGTTATAAACGGTCAACCTGCCATTTATTTTTGCGGTAACTCGCTTGGGTTGCAGCCTGATAAAACAGAAGAGTACATTCTCCAGGAACTCGAAGACTGGAAAAAACTGGGAGTGGAAGGGCATTTCCACGCAAAAAATCCCTGGTTTCCATATCATGAATTTTTACGCGAATCAACAGCGCGACTCGTAGGTGCACTGAATCATGAAGTGGTTGTTATGAATTCACTGACGGCCAACCTGCATTTTCTGATGGTTTCTTTTTACAGACCCGATAAAAAAAGATATAAGATCCTGTTTGAGAAAGGTCCGTTTCCATCCGACCGGTATGCGCTTGCAACACAAGCTGCTTTTCACGCGAATCGTGAGGGCAACAAACTTTTTGATCCTGCCGAAGCACTCGTGGAACTGGAACCGCGTCCTGGTGAACAGACACACCGCACCGAAGATATTGTGAATGTTATTGAAAACCTCGGTGAGGAACTGGCCCTGGTCATGATTGGCGGAGTTAATTATTATACCGGGCAGCTTTTCGATATGGAAACTATAACTAAGGCTGCTCATAAAGTGGGGGCCATTGCAGGATTTGACCTGGCCCATGCAGCCGGAAATGTACCATTGCATCTGCATGATTGGAACATTGACTTTGCAGCCTGGTGTTCGTATAAATACCTGAATGCCGGACCTGGTGCTGTGGCAGGAGCTTTTGTTCACGACCGACATGCGGAAAATTCAAATTTGCCTCGCTTTGCAGGATGGTGGGGCAATGATCCGGAAACAAGATTCCAGATGCCAATTGATTTTGTTCCGAAAAAAGGGGCTGACGGATGGCAACTCAGTAATGCGCCTGTATTCTCCATGGCTGCACTTCGGGCTTCCATGGAATTGTACGATGCTGCCGGCATGAAAAAACTTTCAGAAAAAAGCAAACTTCTGACAAATTACCTGGAATACATAATAGAAAATATCAATACAGGTCTGAATGGGAAAAATTATATTCAGATCATTACTCCTTCAGAAAGAGGATGCCAGTTGTCGATGGTAATACAACATCACGGAAAAAATATTCATGAATTTCTTACCTCCGCAGGTGTAATATCTGACTGGAGGCATCCGGATGTAATCCGTGTCGCGCCGGTTCCGATGTATAATTCATTCATGGATGTTTACCGCTTTGGACAGTTCCTGCAACAGGCTATCTCATCCGTAACTACAGAAACGATCACCAATTCATGAAACAAGGCAATAGGGAAATCACACTGATCGGCGCAGGTCTTGTCGGTTCACTGATGTCGGCTTATCTTACCCGTCACGGTTATAAGGTTACCATGTACGAACGGCGTCCGGATATGCGAAAAGAAACTATATCTGCAGGAAGATCTATCAACCTGGCATTATCAGACCGTGGCTGGAGAGGACTCGCCGGGGCGGGAATCGCGGAAGCTGTAAAACAGGTGGCCATCCCAATGAACGGACGGATGATTCACAATACCGATGGCTCAGTCGTTTTCCAGCCTTATGCAAAAGAGGGCCAGGCTATTTATTCCGTTTCACGCGGTGGACTGAATTGTGTGCTGATGGACGAAGCTGAAAAAAATGGTGCTGTAATACATTATAACGAACGATGTACAAACGTAGATCTTGAAACAAACACTGCGCATTTTGAAAATATTGTATCCGGACAAAAATCAAATGTTTCAGGCGGACTTTTGATCAGCTCCGACGGAGCGTATTCTTCGGGACGACTCAGCCTGATGCTAACCGACCGATACAATTATTCACAGCATTACCTGGATCATGGTTATAAGGAGTTGGTTATTCCTGCAGGTCCCGGAGGAAGTCACCGGATCGAAAAAAATGCATTGCATATCTGGCCCCGTGGAGGATATATGCTGATTGCATTACCCAATATGGATGGAAGCTTCACCTGCACGTTGTTTTTTCCGTTCAACGGAAATCCTTCATTCGAAATGCTTACAGGAGAAAAAGAGCTTCTTGCTTTTTTCAATAAAGTTTTTCCGGATGCAGTTCCCTTAATGCCAACATTAGTCAGCGACTTTTTCACAAATCCAACCGGCTCACTCATGACTGTCAAATGCAGTCCGTGGACATGGCGGAACCGCATGCTTCTCATTGGAGACGCAGCGCATGCCATCGTACCTTTTTACGGGCAGGGTATGAATTGCGGTTTTGAAGATTGTGTTGTACTGGACGAGTTGATTCGAAAATACAATCATGATTGGGAACAGATCATGCCGGAATATGAAAAGCAACGTAAACCAAACAGTGACGCCATCGCAGAACTGGCTTTAGCAAACTTTATCGAAATGCGGGACCTTGTTGGACATCCTGATTTCCTGTTGCGGAAAAAAATTGAAGCTAAGTTCAGCGAAAAGCACCCTGACAAATGGATACCACTCTACACCATGGTAACTTTCAGCGATCTTCCTTACAGCACTGCATTTTATGAAGGAAAAAAGCATGATGCTATTATGGACCGGGTTATGGCCATGCCTGGAATTGAATCCAAATGGGACCAACCGGAAGTCGAGAAACTAATGCTGGATATGCTCTCTTAAAAAAGGATTCAGCTTGCGTTCCGCACCGATCGTAGTGTTGTTGCCATGTCCGCAATAAACAATAGTGTCGTCATCCATCGGCAACAGCTTTACCACTATGGATTCAATCAGAGTTTCATAATCTCCACCTGGCAGATCTGTTCTTCCGATACTTTGCTCAAAAAGAACATCCCCTGATATCACGAAATTATTTTCAGGCGAGTAAAAGGAAATGCTTCCGGGACTATGTCCAGGCGTAAAGAGCACTTCAAGCACAGAATTTCCGAACGACACTTTATCGCCTTCATTCAGGAATCTGGCGGGCATAGGAGAAGGGCTTAACTGGATCTGGTACATTTCGCTGACATAACCGGAAGCATTCAGCACCGGAAGTTCCTTATCATTTATTTCGAGCTCCAGGTTATATGTTCGGGCAACAAAACTGTTCCCAAGAATATGATCAATATGGCAATGGGTATTTAAAAGCCTGACTGGTTTCAGGTTATTGGATTCAATATAATCGGAAAGTTCGTCTTCTTCATTTACCAGGTGACAGCCGGGATCGATGATGATACATTCGTTCGACTGATCCGAAAGAACATACGTATTTTCCTCGAAAGAATTGAAGCAGAATGATTTAACCTTAATCATGGTTACTTTGTACTAGTTAAACAAAGATACTGAGGAAAAAAGTCTCTATGCAAACCCTTGAGGGTCATTATAATAAAAAAAATAACAGGGAGTAAGCTGTCTCAAAACTAACCCCCCGGTTATTGAGACCCCTCCCTGTTTTTTTAATGAGAGTATTTTTTCTTTTTAGTCGCCGCCGATTTCTACGATTACCACTCCTCCGTCAGTACTGCGGTAATTTCCCGCTTCCTGAATTTGGGTTGCCCTATAGTAGGCATCTGGATTTTCGGCACGTAACTCATCGGCTGTTTGGCCTTCTGGACTGCATCCTAACGCTATCAGGATGGCAATTAACAATTCAATCATGTTGTTTGCGGTTGTAAAACTAATGTGAGACATATGTTTTTAGGGTATCATTATACCAAACTTGGTAACACCTAAAAACTTGAGATTTCTACTGAAAGGACAATAAATTTGTTACATTTGATCCTATAAATAAATAACATATAGGACCATGTCATTTAAAAATTTGCAAGAAATTTCCACTTTGGTAACAAATTATACTAAAAAGAACCGTTTCAAGGAGGGAACAGAAGAAATTGGGGAACGGGCAAAATACCTCAAGCTCATTAGCGGCTTAGCATCAAAATCCTGGGAAAATGAAGCGGATGCTCAAACCGGAATTTATGATAAGCCATTGGGAGACAAGACATTTGCTATGCTGAAAACCCGGGCGAAAGAACAACTGGTAAATATGATTTTCCAGATGGATACGCATAAACGTTTCAAAAGTTCTTATGATAAGGCCTATTTTTTAACATGTAAGAATTTGCTTGCTGGTGCAATACTTCTGATGCAAAACCGGCAAAATGCAGGAGAGGATATGCTAAAACTGGCTTTATACAATTCAAAAAAGCATTTTTTTACTGATTTGAGCATCATCGCCCTACGTCAACTTCGCTATTTCAGTAGCTATAGTGGAAATAAGACATCCTTTAAAAAATTAGATATTGAACTAAAGAAAGCCCTTGAAATTCAAAAAGCTGAATTATTAGCTGAAGAATTAAACCAGGAACTGATCCTTGAAATAGTAAGATCTGTTTCGAATCAGGCAATGTTAGCTGACACTGCAAAAAAATCATATACCATACTTCAGAACCTAGTTCTAAAACACGATACATATTCTGTGCGGATTAATATGTACAGGATTGGAATTCGTTATTTTGATTTTATTAATGATTTTAAGAATGTTATTCGTGTAGCTTCGGCATGTGAAGATTATTTAAACAGTAATCCTCACTTGTCTCAAAGAGTAAGATTGGGAGAAATGAATTTGCAGAAACTTTCAAGTAGTCTCCACCTTCGCGATTATCAAAATGGCAATGAGTATGCAAAAACTTGCATGGAACTTTTCAACCCCGGAACATTAAACTGGCTGATATTCCTGGAATGGCATTTCCTTTTGTGTCTGCATACAAAAAATCACGAGAAGGCGGGTGAAATTTATAACCAGGTAATCAAACACCCCAGCTTTAATAATTACCCTCCGCAAAGCAAGGAGAAGTGGAAAATTTTTGAATCGTTCCTGGTATATACATTATCAGATAACGATAAACTGAGCCGGAAATTTAATATTTCAAAATTTCTGAATGAAGTACCGTTATACAGCAAGGATAAGGCGGGTTATAATTTATCTATTATGATAGCGCAAATCGTGCTTTCACTGAAAATAGGCGATCTCGATAAAATAGTACAACGCGGTGACGCACTCAAGCTGTATGCGAGCCGGTATATCAAAAAGGAAAAAAACCCACGCAGTTACTATTTCATAAAGATGCTGATGGTGATGATCAAATATGATTTTGATGCGAAAAAGACAGCTCAGATCGCAGAAAAGTTTTTTATCAAACTGAAGGCTGCTCAGCTGGGATTGCAGAGTGAACTGGAAACCCTGGAAGTAATTCCATATGACCTGCTATGGCCTGAGTTAATCAACAGGCTGGAATTGGTTAAATCATAATAGTCTTCCTGGCTTTGTGTTCGCTGTATTAGTTTGTAATTTTGAGGAATAGCAGGAACAAAATTTTTAATCATGATTTCCATTCGTCCAGCAATTATTTCCGATGTCGAAAGGATAATGGATATATACAACGAAGCCATTCTCAACACGACGGCTACGTTTGATACCGAAATCAAAACACTCGAAGAAAGGATGGAATGGTTTCTGTCGCATGATGAATCGCATCCTGTTCTAGTAGTGGAATTTGAGGGAATGATGATCGGCTATGCCAGTCTTACCCGCTGGAGCGACCGTTGCGCTTACGATGGCACTGCCGAAGTTTCCGTATATATCGATCACAACCATCGCGGGAAAGGTGTTGGTAAAAAATTGCTGGAAGTACTGATCCTGGAAGGAGCAAAAGCCGGCTTACATAATCTCATCTCCAGGATATCAGAAGGAAATCTCAGCAGCATTCACATTCATGAAGCACTCGGCTTTGATCACATCGGTGTGATGCGCGAAGCAGGCAAAAAATTCGGTCGGTTCCTCGACGTCCATATGATGCAGAAATTGTTAAGAAAAAAGTGATGGGTACGGATTACACATCAACTTTTCAACTTAATATAAACTTTCCCGTTTGAATATTCCACCGTATCGAAAGGATTATTCTTTGTAAGCAATGGTCCATCGAGATCCACCCAATCGGCGAGCGGCGCTAATTGTGCAGCTGCGGCAATACCGCATCCCGATTCCGACATACTTCCGACCAGCACTTTTAATTTTAATTCACGTGACTTCCGTATCATTTTTATTCCCTCTCCTACTCCGCCGCATTTCATGAGTTTTACATTGATGCCATCATAAATTTCAGCGATACGTTCCACGTCAGGGTATATCTGAACCGCTTCATCCGCAATAATGGGTAAGGTGCTTTTAAGTTTCAGCCAGCGCTGTCCTTCATAATCATTTTTATCGAGTGGCTGTTCCACGAACAACACATTTCTTTCATTCAACCATCCAATCATTTCCAGGGCCGTTTCCTTATCTTTCCATCCCTGGTTCACATCCACACAGATTGGTTTATCGGTCAGTTTTCTGATTGTAGTGATAATCTGTTTATCACGGTCACCACCCAGTTTTACTTTCAACAACCGGAACGATTCCGCTTCCATGACTTTATGCTCCAGTTCCTCATCAGTTCCCATCCCGATAGTAAAAGTGCAATCTGGTATATAATCACCATGTATTCCCAACATACCGGCAATTGTGGTTTTTAATCGCGTTGCAAACAGGTTGTGAAATGCGATATCGACACACGCCTTTGCAGCAAAATTTCCTGGAGCAAAATGCATAAGTAAATTCAGCAAATGCTCCAGGTTAGAAAAATCTTTTGTGGACGAAAGAAAATCGGTGATGAACTTTCGAACTGTTTCTTTTGTTTCCGGTAAATAAGGAGGAAGACTGGCTTCTCCCCATGCAATCCTGTTTTCCTCTTCAAGCTTCAGGAAAACGAGGTCGGTTCCGGAACGTGTACCATGCGCAATTGAAAAAGGAGTTTTGAATTCCAGGAAATAATCGGTCAGTGAAAATTTCATAAACGCCTGGTGATTTATTTCCACTTCAGCGTTGAGAGCAACCTTACAATATCCTTCCGGAGAAAATCAATTACCGGTGCCAGCGAGTCGGGTTGTGGTGGAACGTTAAAATATAAAGCGCCCCGGATAAAATGTTTTGTGCTGTCGGTTGCATAGAACTGGATTGATGATGCAGCATTACCACCGATATCGTAGATCATACCATATACTTTATTTGGAGTTTCAACAAGTGTTTCATCGATGGCATCCGCCTTAACGGTGTGCTTATATGCCAGGGCACGTGAATCTTCAAGATATGTATTCAGGTTATTCTGAATCGGTTTGTAAGAAAAAAATATTTCACCATTGAATTTAGGAAACCGGATATATTTCCAGCATGGTTGCTGAATAGAATCATGATAATTGGCAACGGCAGAATATGCGGGAATTTCAAAAGTAAACGGGCAATTTCCAGGAATATAAACGGAGTACGATTTCTCAGGTAATTCAATCCGGAAATATCCTCTGGGCTTCGGAGTGTACGTTTCATCACAGGATGAAAATGAAATTGCAGAAAAGAAAATACAAGCCAATGCCAGTTGTTGTAACTTATTGTGCGAAGTTGAATATGGAAGGAAATTCATTGTGCCTGTGTTTCTCTAAACATTTTCAAAAGTAATTCAAAGACGTGAAGTATTACAAAACACGAAACAGCTTTTGAATTTAGTGATGTTAAAAACTATTCAGAGAACTAAAGAAGAGGTTCCCTATTTCAGAAAGGCAGATCGTCGCCCGAATTGCCGCTCATATCAACTGACGGAGACTCCTCACTGCTTGCAGGTTTTTGTTCCTGTGTACCATGATGCGAACTTTCGTCAGGCTTTCGGGAACTGAGCATGGTCATGGTATCGGCTACAATTTCGGTTGCAAAACGTTTGTTGCCTTCTTTATCATCCCACGAACGTGTTCTGATCTTACCTTCAATGTAAACTAAAGAACCCTGTCTCAGGTATTTTTCGGCGCTTTCGGCTAACCCTCTCCACATTACGATATTATGCCACTCGGTTTGATCTACCCGTTGACCATCTTTGGTTTTGTAAGTTTCAGAAGTTGCAAGAGGAAATTTCGCAACTACAGCTCCACCTTCAAGATGCCTGACTTCAGGGTCTTTCCCCAGGTTACCAACCAGTATTACTTTATTAATTCCCGACATGTTTTATAGTTTGTGCTTAGGTTACTTTATTCTCGTGTTTACAAATATAGTCAAATGCCATAAACTTAACAATCAGAATTCAGGACGCTGCTGCTTCATAAAGTTCTTTCAGTGAAACACGCAGCATGTTTTCAACAAGTCTTGAAACAGGATACTTGTATATTTCTTCTGGTACAACACTGATAAATGAGTTGACAAACAGTTTCTTGGGTTTCTTAGTTAAAATTATTTCAATTAATCGGGCATAAATGTGCTGATGTGAAAGCTTATGAACAGCGAAATGTTTATCCGATTTTACTTCAAAACCACTTTGAAAGTATTCATTCCAGGGATTTGAATGTATCAGTTTATCAACAGAAATTTTTTTTCCAGTTTCTATCAGCGGTGGTTCATACAACTGTGTCCAGATATCACCGGGTGCTCTTTTGTTAAGAAAGATTTTTCCATCGAAATGCACCAACAGGTAATTAAAATACCTTGTTTTTATTAATGTAGTTTTTGATTTAACAGGCAAAAGTGCCACCTGGTCTGAACGATAAGCAATACAACTATTTTGAAAAGGACAGGTTGCACACTCCGGATTCACAGGTCTGCAATGCAATGCACCAAATTCCATAATAGCCTGGTTGTGAATTGCAGGCTTTTCGCGGTTTAAAAGCGATTCGGCGAGTTCGTTAAATAACTTTTTTCCACTGGAAGATTTTGCAGGCGTAAATTCTCCGAATAACCTGGCTAAAAAACGGTGAACATTACCATCTACTACGGCAGCCGGATAATTATATGCAAAAGAAGCAATAGCCGCGGCGGTATAATCGCCTACCCCTTTTAACTTCCTGATATTGTTATACTCATCTGGAAATTTGCCCTTGTATTCTGATGTGATGAATTTGGCTGTGGTATGCAGATTCCGGGCGCGGGTATAATAACCGAGTCCTTGCCAAAATTTAAGAACCTCATTTTCAGATGCTTTGGCTAGGTCCTGAATTTTGGGAAATCGTTCAATAAACCTCCGGAAATAAGGTAAACCCTGCTCTACGCGAGTTTGCTGGAGTATAATTTCAGAAAGCCATATAATATAAGGATCGCGTGTATTCCGCCAGGGAAGGTCCCGGTGGTTTTTTTCGTACCAATTCAGAAGCTTTCCGGAAACGGCCGCCGGGGATAATGGATTCAAAATTAATTAATAATATTTTTGATATTCAATTTAATAACATATCTTTGCACCCCCAAATATAATTTATTATAACACAAAAATAATTATGACCAAAGCTGAACTCGTTGCTGAAGTAGCAACCAAAACAGGTGTCGAGAAGGTGGCTGTACAACAGACCATCGAAGCCACGATGAAAGTCATCAAGACCTCTCTTACAAACAATCAGAATGTTTACCTGAGGGGATTTGGAAGTTTTATCGTAAAGAAAAGAGCTAAAAAGACAGGCCGTATCATTACGAAAAACACAACTATCATCATTCCAGAACATTATATACCGGCTTTCAAACCAGCGAAAACATTCACTGAAAAAGTAAAGAATTCTCTTAAAAAGTAACCTGCATGGCTGGGGCACAGAGGCTTCGCATCGCCCTGGTTGCCGGCGCAGTGGTTTTAACAGCAGGAATTTACCTGTTGCCTAAAAAACCTCAACCAAAGGAACAGGAACAGGAGATTGCAGGTCGCAGCGAAAAGAGTACATCTTTTTCATTCGAAAAATTCGTTTCCGATTCGAAGGTACGATTAGGATGGGAAGGTGATAACAAAGTGAGTGTATGGGAAGAAGAGCTGAAAAATCCCGGAGCATCGCTCGCTCTTTATGACTCAATTGGAAGTGCGTGGGATGCGGCCCGGTTTCCCGGAATTGCAGCCTGGTACCTTGAACAAAAAGCAGGCAAAAGCGGAGAAGAAAATGATTGGCTGAATGCTGCATACAGGTACTTTGACGCTTATAAGAGCTCGGAGGATTCGCTCCAATCAGCGTTTTTCGTGGAGAAAGCCATTTCAACTTATGAAAAGGTGATTGCACTGAATCCCAAAAACCTGAATGCTAAATCGGACCTGGGAGTGCTCTATGCTGAAGGCACCGGAACACCCATGAAAGGAATCATGATGTTGCGGGAAGTGGTGAATGAAGATCCGCGTCATGAAAATGCAAATCTCAACCTGGGTTTTCTCTCTATGAAATCAGGTCAGTATGAAAAAGCTGTCGACCGGTTTAGTAAGGTTCTCGAAATAAACCCCTCCCGGATTGATATGTATGTGTACATGGGAGAAGGTTACCTGAGAATGAACAATAAAGAAAAAGCTGTAGAGAATTTTGAGATCTTCAGAAATCTCTCCAACGATCAGCAAATGATAAAAGAGGTTGATGCTTATATCGCTTCAATAAAAAATAACAAATAGGCCCCAGCGCTTAGAAAATTAATTCATTTATTAACCAATAAAAATATTCGCATATGCCAAGCGGTAAAAAAAGGAAAAGACATAAAATGGCCACGCACAAGCGTAAAAAAAGGCTGAGAAAGAACCGGCATAAGAAAAAATAATGATTGCAGGGTTGCTATAATGTAACCCTGCACTTCCAGTTATTATGAAAGCGTTGCAGGTTATGCTGCCGTTTTCGTTGTATCGTTTCCCCAGCCTGCCGGGCCGGCTTTTGTGGTGACCGACTTCATCCGGTCATATTCATTTTGATCATATTACCACAAATTCTGATTTAACGGGCCGGTACCCGGTGCTACTGTTTTATGAAGTTACCGCAGCAAATCCATGCATAACGGATGTTTTCTAAAATATAAACTGTTTGAACAGTGAACTGATCATTGACTCAACACCTGATGAGGTGCAGATCGCCCTTTTGGAGGATAAAAGGCTGGTTGAGTTCAATCATGAAAAAAAGGACAATAATTTTGCTGTCGGCGACATCTACCTTGGCCGGATAAGGAAAATTATGCCCGGTCTGAATGCCGCTTTTGTGGATATCGGGTACGAAAAAGATGCTTTCCTTCACTATCTCGACCTGGGGCCCCAGTTTCAGAGCCTGGTTAAGTTTTCTAAAAGTGTCATGGATAAAAAGCAGCCCGAAGCGCTGCTGAATGGCTTTAAACTGGAAAACGATATCGATAAAGGCGGGAAAATATCCAGCGTGTTATCAACGGGTCAGTTTCTTTCGGTACAAATTGCCAAAGAACCTATTTCAACTAAAGGACCACGAATTACATGTGATCTGAGTCTTGCCGGCCGGTACGTTGTGATGGTGCCGTTTTCCAATATTGTTTCAGTAAGTCAGAAAATCAAAAGCGCGGAAGAACGCAACCGACTTAAACGACTTGCCCTAAGCATCAAGCCCCGCAATTTCGGACTCATAGTGCGTACTGTTGCAGAAGGAAAAAAAGTTGCGGAAATCGATAAGGATATCCAGGATCTGCTTTCGAAATGGAACCAGTTTTACGAACTCCTGAAAACCAGCAGTCCGCCACAAAAGCTGCTGGGTGAAATGGACCGAACCAGCACCATTCTCAGAGATATGCTAAATCCTGGTTTTAACAGCATACATGTTAACGACCAGGTATTTTTTGAGGAAGTCAAATCGTACATCCGCAGCATTGCTCCCGAGCAGGAAAATATTGTCAAGCTCTATCGTGGCAAAGTACCCATATTCGAACATCTCGGAGTCGATAAGCAGATAAAATCCGTATTCGGTAAAACAGTAAATCTTCAAAATGGAGCCTATCTTATCATTGAGCATACCGAAGCGCTGCATGTTATTGATGTAAATAGCGGAGGTCGGAGTAAACCCGGTTCCGATCAGGAACGAAACGCGCTCCAGGTGAATACCATGGCTGCAAAGGAAATTGCCCGCCAGCTTCGCTTGCGTGATATGGGTGGAATCATAGTAATCGATTTCATCGACATGTACAATGCGGCTCATAAAAAAGAGCTTTTCGAAACAATTCGCCTGGAGATGAAAAAGGACCGTGCCAAGCACACTATCCTTCCTCCCAGCAAATTCGGGCTCATTCAGATCACCAGGCAACGGGTAAGACCTGAAATGAAGATCATCACGGTTGAGAAATGCCCCGCCTGTGATGGCACCGGAGAGATCAAGGCAAGCATCCTGTTGCTCGACGATATTAAAAATAATGCCCGCTATATCCTGACTGAACAAAATGAGAAAGCGGTGACCATCCGGCTGCATCCTTTTATTGCCGCATATCTGACCCAGGGTTTATGGTTTTCATCCTTACGTTACAAATGGCAGCGTGAACTCAAGAAAAAAATCCAAATAGAAGCTGTATCTTCCTACCATATCATGGAATTTCATTTCTTCAATACAGCTGGTGAAGAAATAAAGATCTGACCCTTTTTTTCTTTAAGAGAAATTATCTCACCTTCAAAAATTAAAGGCGATTAAAATCGTTAATTTCGCCGGAATCCGGAATTAAACCGTCACGCCTGCCTGATATGCCTCCCAAAAAGAAAAGTGGTAAATACAGAGTTTTCATCCGTATTTTCTGGCTGCTGGTTATTCTTCCTTTGATTGTGCTGGTTGCAATTGTTGCTGCTACAGCCTCCGGAAAATTTGGTGAGCTTCCATCCTTTGAAGATCTTGAAAATCCAAATAGCGCACTTGCCTCTGAAGTGTTTTCAAATGATGGTATGCTGCTCGGGAAATATTATTACCAGAACAGGACCAACGTTCATTATAAGGAACTTGCTCCCAACCTCGTGAATGCCCTTAAAGCAACTGAGGATATCCGTTTTGAGGAACATTCGGGAATTGACCTGCGGGGACTACTACGCGTACTCTTTAAAACTGTACTGCTGCGACAAAGTGGTTCCGGGGGTGGAAGCACTATTACACAACAATTGGCGAAAAATCTTTTCCCCAGGGAGAAAATTGCAGGCTTCAGGCTGGTAACGCGAAAAATCCAGGAATGGATTATTGCGGTCAGGCTGGAACGCAATTACACAAAGGAAGAAATTATAGCAATGTATTTGAATACTGTCGAATTCGGCAGTAACAGCTTTGGTATTAAATCAGCCGCCCAGACTTTCTTTCACAAAACGCCTGCGCAACTTAATACGGAAGAATCAGCTGTACTTATAGGACTTCTTAAGGCACCCACTTTTTACAGCCCTGTTCGAAATCCCGAAAATTCAAAACGCAGGCGTAATACTGTTTTATACCAGATGACACGGTATAATTTATTGGCACAGGCGGAATATGATTCGCTTAAAGTTCAACCTATAAAACTGAAGTACCAGTCGGAAGACCACAACGTAGGTGTTGCGACACACTTCCGTGAATATCTCCGACTTTACCTTTCACGCTGGTGTAACGAACATAAAAAATCAGATGGCACTTCATATAACATCTACCGTGATGGACTGCGGATTTATACCACCATCGATTCCCGGATGCAGAAATATGCCGAAGAAGCAACTAAAGAGCATCTCACTGATTTACAGAAAACTTTTTTTGAACACTGGAAAGGAAAAGCTGCCTGGTCAGAAACACCAGAGATCATAACTGATGCAATGAAACGTTCGGAGCGTTACCAGGAACTGATAGAAAATGATGTGAGCCAGGATTCCATCAAAAAAGTTTTCGATACCAAAGTTCCAATGACTGTATTCTCCTGGAAAGGAGAACATGATACACTCATGAGTCCACTGGATTCTATCAAATATTATAAGATGTTCCTGCAAACCGGAATGATGTCGATGGAACCGCAAACCGGTTTTATCAAAGCGTGGGTTGGTGGTAACGACTATAAATATTTCAAGTACGATCACGTAAAAGAAGGTCGTCGCCAGGTGGGATCTACATTTAAACCTTTTGTGTACACACTTGCCATGCAGGAAGGATATTCACCCTGCTATAAAGTTCCGAATGTGAGGGTAACTATTATTGGTGAAGACGGTGTTCCATGGTCGCCTGAAAATTCCGATGGTAAATATGGTGGTATGCTTTCGCTGAAAGAAGCGCTTGCAGAATCAGTGAACAGTGTCACTGCATTCCTGATAAAACAATTCGGACCTGAAGCAGTAATTGAAATCGCACGGAAGATGGGAATTACTTCACCCATGGAACCCTATCCTTCAATTTGTCTCGGGACGCCGGATATTTCGGTGTACGAAATGACGGGGGCATATGCGACATTCGCCAGCAAGGGAGTATGGACTGAACCAATTTTTATTACCCGGATAGAAGACAAGAATGGTGTGGTTCTGCAAGAGTTCGTTCCACGAAAAGTAGAAGCCCTGAGTGAAGAAACCGCATATGTAACGCTCAGCCTTTTGAAAGGTGTTGTAGAAGTTGGAACCGGGGTCAGGTTGCGTTACAAATACAATATTGCCAACCCGGTTGCAGGAAAAACAGGTACTACTCAAAATCAGAGTGACGGTTGGTTTGTTGGCATTACACCCGATCTGGTAAGTGGGATTTGGGTTGGGTGTGAAGACCGTTCCGTTCATTTCCGCAGCATCACCCTGGGCCAGGGAGCTAATACCGCATTACCGATCTGGGCGCTTTATATGAAGAAAGTGTATGCTGATAAAACGATTAACTTATCACAAGAGGATTTCGAGCGGCCTGAAGGTAAATTGTCGATAGAACTCGATTGTTCCCGATACAATCTGCAGAATCCTGAACCTACCCAGGATCAGGGTGACTTCGGCTTCTGACGAGCTGCGATTCGGGGAGTAACTCAGACTTTTTTAGTTAGTTTTGCCGGAGGTATTTTCACCTGGTAATTCATTGCCTGAAAAACGTGTTCATTAATTAAAATTCATATGATCAATAAAGTAGTTAGTTCTGCAGATACAGCCATTAACGATATCCGTGATGGAATGATAATCATGCTTGGCGGATTTGGTTTATGTGGCATTCCTGAAAATTGTATTGCTGCACTTGTCAGGAAAGGAGTAAAAAATCTTACATGTATTTCCAACAATGCGGGAGTAGACGATTTTGGCCTGGGATTATTACTTCAGAAAAAACAAATCAAAAAAATGATCTCCTCCTATGTGGGTGAAAATGCAGAATTCGAACGGCAGATGTTGAGTGGGGAACTCGAAGTTGAACTTATTCCCCAGGGTACACTTGCCACACGTTGTCTTGCTACAGGTTACGGCATGCCGGCCATTTTCACTCCCGCAGGAGTAGGCACTGAAGTAGCGGAGGGTAAGGAAGTCCGTAATTTTAATGGAACCGATTATTTATTGGAATATGCATTTCAGTCGGATTTCGCAATTGTAAAAGCATGGAAAGGTGATACCAGCGGTAATCTTATTTACAGGGAAACTGCGCGTAATTTCAATCCTATGATGGCAATGGCAGGTAAAATCACAATCGCCGAAGTAGAGGAGCTCGTTGAACCCGGTGAACTCGATCCGGATCAGATACACACACCGGGAATTTTTGTGCATCGGATATTCAAAGGTGAAAAATATGAGAAAAGGATTGAGCAGAGGACGGTGAGAAAAGGTTGATTTGGTGATTTGGTAATTTGGTGATTTGGTAATTTGGTGATATAGTAATTTGGTGATTTGGTGATTTGGTAATTGGGGAGAGAGATTAATGAATGATAATTTAATTTCAATAATTTATATATTTGACATGAGATTGCCAGATAATTTCTTTTTAGTATTTATCTTTTTTTATTCACTTTTAAAACTTTTCTCCCATGCAACAGAACAAAGAAAACGTTATTGTAAAATTAACTTTTGAATTTTCAATCAAAATTATAGAGTATTGTGAAGCACTAAATTCTCTAAAAAAATTTCAACTCAGTAACCAGTTATTTAAATCAGGAACTTCAATCGGTGCAAATGTCAGGGAATCGCAAAATGCAGAAAGTTTAAATGATTTTATACACAAAAATAAAATTGCTGCCAAGGAAGGTGATGAAACTGAATACTGGTTATCACTTTGCAGAATTAGAAAGGATTTCCCCGATCCCGGAGAATTGGTAACTGATATTGAATCAATAAACAAGATATTATCCAAAATAATTTCCACGTCCAAAAAGAAGCAAAAAAATCAAATATTAATGTATTTAAGTATCTTTCTGTTATTCCATCTATTTTAATTCAATATAATCATCAAATCATCAAATTACCAAATTACCAAATTAAATCATGCTAGATAAAAACGGAATCGCCAAACGCATAGCCCGCGAAGTTAAAGATGGATATTATGTCAATCTTGGTATCGGTATTCCCACACTCGTTGCAAATTTTTTGCCTGCAGGAATAAATGTAGTTCTTCAGTCGGAAAACGGGTTGCTTGGTATGGGACCATTTCCTTTTGAAGGTGAGGAAGACCCGGATTTAATTAATGCCGGAAAGCAAACCATCACCACAGTTCCTGGTTCGGCGTTTTATGATTCCGCCGTAAGCTTTGGGATGATCCGGTCAAAGAAGGTTGATCTGACAATTCTCGGTGCAATGGAAGTTAGTGAAGACGGTGATATCGCCAACTGGAAAATTCCAGGAAAAATGGTAAAAGGTATGGGTGGTGCAATGGACCTGGTAGCTTCAGCAAAAAATATAATCGTAGCCATGCAGCACGTGAATAAGGCGGGTGAATCGAAGCTACTTCCCAAATGCTCATTGCCTTTAACCGGAGTGAAATGCGTGAAACGTATTGTTACAGAGCTGGCGGTAATCGATGTAACACCACAAGGTTTTAAACTGGTGGAATGTGCTCCCGGAATTTCAGTGGAACAGGTAAAAAATGCAACTGCGGGCAAACTTATCGTGGAAGGAGAAATACCGGAAATGGTAATTTAAAATATAACCTGTTATGAATATTGAACTTTCAGTTATCATTCCGATTTACAATGAAGAAGGCAACATCAAACGACTGATGGAACGCCTGGACGGCGTCATCAGCAAAATGAACCTTCCTGCTATGGAATATATTTTTATCAATGATGGCAGTAAAGATCATTCTATGCAGCTTATCAAAGAAATTTCAAAGGCAAATCCGCAGGTAAAATATATTAATCTCAGCCGTAATTTCGGACACCAGATTGCTGTTACTGCCGGCCTTGACAATGCAAATGGCAATGCAATTGTGATAATTGATGCCGATCTGCAAGATCCACCTGAACTTATCCCCCAATTATATAATAAACTGAAGGAAGGTTTCGAAGTGGTTTATGCCAAACGAAAATCGCGGCAGGGAGAAGGCATAATGAAAAGAACCACTGCAAAATTATTTTACCGGATACTATCTAAAATGACTTCGATCAGTATTCCTGTCGACACCGGTGATTTCAGAATCATTGACCGCAAAATTGTCCAGGTATTAAAAGATATGCCCGAACAACAAAAGTTTTTACGTGGACAGATCAGCTGGATTGGTTTTGATCAGACTTTCGTGGAGTATGATCGCGACGAACGCTTCGCAGGAAAAACCGGTTATACCTATACAAAAATGTTTCGAATGGCACTGGATGGCATTACTTCATTTTCAAATTTACCTTTAAAGGTCGTTACGCTTGCAGGATTCATTGTTTCCGGTATCACTTTTATCATGATGCTGTATGCATTGTATGCCCGCTTTATTTCCAAGAATTATGAACCCGGCTGGACTTCTTTAATGCTAACCATACTGTTCTTAGGAGGCATACAGCTAATAGGAATAGGTATTATAGGAGAATACATCAGCCGTTTAAGTGCCAATATCAGGAACCGGCCTTTGTATGTTGTCAGGGATACAAATCTCTGATCAATCTGCGTGATAATATAATTTTTTCTCCTTAGTGATTTTCCACCTTCTGATCATCTCAGCTCCTAATTCAGAATCTTCAGGGTTTTTAGATTTATCCCATGTTAACAGACTGCACCATCCATACAATGGAACTACTTTCTCATTTGATTTAGCAATTTCCTTCAGGTAATACTTCTGACATTTATTAACCCCTTTCTCATACCTGTCGGCATTAGTATAAATTGTCGCCATGATCACAAAAATGCCAATTAGAGCATTCCGCAATTTTCCATTTGTATGAATTAACAGCTGTAAAAAAGTCAATCCAAAAACAAGCATCATGACTATAGTTACCGGTGTAAATGTATCAAAGCGTATAATAAATTCCCGATATACTCTATACCCTCCTAACGGAAGCAAGAGCAAATAAATTAAAGCGAAAATACCTAAGAGCGAAATCAAATTTAACGTTTTTCTATAAGAATCGATTTTTAAACGGTAAATTAAAATTCCATTTAAAACACACAACCCAAAGAGAACAGGTACTCCAAGTTTTTTTGTGAATGTTCTGAATAATCCTTCCCACAGCATATGATATCTTTCCTTCAGAGGTATCTTATCCCATAAATTTTCAGAATTATAAGTTCCTATATAAAGTGAGTAAAAGCATAATACCACAATAAATGAAAAATGTAACCATATCCGGATTGGAACAGCTTTGAACGCCAATTTAATTCTCGTAAAAATATCCATCCCTGAGCTACCCATGAAATGCTTTACCCAAAAAGAGCATAATATTAATGCGATTAATATAATTACTGAAGGAGGGCCAAGTGGTCCTCCAAAAGCAATAAAGAACGCCAGCAAAACCAGAAATTGATTTTTAAGGCAAGAGACTGGAAACGACTTATCCCGGTAAAAGGTCTCAATAAAAGGGTAAAAATATAACAACATAAAAATAAGCGGCAGTGAATAAAAAAATGTATAGGTTACTGAATTCATTGTAACTGCCATACTTAAAAAATACCCATTGACCTGGAATAATGGTGTAATTACCAATGCAACAATCAGAAACTTATAGTTTAGGATATTTCTGCTTCCACTTCCAATAGCTGCTATCAGATATATTAAAAAAACATGCATAAAAGTTCGGGCAAAAACAATGCTTGAAAAAACACTTTCAACCGGCCTCGATATTAACTGAAACACAAATGGCATGAAATGAAAGTATTTCTGCATAAAGAAGTGAATAAAAAAACGATTGGGGGCGGCATAATTTTCGTGGTGAAAAATTACTCCCGCACCAAACGGATCATCCAAAACTCTTTTATATGTGTCACTTGGAACAATTATGGCAGCCAAATCACCATCCAGAAGCATGGTATTTGAATTCTGAATGTAAGTATATACCACATCACAAATAATCAGGAATAGCAACAGGTATTTCCATTTTTCGCTTAACCCAGTCAGCATAATTGATAACCTTTTATAATTAATAATCCTACTTAATGTGACTGCAGATTATTGCGAATATAATCCTGATCAACAAGATATTTCGCATCATTAAACATAACCGTATCTATGGGCACACCAAGTTTTCCGGCCTTAATTAACAAATCATTATTCATCCACATTGAATCACTTTTCATTCTGTCCACATAGTATTTAATTCCATCCTGTGAAGTATAACCTCTGTTGACTGTTTGCAATCCTGCAATAAAAACTGAATCGCATAAATTATAAATTACATCACCTAGCAATTTTGATTTGATTTTGCGACCCTCATCTGTAATGTGTGCAAGATCAACAAAAACATGATTTTGTTTGCCGGTAACTTCTTTATCAAGATCACACAAAAAAACATTTTCACTGAAACTATTCGCAATTTCACGCACCAGATCATTGCACTGCATGATCGTACCTTTTCCATCCTTCATTGCAATATTTGAATCAGTTGAAAACGGTATAGTTGCAAAAATTACTTTAATGTTGCTTAACAAAGCTATATTGGTAAGATTTTTCAAATTTCTTTTAAAAGGGTTAAGTTCTTTGGGATTAACATAATCGAGATTTCCTGAACTATTATATTCGATTGATGCTGCCAAAGACATCCAATGAGGGCTTTTATCATAAAGAAATTTCAGATACCTGTATATTCCGGAAGATCTAATTATATACTTATCAAATACAAAAGGTGTATCAAACGATTTAAATCGGTGAGAATAATCCGCACGAAAATCGTTCTCATTATAATTTCTGATTTTCGCTTCATTCCAGCCATGATGAATTATCAGAAAATCAGGTGAAAAATCAATTACATTCAACATAAAATTTGTAAGTGAATGTGCAGTGGTCCAATATGCCTGACCGAAATTATAAACCTCAAATCTTATCTGTGAATGTTTATTAATTGAATTAATATACTTCTCCAGTTCGAGAGGATATCCGTCGGCAGTTGTAGATTCTCCTATACATGCAATCCTGATTACATTTCCAGGTTTATAGAAATAAAAGTCGTTCCCCATAAATCCGAAATTATTATAGGGCTGGTAACCGCTCAGCGCTAAATTCCCTTCCAGTTGTACTTTGCTCCTTCCGGTAAAATGTAAAAAAGGAGATCCGATAAATGCCTGGGATTCGGAGTATGTAACATTGCTCTGAAAATTCAGTTTCTTAATAAAATCGGGGCTAGCTGCAAAATTCACGACTATCCTAAAACCAAATTCAATCCAGATCAAAAGCAAACATGAAAAAACAAACATTAAAACAGATACCCGGATGTGCTTTTTGATCAGATAGATCGTTATACCAAGGATAACAAAAATAATTGAAGCATTGATAAGGCTACTAACATCCTGCAATAATAAATCGTTAAAGGATAATATCCTGTAAAATAAAGGAGGGAATAATAAAATGCCAGTTATAATTAATATCAAGGCAATAAATTTGGCAAATTTTAAAACAGGAATTTCCTGTTTCCCATTATCCTCCATACAATAATTAATTAAAAATTCAATTCAAATAAACTTTTTTCTGCAATATCACTTCAAAATTATCAATAAACAGGTTCTGATCTCCCGTGTTCCAGATATAAACTTTGAAGAAATCACTTTTTGAAGCATACTTCGGAATGTTCATCCATATCTCAACATCATTCCAACTATTCAGAGGATAATGCATGAAACCAAGATTTAGACTTTTATAAATATATGCAGGTTGTCCTTCCTGTTCAATAGTCATTACAATGTGTGAAGAACTAATGTTATTTTTTGTGTATAATTTAAATCTGCATCGTGTCTTGACTTCCGGATTAACAGGTAATTCCCCTATTTTAAATGAATATGTTGGACCGAATTGGGTTGCGGGATCTGTTTTGTAGCTCTTGCCTCCTTCAAATGAGATATCGCCAACCGTACCGTTTTCATTACCATCAAATTTTTCATTAACCAGTATTTGATCTTTATACTCTACACCTTTTTGAACTCCATAGTGACTATAGTCAGGTTCTTTAAGTAATGCATTATAGTTTTCCGGCAATTTTGTTTTCCCAAAAACAGCCATATATGATTCAAGAGTCATGTTTTCGTAATGAATAAATCCCTTTTTGTATTGCCAAATCTGGAAAAGATTCAGAAACACCACAATCCCAGCAAAAGTCAAGATGGAATATTTAATCAACGCATTTCTATTCTGCATAACTGAAAAAAATAATGCGGAAAGAGGGATTGATAATAAGGCATATGATTGCACCATCGACCGCTGACCGAAACATCCACCATACCACCAGCAATCCCATGCGCTGACAATCCATATATTTAAGATGATGTAAATAAATAACGGAATGAAAAATCTTCTGTGTTCTTTAAATAATGGAATGAATCCGGCTATTGCCAATGCCATCATAGGTGTATATATGAACCAGCCCTTGCGGAAACTAAACAATAATTCGGCCAGATGAGGTTTCCACAAATTCAATTGTTCGTTTCCATACCCGTAAAAAACAAATCTTCCACTTTGCACTTTCCAGTATATTAATTGAAGGGAAATTATCATGATACTGGAGATTGCCATTATCATGATTCCTTTTGAATGTTGCTTCAGGCGTAGTGATAAATCTTTTAAATCAGATATGCCCCAAAAAACCGGCACAAGGGAAATTATTAATTCAGTTGGTCGTATCAATCCTGCTAATCCAACAAGCAAACCGACAATTACCGCTTTAATATAGCCAGGTTTCTCATAATAACTTGTTGTATAAAAAAGTATAAGTGTAAATACAAAAAACAACTGGTTATGTGGAAGTGTATTATCAGAAGTTGAATAGTATAGGAAATTCGTACCAATTGCCACAAACAATAACACCAATGAAGCAACATTATCATTAAACAATTTTAAAAGAATTTTTCTCAATATAAACAAAGCAATTATGGAATATAAAAGGCAACCAAAAGCAATGCTCATTTGATATGGAACAGAAAAACCATCAGGTTCGAATCCCGTTACTGGAACAATAACATAATGTGCCAACAAAAAAAACGGTGGGAACATCACCGCCTGACCCATTGTATACTTGTTGACATATTTACCAGTTGGACCTTCGACTGCCTGTGAAAAATCAGTAGTAGGTTTGTATTTAGGCAGAATATCCTTCAGGTAATTCAATTGACTAAAATCATCATAAATAAAAAAAGAAGGTAAATAAATGTAATAGCCGAAAGAATCGAACGATAATTGAGTCGATCCTACATTTTCATTAGGCTTCCATTTCTTATTCGAAATCCGTTGAAAAACCAGAAAAAAACAAATCAGAATTAAAATAAGAAGGCTTATTTTACCCTCAATTCTACTCGATGACAAGTTCATAAATTTCTCCTATTAAATCCTTTGAGGGAAAAGGAATATTCTCCTGCATATAAGGAGATCCCGGCCACCATTTTGTATTATGGTATTCCTGTGTAATAATCAGTGTCATCTGATTATTTGGAATGGAAGTTATTGTCTGATTCATATAACCAACTTCATGCATACGGTCAGGACTTATTCCAATACTCCAGATAATTTCTTCGGGTCTCCAATCAATTTCGAAATAATAATATTCACCAGCAAACAGCTCATCATCCTTTTCATACTTTTTTTGAGTTAACGCACGGTAATTTTCAGTCCACCGGTGAGAATTGTAAACGGTATTATTATATAATATTTCATTGCATCCTGATTTAAAATTTTCGGGTTGCTTGCAAGCCATGTCCCAGTTTGTACAAGCTACTGTGATCATTTCGTCAGCATCAGCAATTTCGGGAGGGAAAGGAGTATTCCACCTGGACACATTATATTGATCATAGGTGGGGTTTTTAATAACAGGAGGAAAATTAAAAGATGGACAGTATGGAGGGGTTTTAAGAATTTCAAAATCTATTTCTGAATAATTGATAATTGGCACTCTTTTATCATTATCACCTCCCCAATAGGTTTCCATAAAGCCTTCTTTAGTGCATTCACGCCTATTATTCCACGCTTTGCTGTTTTGTTGATATAATAACCAAATGGCATTTGTCAATCCGTTCCAAACATTATCCTTATTAAGTAATTGTGTTAGCTTACATTTTAAGCGATACTTTCCATAAGTAAATCCATGCCGGGTCCTGATTCCAACACTTTCCTTTCTCCATTTTCCTTCCGAACTTGCCGGGTTTTTCAAAACAATTTTATTTTCTTCCGGATAGGCAAAAACAGTCTCACAAGGTTTTAATGCCACACCGGGTAAAGTTGAGATCATTTCATCAAGTTTATAAAAAGCTTTATCCCAATTGTAGTCAACTTTGGTGTAATCATCACCCATTACATCTCTCACAACCGGAATATTTACGAATCTCATTGAAGGATCAACATTATTAATAAATTGTTCAAAAGCGGCATTTTCATATATCAAACTATCCTGACCACAAGTGTTCTTAAAGTATTTTCCGGCCGCTTCTTTTGAAAAATTAAGGGGGTTAATATAAATGCCTTCTCCAAGCACCGGCTTTGCATAAATCCTTAATGATTTTGAAATTAGAAATGCAAGGTCTTTTACTTTGTGGGCATTTCCGGACTCAAAAAAGTAAAATGGGTTTCTCAGTTTACCATTATCCGGTTTTGAAATATCAAGAACATATCCAGGTATTTGTTTTTCAGCATTACCTCCCTGCTCGGTAATTAACAAACTGAAAGAATAGATTCCGGTACGTGGATTCCGTTGCCATCTGTTATTTAATCCATTGTCAAAATATCTCTGTTCATTTCTGGGATTACCTACGATTCTGATTTCATCAGTTACTTCATGAAATTCACTATCAGGTTTTATTTCCGGTGTTACTTTTAGCAATGTGCCTGTATCTTCCCATGATCCATAAAAATTTTCCCAGGCCAGAATATTCTCATTTCCTTTTTCATCCAGTTCCGGAAACTTATATGACTCATTCTGATATAAGATTTTGTACGAGTATTTTTTGGCAATACCGGAATTATTTTTAATGAGAAATTTAACTACAAATTTTCCTTCTTTTGCCTGTTTCTGGGAAGGAACAATGAACCCTTTTTCAATTGCCCCGGAATAATCCAACTCTAATACAACCATATTAGATTTATCCGGCGAAAAATTTGACACAGGATTAAAGTTCTTAACTGAAAAAGCACCGGTCTCCAGAATCTTTTCTTCATTCCTGTCATCGGTTTTGCAGGAAATAATTGAAAATATTCCAAAACACATAAAATACCAGAACCATCTTACTACCATATCTATAGATTCAATCTTTAAAATAATATAATTGAGATACAGGTTTCCATACCGAAGTATTCTCAAAAACAGAACATGGACTTGCAGGAAAGTTGGAATCCTGACAATTTGCTGCCAGCACAAGGAGCTCGCTCCTGGTATTCTGTGTAAATTTTCCGGTGATAATTTTCAAGTCTTCAAAGTATTTCGGATTATTCCCTGGCAAATATCCACTGAAATCCATTCGCGACTCTACAGATATTCCCTGATTATTAAGTCTTCCTCCTGTCATATCAAATTTCCAGGTCTTGTTTAATATCATCACTTCTACCTGGGAATTGAAATTTCCCTGATAAAGCGAAGAGTTTCCTGAAATCAAATTACAGTTCCAGTTACTAATGGAAATAAACGCCTGATCAATTGTAGAAAACCGGAATGCGACTGACTTATTATGATCGTTTTCGGAACTGCTGACAATAATAATATCCTGTTTAAAATCTTCAGACCGTATAAAATTTATTGAATTGTCAGATTTCGATACAGGAAATTTAAATGCAGCGACATAAGATTCCGAGAGTATCTTAACATCAGACCCTGAATTGAAATCAAAGATTGAATATCCGCCATTTTCTGAATTAATCAAAAGAATATCCTTAATACCATTTCCGTCAAAATCTCCGGATAGTATTCTGTTGTATTTACCGTTGAAGAAAGGAATTGATTCTTTTGGAGAAAGGCTGGCTAAAACTTTTAAGTTCACATAATTATTCTCTGAACCAATACATTCATTTTTTAAACCTTCGATTGAACATAATAAAATTTTGCGTTTCTTTAAATCAGCTATTAACAATTGATTTGAATTGTTATTGAGATAATTACCTGAAGAAAGAAATGCATCCTTGTCAACAATATTAAGTTCTGATGATTGGATATTTCCAATTTTAATTATACTTTTCTGATCTTGACAATAAGAATAAACAGAAAGAACACCTTCTCGAAGCTTAATAATTTGTTCCCGTCCGTGTTGTTGTTTTATAAATTGTCCTGTTGCAACTATATCATCAGGTAAAAAATTATCAGGCAAAAAGTTTTCTGTTGTAGAATTACTGAAATTGCTCAGATAAATCGTTTTAAAAGGAGGTTTATTGGGTATGAATTTATATTCTCCATCAGGAAAAACAGTCATATCAACAGCAAATTTTCTTCCACTTCTAACATTAGTTTCACCATATACAATTGAGAGATCATCTATGTAAACTTCATTACCACCTTTATTCCATACATAAATTCCAATCACATCATCAGGTTTAATTTTTTCAAATGGTAATTTAAATTGTGCTTTATGCTTTACCCATTTACCCTTTGGAAATTTACCCTTTTCAGTACTTCTGCCCTGCCAGAAATACTCTTTACCTGTTTGATCTCTAATTGTAGTCACCAGCACAACTTCATTGTCATTTGTCATCTGATTTAACCATACACTGATTGTAATCAGCTTAAATTCACTGTCGATAACTTCAGAAACTTTCTTAACTACAGAGGGACTATATGACACTGAATTATTAAGCAGGAACGAGAATTTACCGGAGTGAGCATTTTCCTGAGAATAATGTTCAACATTCTCACCCTCAAAAGGTACTTCGAAATCATAGTCAATATTTCTCTCGGGGATATACCCGGAGTTAAAAACTGTACCGGATACCATTCCATTAATCCTGATTGCAAAATCATCAACAAAAAAATCTTCTTTGCCTTTGTTCCAGATGTATATCTTCAGAAAACAGTCTTTATTTAATTTTTCCTTATTGATTTCGAAAGAAAAATCCAGTTGTTGCCAAGAATCAGGTTTCATTTTAAGTTCCTTTCCTATCCATTCAACTGATTTGCCGGAAGGATCATCAATTGACAATACAACCACAGCATTATTGACTGGCTTTTCGGTAAGCAGAGAAAAGCTAAAAATTATTTCTTTTATATCTTGAAAACCTGCTATTGAATTCAGAGGTTTTCTCACAGTTACACTGTATTCATTATTTTTATTTAACCAGTTGCTTTTAACACCTGATCGCGCTTTCTTCTCACTGACATTATAATTTTCTAAATCAAAAGGTGATTCCAGGTCATAGGAAAAGGAGTTGATTTCTGAAAATATTAGAGAATCCCTGGGGGATTCAACTGAAGTGGTTATGACCCGCTCCGTTTTTTTGCGACCTCTGTCTTTCAACAAAAAATAAGCACTAAGGCCGGTAATCAGTAGAATTGAAAATATCAGTAAAAATCTCTTGGATGAACGTTTGAATGGCATCAGTGAATTTATCTTCGTCTTTCATTTAGACACGCAAATATCGATTTTATTCTTCAAAAGCCTATATTTGCGCTCAATTAATAAAGCAAACCTATTGAATTGAAAATCAATGAATAAATTTGATAAATTATCGGTTATAATACCCTGCTACAACGAAGCAAGGACCATTCATCAGATCCTGGATAAGTTGAATGATGTCAAATTAATTGGTGACATTCAAAAAGAAATTATTCTTGTAAATGATTGTTCTAAAGACGGCACTAAAGAAGCGCTTGAAAAATATGTTGCAGATCATACTCATATTAATTACCGTGTTCTTCACCACGAAGTCAATAAAGGCAAGGGAGCTGCGCTGCATACCGGAATTCAACATGCCACCGGCGACTTCGTGATCATCCAGGACGCCGATCTGGAGTATGATCCACATGAGTA
Source organism: Bacteroidia bacterium (assembly GCA_025450095.1). Next base: position 1,886 of record JANWID010000358.1, on the reverse strand, counting down.
TAACCAGTTGTTGAAGCCTGTCGTTGACGGGTTTGCCGATGTTGTGTATGGCTCCCGGTTTATCGGGGGAAAACCGCACCGGATCCTGTTTTTCTGGCATACCATAGGGAACCGCATTCTGACCATGCTTTCCAACATGACCAATAATCTCAACCTTTCCGATATGGAAACCTGCTATAAGCTATTCAGGAGGGACCTTATCCAGGGACTGAAGCTTAAGGAAAACCGTTTCGGCTTTGAGCCCGAAGTTACCGCTAAAATTGCGCGGATACCTAAGGTGAGGATATACGAAGTAGGAATATCTTACTATGGAAGAACCTACGAAGAAGGGAAAAAAATTAACTGGAAAGATGGCTTCCGTGCCATTTACTGTATTCTAAAGTACGGATTATTTAAATGAGTTCCACTGACGGAAAATTTGAATACAGAGAACTTGATCCGGAAGGATTTGAAACACTCTCGGTAATTTCGGATGCGGTTAATTTTAATGACTGGGCCTATGAATCCATCCGGCCATGGTGCCAGGGCAAAATTCTGGAGATCGGAAGCGGAATAGGTAATATTTCAACGCGGTTTATCCGCGAAGGAATGGATATAACTCTTTCGGATATACGAAGTAATTACCGCGAATTCCTTGCATTTAAATTCCCCCAACTCCAGGGCCTGAATAAAATTCTGCCAGTGGACCTGGTGCATTCGGATTTTTCAAAAAAATATGAATCTTTATCCGGCGTTTACGATACAGTATTCGCGCTGAATGTAGTCGAACACATTGAAAACGATTCCCAGGCTATACAAAATGCCCGGCAACTGCTGAAACCGGGAGGAAAACTCATCATCCTTGTTCCGGCATTTCAATCACTCTACAACAGCTTCGACCGTGAATTGCATCACTACAGGCGTTATCGTCGCAAAAACCTGGAACAATTATTCAGAAGCAATCACCTGACTGTCTTGAAAAGTTTTTACTTTAATGCAGGAGGTATCCCGGGATGGTTTGTTTCCGGAACTATTCAGAAAAACAGGATCATTCCCGCTTTCCAGATGCGCACCTTTGATAAACTTGTACCGTTATTTAAAATTCTGGATTTCCTTTTTCTCAAAAAAATCGGTCTATCGGTGGTTTGTGTTGGAACAAAAGACTGAAAGTTGCTACCGAATAAAAAACAACAAAGGGACGAATCAAACTAAGTTAAACTAAGAACTCTTCGTTATCCTTTGTAACTGCGTTTCCTTCGTTGTATTTTTAAAAGACTAAGTGACGAAGGGAACTAAGTTAAAACAAAGAACTAAATGTGAATCGCTCTATTACCAGTCGTGGCCAGGCATGCTTCACGGAAAGCTTCTGTAAACGTTGGGTGAGCATGGGAAATCCGGGCAATATCTTCTGCGGAAGCAAGGAATTCCATAGCTACTACTGCTTCAGCAATCATATCAGCCGCCCGAGGACCGATCATATGGACGCCTAAAATTTCATCGGTCATTTTATCAGCCAGCACCTTGATAAATCCCTCAGTATCCATACTCGCCCGGGCTCTGCCACTTGCTTTGAAAGGAAATGATCCGGTTTTGTATTCGCGTTTCTGACTTTTCAGTTCTTCCTCGGTATAGCCTACTGCAGCTACCTCTGGCCAGGTATAAACAACATTCGGGATGAGCAGGTAATTCACATGTGGCTGTTGTCCCGCAATCGACTCAGCAACATAAACGCCTTCCTCTTCCGCTTTATGGGCCAGCATCGCACCGCGCACCACATCTCCGATTGCATATATCCCTTTCACGTTAGTCTCCAGGTGTTCATTCACTTTCACCCTGCCCTTTTCATCCGTTTCTACTCCGGCTTTATCAAGTCCAAGCCCATTTGTATAAGGGCTTCTTCCCACGCT
>JANWID010000357.1 GCA_025450095.1 Bacteroidia bacterium | reverse complement strand
GTACAACGTGGGTAACATTTATGCAATTTTTATTTTCATCGTCGGTTTTTCTATTTATTCCACCCCAGTATTTTCACAAACTGTTCCCGATACAGTAAACGACATTGATGCTCCTGTAGACACTGCCGATTTTTATAAAAGGATCTATAAATATTCCAAGGACAAGAAAGCGCTTTATTTGCTTTACCAGGCTGTTTTCAATCCTCCTATCAGAAGTTCAAAGTCGAAAAAGCCGAAACAGGTAAAAAATGGAATTTCTCCCAAGAAATATCGCGGAAGAATTATCCGGAATATATATATAGTAAGCCTTGATCCATTTGGGACAAATATTAATGATACCACAAAGCAAGCACACAACGTATTTCAGAAGGGTGGCAACAAGGTACATATTGAAACGAAAGACCAGACAATCAAAAATTACCTGTTGTTCAAGGAAGGGGATAAAATTGATCCTCTAAAACTGATGGAATCTGAAAGGCTGGTTCGAGCCACATCGTTTATTCGGGATGCCCGTTTGTTGGTGCAGGAGGTTCCCGGAACACGCGACAGCTTCGATATAATTATTATCTCCCAGGATTACTGGTCGATCCGTTTTAATATTAATGCTACTCCAAGCCGTGTGCGGTACCGCGTAACTGAGAAAAACATGATGGGATGGGGTCACGAATTTGACAACAGGCTTACTGATCAGTTGAAAGAATCGGAACCATTGAGCCTGGATGGAAGGTATACAATCCCGACTATTGGCAATACGTATATCGCTCCTTCATTGTATTATGGCACCGAACCTGACAATAATGTGAAAGGTTTGGAAATAAAAAGAGCATTTTACTCTCCGCTTACCCGGTGGGCAGGGGGAATTGAAGTCCTTTCGTTAACAAAATCCGACTCAATCAAGTTCTCCAGTGATACCACGTACAATTATTCCTTGCAGTCGTTTGTTGCCGATGCCTGGGTCGGTTACAGCATCCCTTTGTCGAAAGGATATACTGATGAAGAGCGATCAACACGGCTCATAGGCGCATTGCGATTTGCCAGGGGTCGATATCCAACACTGACTCCTGAAGATACTCCGCTGCTCGAACATTTTTCCAGGTCCGATTTTTACCTGGCGAGCTTGAGTCTGTCATCCCGGAAATACTTCAAAGAACGTTATGTATTGAAGTTTGGTGAGGTGGAGGATGTACCGGATGGAAATAAAATTACAATTACTTCTGGCATTGAAAACAGGAATACAGGAATACAGTATTATTTTGGTGTCGATGGCGCAATCGGCCGCTATTTCCCTTCGTTTGGTGAGTTGTATATAGGAGGAGGGTATGGAACGTTTATAAAGGGCAAAGAAGTTTTCGGGAGCACGATTAGTACCGATATCATTTATTTTTCCCCTTTAGCTCAATGGGGAAAGTGGAGGATGCGACAATTTGGAAATTTTAACTTCATTTATGGGGTTAACCGCCGCGAAACCGAACTGCTAAACTTAAGCAGCGAAAACGGACTTGCAGGTTATAAAGATGATTTACCGATAGGAACCAGCAGGTTGATATTGATGAGTCAAACGGTGTTCTATACTCCCTATGTAATCCTGGGATTCCGTTTTGCTCCGATTATCATAGCAGGAGTTGGGATGGTGGGAGGTTATAATCAGTCGGTATTCGATTCAAAAGTTTACCAGATGTATGGTATTGGATTGCTAGTGAAAAACGAGTTGCTTGTATTGAATACGTTCCAGGTTACCATCGCTTTATACCCGGTATTGCCTGAAGGAGGTAGCGATATTCGTATGAATCCGGTGCGCTTTAATGAAAAACGGTTCAAAGATTTTGACGTCACCCGGCCGGATGTTTCTCCGTTTGAATAGCCAGGATTTATGAATGCATCTTTTTGTGAATCGACTCCACCTCTACAATAAACTCACCGATAGCAGGGTCAGCACTCATTCCATAGGAGTCAATTATGAGTCCCTTCTTTCCGTCGTTACATTTAATCACGTATACTATGGCGTTATCCGACGGATCACTATTGCCTTCAAAACGGTAAAAGTTAGTTATTTCAATATCCGAGGCGCTGTAAAAAGTATTGTCCGATAATGCCTTGATACCTCCGTTGACCGTCTGGAAACTTTCTGTATAACCTTCTTTTGTCAGGCTATTGACACGATCCGACATGGTGCTCATTTTATTGGATGATTCTTTCATAAGTATGTTATTTTTTACTGTAACAGCTTACTTCTTATTACTGACCATTTACCGCCTACCCTTCGACTACTTTTTTCATATCTGAAACTCGCTGCTGTATTAATCAAACTGCTTGGGGGTAATATATTCACTCCAATGCTCAGGGCTAGCCGCTTACTGCCTACCGCTTGCCGCCCACTGGGTTCAATCAGAATATGAATTCCCTGCAGTAGACTGTTCATACGTTGGATGAGATTTATGATTGTGGAAAAAGTTAGAAAGGAGTTCTTTCAATTTCACTGAGGCTACAGGTAAGAATTTTTCTATAATCTTCGGACCAGTTGCATAGATCAGCGATGAAGCAAGGACTTTTCTGATGAAGGAAGATTTTCTGAGAACCAGTTTTGATACCAAAAAATCGATCACTGCACTTCCAATATAGGATGAAACTGGATTAGTGGATTGACCGTTTTGTACATGGGTATCGCGGTTGAACAGACTCTTGATCATGTTGAAAGGCTTCATTGATTCTTTCAATATTTCAAATTCGTCCCTGATTTCATCTTCCAGCATTTCCTTTTTAAGATAGAGCCGTTCTCGTTCGAGGCGAAGCTCTTCGATGTTTTTGAACTTATGCATCATTAAAAATATTTTTCACTATTGAATTTAAGAAAGGTTTCCTGATCCAGCTTTCGCGATTGACATAAATGATTACGGAAATCAAGAAATACACTCCGGCAAGAATAAAAAAGCCTGATGCAAAATTGCCCAGCGTATAACCGATGGCTATTGCACCGCCGACTGTAACAAGGAATAACATGAACAGTACGGTAATCGAAATGGTAACCCACGACACCATGGAGGATGCCGCTGACGCTCCTGTATCAGCGGCATCCAGTTTAATAATGTCAATACGTGTTTCGATATATTCGCGGATATCACCTGTGAAATCACGAATTTTAGTTTTGGCATCTTCCATGATGTTCGATTTTCCGGGCTTACCGGGATTCATTTGAATTGTTGACGGGCATGATCTTTTTCAACGGTTTCCTGTCCTGACTTCTTCTTTTTTCGCAGCAAACTCATTGGCTTTGTTCTGAACTTCAGAACTTAACTTTGAAGCATACTCTTTTCCTTCTTCAACTTTCTTCTTGGCATAACCAACACCCTGGTCAACATAATCCTCCAGTTCTTCTCCTTTTAGTTTTGCGAATCTGAGTAATTTCTCCCTGGTTTTGTCGCCCCTGTCAGGTGCAAATAACAATCCCAGAACAGCCCCTGCTGCAGCACCAACCAGCAATGCAACCAGAGTTTTAGTGTGATCTGTCATAATATTAAGTTTTTATAGTAAGAATGAATTTTAATTGTAATAACGCTTGCAAGAACCTTTCCAGTAATCAATTCGCAGTATTCAGTACTCAGTCTGCAGTCATCAGTCCTCAATCTGCGTATCTCAATACTCAGTCTGCAGTTGGAAGTCAGCAGTCAGACCGCATGCCACTCACCGACCTACTGATAAATTTCTACCAGCAACTGTTGTAGAAAAAAATCCCGTATTGGGGAAAATTCTACCGGGATCCTGTATTGAAATTGATCTCCTGTCGATGGCATGATATTGTAGTGTATGAATGCGCTGATATTGTGGCACTAAAGACTGAATTACATATGAAAGCACCAACTGAAGATAATCAAAGCCGATTGAAACTAATGTTTATTGAATCGATGGAGCAGGTTGGGTCATTTTGGTTTTTCACCATGCGTTTTTTCAGGGAAATCTTCAGGTTACCATTCGAAGGAAAAGAGTTTATAAAACAGGCATTCCAACTTGGTAACCGTTCACTTGTACTTGTGGTTACCACTTCGTTTATCATGGGAGTGGTTCTTACCATTCAATCGCGACCTACCCTGGAAGATTTCGGTGCCGAATCGTGGTTGCCAAATATGGTAGCGGTTTCCATAATCCGTGAAATCGGACCGGTGATTACCGCTATTATATGTGCAGGGAAAATCGGATCAGGAATCGGGGCGGAACTGGGATCTATGAAAGTTACTGAACAGATCGATGCTATGGAAGTTTCAGGATCGAACCCCTATAAGTATCTTGTTGTAACTCGTGTGCTTGCAACAACGCTGATGCTTCCCATATTGGTCTTCGTTGCCGATTTCACCGGGTTGTTCGGATCCTACCTGGCAGTGAATATCGATGGTGATGTATCATTGGTCCTTTTTTTAGCGCATGCCATGGGAGCAGTTGGATTTGCAGATGTAATCCCAGCTACCATAAAATCGGTGATATTCGGATTTGTAATCGGAATTATCGGATGTTATAAAGGATTTAATGCTTCGAGTGGTACCGAAAGTGTGGGCAAAGCTTCGAATGAAGCCGTTGTAGCTGCTTCACTATTGGTATTTATTGTCGATGTTATTGTCGTGCAGCTTTCCACCCTGGTTATTTCCTGAACACGGAAACTGATACCGATTTATCTTATTTAATGCAAAATACGAATTATGAAAAAAGCACCGACACGAAACCCGGGCAAGAATAGAACACTGAAAGTGGGAATACTTGTAATTACGGGCTTAGCAATTTTTATCACAGGCATATTTGTAATCGGCAGGCAGGAAAACCTCTTTGGTTCCACCTTTACATTGAGATCGTCGTTTTCCGGGGTAAGCGGTTTGCAGGTGGGAAATAATGTGCGCTTTAATGGAATCAACGTTGGGACCGTGAGCGATATAATTCTGTATAACGATACATCTGTGATGGTTCATATGCTGGTGGAAAAGCCGATTCAGAAATTTATCCGAAAGAATTCGAGATGTGTTATTGGTTCCGAAGGTTTGATGGGGGATAAAGTAATAACTATTACGTCGGGATCTGAAGAATATGAACAGATTGGTGACAAGGATATGTTACCCAGTGAAACACCTATTGAAATGGATGCAGTTATGGTTAATCTTAAAAATACAGCCGAAAATGCGGAAATTATCAGCCAAGAGCTGGCCGTGATCATGTATAAAGTGAATAATGGCAAGGGCACACTTTCGCGATTACTTTCAGATTCTTCGATAGCTTCGGATATAACTACAACACTTGAAAATCTGAAGAGTACCAGCGAGAATCTGGATGTAAACATGGAAGCAGCTAAAAAGAGTTTTCTGTTGAGAGGTGCAGTCAGGAGAATGGAGAAGGATGCAAAAGAAAAATCAGACAAGGAACGAAGCAAATGATATCTGCCACATTGAAAATCCCGGTTTGAGATTTTGGGTATAATTTTCCTGAAATGTAGAACATTTCCCCAAATGCAGATTAGTGACAAATCAATTAATAAATTCAAACAAAGTTGGTTAAGTACAAATAAACAAAATGGCATCATTTTTTTATATGCATTGATGTAATTCTAAGTTTAACATTTAAAACAATTAAGTTATGTCAACGCAAAAAGTTCAAACACCGGTCAATACGCCGCCTGGAAAAAACCAGCCTCAAAGTCCAAAGGAAGAGCGTCGTAAAGGACAAACTACAAATGACGAGGATGTAGATACCGATCAAAACGAAAACGAAACAGAAGAAGAACAACGCAATCCAAAAGGTCAAGAAGGCAGGGGAAATAATGATCCATCCAGGATCGATCGTACTGCCGAGCCGGAGCGGGATAATGATCCTACCAGGATTCGTCCGGAAACCAATGACCCCAACAGGAATGACCCAACGCGAGTCCCCAAGAAATAGCCCGAATAAATTCAGAAACAGATAGTGTGTTAGGTTAAGCCGGCGATTTAAATTTCGCCAATCAGGCGGCTCGAAGAAATTCGAAGCCGCCTTTTTAAATAAAGCAAGAAAAGCCATTTGGCAAGAAAAGCCATTAGGAAAAAAGGGCAAGAAAAGAAAGAAAAGCCATTAGGAAAAAGGGGCAAGAAAAGAAAGAAATGCCATTAGGCGTTTTTCCCCAATATTGCTTTTCTTTCCCTTTTTGCTTTTTATTTTTGAATGGCTTTTCTGGCTTAATGGCTTTGCTTTTCTTTTAATTGAAAATAATCGGGCTATGAAACTCCACCATCGGAGCGAAATGTCCGCCTGTTTTACTGGCAACTGATGACCAGTTATCATTCTTGTTGCTGGTTAGTTCATCCAGTGAATAGGAATCAGTCATCCACCATTGTTTTTTAAGCACTTGCTCATTGAGCTGACCTGGCAGCCAGCGCATGCTCCCTTTATAGGCATTCAAGGTAAGTATGGTAGGGTTGATATATCCGAGAAAAGTAAATAATACATGCAGATTCACACACCAGTAAGCCGAATCATTACCGTCGGCATTTGTCGATGCCATGCTTACCAGGAAGGAAAGCCTGTCATCATCGGGTCCTCCATTATGGAGTTCTAAAACCTTCGACCTGTCGAATAATCCACTCAGATGAACAGTTATTCCCATTGGGTTATTTAGTATAATGCCCGCAGAACCCAGGTTATTATGACGGGTGATGAGCACAAGCGTTCTGGATAATTCGGGATGTGGATTTATCGGTGTTGCACAAAGCAAGCTGCCCTGTCGCACATATGTATTTTTCTTGGTATTGATTTTCGACGCGTTCATTTCTTCGGGTATTTTAAATGAGAATGCATCAATTAATGCATCAATGATGCCAGCCTTAAGTATATATGCACTAATTGACCACATTTTGTTTTGACTTGAAAATTCAAAGAATGAATTCGCTTGCAACTTACCCGTATAAAGGGTTTCAAACAGTTGTTTGTATCGATAAATCCAGATGTGATCAGTGTAAAAAAATCCACAATATGTGGCAATTACTGCTATTAAAACGATAAATGATGTGGATTGCTTCTCAGGTCGTGGATGGCATGATTATTTCACTTCTGGTTCTAAACAATGTATTTGTATTAGCAAAATATTAGACTCATGAAAAAGACCCTCATAATCTTAATGACATTCAGCAGTGTTGCATATTTGTCGTGTTCTAAAAAATCAGACTCAAACGTTACCTATGATGATTTTAAAAAATATGTGATTGAACGGAGTGAACACATAGAAAATTATTACGATAAGGAATGGCATGAACTGGAGGCCGAATATAACGACAAGAAGCTGAAAGCTGAGGAAAAAATGGACGAATGGAGCGAGGAAACGAAAGCGGAATTCGCTTCCCTTAAAAGCGATTGGGAGGAATTCAAGGATCAGTATGATGCTGAACGAGCCAGGAGGTTTCCACAACAGGGATTAGCCGTTATTGACTCTGAATTATTGCCAGGCGACATAAAGTCCGATTTAAGTAATGTCACACCTGCTAATATTATTGAGGTACACAAACATTTTGTCAACTACGTAGAAGCTCATAAGGATGCACTTACACCAGAGCAGTGGAATCATGTTCAAATGAAATGGGAAGCACTTGGAGCCAGAAAGGATGCAATTGAGAAGGATCTTTCAACAGAAGATAATATTAAGTTGGCCGAGTGGAAAGTTAAATATGGAACTATTAAAGCTATCAACAGACCTACTGCTAATGTGGATGGTCAGTGATAAATCAGTTATATAGAAGATGTATAGTAAAGCCAGGGTTTCCAACCCTGGTTTTTTAATTGCGTGGTTTCGCTATTTTTACGATGGAATTAACCAGAATAGATGGAGAACATAGCTGTACTTAGAAGGATTTTTACTGTTTTTGGAATAGCCCTGATCGTTACAGGGCTTCTCATTTATTATTACCGGGCCAGCTTCGAAAAATTCAATAAAAATTCGGGTATGCTGGTGCACACCCTTACCATACAGGAGAAGATTGAGGAGTTAATGAGTATGATTAAGGATACTGAAGCCGGAACCCGGGGTTATGTGGTAACCAACGACTCAACATTTCTAAAACCTTTTTTGGATGCCAAGGATGAAGTGGGAGGGAAGCTGGATGATTTAAGACAGCTGTGCAGTGAAAATCCTGTGCAATCAGCTTACCTGGATTCACTCGATGCTACCATTGAAAAAGAGCTAGGAACACAGTATTTCATCGTACATCTTAAGCAGTCTGGCAATTTCAGATTCGGTTATTTGGAGCTCATGAAGGAGTCAAATGCCTACATGGATACGATCAGGACCTTTGCACTTAAAATGAAGGCGGAGCAAAACCGGCTTCGTGATTTGCAAAATGAAGAAGTAACCACTTCTGTCCGATATTCCCGCATCCTGAGTACTATTTTTTCCATAACAGCCATTTCCATCATGGTCATTTCTCTGGTATCAGTTCTGATGGAGATCAGGAGCAAGAGGAGAGTAAAAGACCTGCTTAATACCGTTCTTGAATCCTCCCAAAGCGGAATTATGTCGTTCAGTGCCGTGAGGGATATGAATGGGAATATCATTGACTTTAAATTTATACAGGCGAATAAAGTTTCTGCCGAAATGCTGGATAGATCAGATTCCGGGCTGATCGACAATTCTTTTTCTGATGCATTCCCGGGATCCAGGGAGGATGGGTTTTTTAATTCGTGTATGGAAGTAGCGGAACAAAACATCGTATTCAGAACAGAGAAATTTCTTAAACGTGAAAAGGGAGATATGTGGCTGCTCATAGTAGCAGTAAAGCTTGAAGATGGATTTACGTTAACGGTTGATGACATAACTAAGGAAAAGGGATACGAAACGGAGCTACAAAGAAATATTGAAGACCTGAAGCGTTCGAATAATGAACTCGAGCAATTTGCATTTGTCGCTTCACATGACCTCCAGGAACCGCTCAGGAAAATTCAAACTTACGGTGAACGGTTGAAGATAAATTCGTCACTCGAGCTGAGCGATAACTCGAGGGTTTTTGTAGATAAGATGCTGATGGCCTCTCGCAGAATGTCAAACCTGATAAGCGATTTACTCAGCTACTCGCGACTGGCCAGGAATAACGAATCTCCTGTTAAGATCAACCTCAATGATGTAGTTATAGATGTAAAAAACGACCTTGAATTGGCGGTTCAAAGCAAACATGCGATTATAAAAGTGGATGAATTACCGACGATCGAAGGTATACCTGCCCAGCTATACCAACTCTTTTTTAACCTGATAGGAAACGCGTTGAAATTTTCACGCGAAGGACTTTCGCCTGAAATAAAAATTCATTCCGAAGTGATCAGCAGGAAAAATGACCGGATTACCAAAAGAAAGGAAGCTTTTGTACGGATCACGGTTTCTGATAATGGGATCGGATTTGAAAACCAGTATTCAGATCGTATTTTTGAAATTTTTCAACGTTTGCATGGAAAAAGCGAATTCGAAGGAACCGGGATCGGACTGGCAATCTGTAAACGAATTGTAGCCAATCACCATGGAACCATTCAAGCGATAGGTGAGCCGGGACAAGGCTCTGAATTTATTCTGGAATTACCGGTGCTGCAGAATTAGATCGAAAAGCAATAAATCAGGATCATTCAGAATGCTTCGCTAAAAAGAATC
>JANWID010000356.1 GCA_025450095.1 Bacteroidia bacterium | reverse complement strand
CGATTGATGTGGGTAAACGAAGCAAAATAATTTTAAGCCCTTTTTATGAGAACAGATTTCTGGAAACCACTAACGAAGATCATAAAGAGCGGTTGCAAAGCCTGACTTTACCCATTGCTTACCTGCATGTTTTTAGAGATACCTCGTGGGAGATGCTGACCTTTGTAGCATTACGTTCCAATAGTACACAGTTCCGTTTTAATGGTGATGTATTTCAGATTGCAGGCGCCATCATGGTAAATTACCAGGTAACACCTGCATTAAAATTTAAAACCGGTGTTTATCTGAGTAAAGAGTTTTATGGCGATTTTTTTATGTACCTGGTTGGGATTGAATGGAAGATCAACGACCGAATGAACTTGTTTGGTTTGGTGAATAACAACCTTCGATACGAATACAAAAAAAAGAAAGGCTTTTACCACGGAGCCGCGTTCAGGGCGATAAAAAATTAATAAAGATATAAAGGTGAAGGTGGATATTATAAAGTGAAAGATAACCAGCAAGGGATATATGCAAATGTGAATATCAGTAAAAAATTCGTTTGGAATATCGAAGCCGGTCACACAATTTTCCGTTACATCAAGGCACGCAACGGGGCGCCATACCCCAGCATTTTACACGACGGACCCATATTTAAAACCGGAATCTATTATAGAGTAAGACTGCATTAATCGCCACCCTTTAGGGCTGGGGTAGGGTTTACTCGAAACTGATGTCCTTTATATTCAGCTGAAGATTCGTTCTGCCATTGAAGTTATTTTCTTCAACGTGATAGCAAACATGAAAAGGTTCATTCGCGGAAATACGATCGTAATGGGCGCCAAGCTGGAAGGCAATGCTGTCAACTACTTTACGGGAATGATTTTTCTGAATTAAAGAAAGCTTCAGGTGATTATTTCCAACCACGCGAACAGCTCCGCGGTCGTACACTTCTTCCGATTTAAACACCGGAGCCATATTTCCCGGTCCGAAAGGCGCGAATTGTTTAAGCACATTGAAAAATGAAGCATTGATGTCATCGAGTGAGATTACATCATCAATTTCAATTTCCCGGATCAGCATGCGTTCCTCAATGGTTGATGATACGATTTCTTCAAAGCGATCTTTGAATGCCTCAATATTTTCTTCTTTAAGAGTAAGTCCAGCAGCGTACATATGACCTCCAAACTGATCGAGTAAATCACTGCACGACTCAATAGCATTGTAAATATCAAAATCTTTCACCGATCTCGCTGATCCTGCTGCCACACCATTGGAACGGGTAAGGATAATAGTAGGACGGTAAAACTCATCTGTCAGCTTCGACGCAACGATACCAATAACACCCTTATGCCATTCGGGATTGTAGAGTACTGTAGATTTACGGTTTTTAAATTCTGCATCGTGTTCGATGAGCGACATTGCTTCCCGCGTGATAGACTCATTAAGTCCTTTCCGCGTGGTGTTTTTCTTATTGATCTCCTCACCAAAAGATTTCGCTTCAGTGGGGTTTTCGGAAATCAATAATTCCACAGCCTGTTTTCCGCTTTCAATCCTTCCTGCTGCGTTTATACGCGGGGCGATAGTAAACACTACATCGTTAACGGTCAGTCCGCCTTTCGAGCCACTCAGCTCCAGGATCGCCTTGATGCCCTGGCGCGGATGGCTGTTGAGATGTTTCAGCCCGAAATAGGTCAGCACCCGGTTTTCACCGGTGATAGGTACTATATCAGCGGCAATGCTGATCGCTACCAGGTCGAGATAATCTTCAAGTTCTTCAAAAGGTATATTATGTTTCTTCGCATATCCCTGGATCAGCTTGAAACCGACACCGCATCCGGATAATTCTTTATAAGGATAATTACAATCACTCCGTTTCGGATCCAGTACCGCTATTGCAGCAGGAATTTTATTTCCGGGCCGGTGGTGATCGCAAATAATAAAATCAATTCCTTTTGATTTCGCCAATGCAATCTTATCAATCGATTTGATTCCGCAATCGAGCGCAATGATGAGTGTGAAATTATTTTCCGATGCCCATTCTATTCCCCGGGTGGAAACTCCATAACCTTCCTTATAACGGTCCGGAATGTAAAAATCAAGATTGTTATAACGCTTTTTCAGGAATGTAAATACGAGTGCTACAGCAGTGGTGCCATCAACATCATAATCACCATATATGAGAATATTCTCGTTTTGTTTAATGGCAGTGTCGATCCGATCGATAGCTTTCTCCATGTCCTCCATAAGAAAAGGATCATGAAGCGAACTTAAAGATGGTCTGAAAAATTCTTTCGCTTTCTCGAAAGAACCGTGGCCTCGCTGGATGAGAAGATTGGCAAGGATGGGATTGATGTTAAGCTGCTTCGAAAGACCGGCAATTAAATCGCTTTGCGCCCTGTCTTTGATTACCCACTTTTTTTTCATTGCATTGCTTTTTAAAAAGGGAAGCAGCTCCAACAAAAGTACTTCCTGTAGCTAGTCTGTCCCGCGGTATCGTCAAAAGTTTTCGACACCGGGAGTGTTGAAGAAAAACCGAATCTGTAACCAGGTGTTGTGCTTCAAAAAATACTTATTAAGTTGATTTTAAATGAATTCCTCTTTTCGAATTGATTATCTTTGCAAACACACTATCCAGTTCACGATATCAATCAAAATTAGCAATTCTTTCGGGTTATGAAACATCACAATTGGGTTTTTATGGGAACTGCTATGGCTACTGCCATTCTGATGCTGTTACTTCCTTGGAAATCTAATAAATACGATATTAAAAAGTTAGAAACCAGTAAATCCTTTGCCCTGTATGCGCCTTCCGATCATTTTTTCCTGCAACGATCCTGGCCCGACCGGAAACCTGATTTCAGAGGCTATGAACAGGCTATAAAGCAGGCATCTTCAATGGTTGAGCGATCTGCTTTTACTTTACCCGGATTTGGGAGCGCCTGGACACTGGAAGGACCTGGTAATATTGGTGGGAGGATCAATGCGATACTTGCGCATCCTTTGAATCATGATACCATTTTCGCCGGTTGCGCTACCGGTGGAATTTTCCGGACATTTAATGGAGGTTCTACCTGGGAACCGGTCTCCGATGATCAATCTTTTTTATCAGTCAGCTGCCTGGCGTTTGAACCGGGAAATACAAATGTTATTTATGCCGGCACTGGTGATAAAAATATTTCGGGTTATCCCTTTATCGGGGATGGTATCTGGAAAAGTATTGATGGCGGTGATACATGGACGAACATGGGACTGAATGATCAACGCATCATTTCAAAAATTGAAATTGATCCAACCAACACAGATATCATATATGCGGCAACGATGGGACTTCCTTTTGAACGCAATAATGATCGTGGTCTGTACAAATCGGTTGACGGTGGAATATCCTGGACGCAAGTTCTGTTCATCAATAACGAATCAGGCATTATCGACTTGGTGATGAATTATAACAATCCGCAAATTCTTTATGCTGCAGGATGGAACCGTATCCGGAATAATGAAGAATCGCTCGTCAGTGGAACATCAGCAAAAATTTATAAGACGACTGATGGTGGTGCAACATGGAACATTCTTGTTTCCAATTTGCCCCAGGGTGACATGTCGCGCATTGGGTTGGCCATGTCGAAAACCGATCCTAATGTTATTTATGCTGTATATGTAGATACTCTTCTTGATTTTGGAGGTGTATATAAAACCACTGACGGTGGCACAACATGGAATTTACAAAATAGCAATGGCATCGATCCATTTTTCATGGGTGGTTTCGGATGGTATTTCGGACGTATTGAATTGAATCCCGCAAATCATAATGAACTTTATATTTGCGGTACAGATGTCTATCGTTCACTCGATGGCGGCAACAACTGGACGCAGGCTGATCAGAACTGGGATACTCACGCCGACAAGCATGATGTATTTTTTACAGATTCAAATACGGTGTTGTTAGCTACAGATGGCGGATTGTATAAAACAATCGACGGCGGAATCAGCTGGGCGGATATTGAAGATATTCCCAACACGCAATTCTACCGGGTTACTTCCAACCCCTTTATTCCAGGCGAATATTCCGGCGGCACGCAGGATAACGGAACGGTAACAGGTAACGCTGTAAATATAAACGGGTGGATTCGGTTATTTGGTGGTGATGGCTTTACTATCATTTATGATCCCGTTGATCCTGCAATTTTTTATGTAGAAACTCAAAACGGTGATATATGGGCAACCAGCGATGGAGGTATTTTCATCGATTACATTTCCGGTTCCATTGATTTCAGTGACCGCCGCAACTGGGATATGCAATACATCCTGAGTGCTCACGATCCGATGGTGTTATATACCGGAACATACCGGGTGTATCAAAATACGAGTGGACCAACAGATGCATGGTTTCCGATCAGCCCGGATCTTACAGATGGAATTATATTCGAACCTCGTTTCCATACCATCTCAACAGTTGCGGAATCTCCTTTGAATGCTGATTATCTGTATGCTGGTACCAGTGATGGAAATGTCTGGAGAAGCCTGGATGCCGGAAATAACTGGGATAATATTAATGGTACATTGCCCGACCGTTATATTACCTCTGTAAAAGCATCACCGAATGATGAAGATGATGTTTTTGTAACTGTATCGGGATATAAGTACAATGATTTTTTTCCACATGTGTTTAAATCAGAAAATAACGGTACCACCTGGACTTCCATCGCAGGAAATCTTCCCCAGCTTGCAGTGAATGATATTATTATTTATCCGGGTAATGATTCGGTGTTTTTCGTGGCTACCGATGGTGGCGTATATGCTACGGTGGATGGTGGACAATTTTGGGAACGGGTAGGAAGTAATATGCCGGTGATTCCTGTATATGATATCGAAATTGAAAATGCTACCAACAAACTTATAGCAGGAACTCATGCCCGTTCATTGATGACTTACCCGGTTGATTCAATTTTACTGGCTACAGGAATATCGGAATCTCCTGTGCATGAAGTTAACGGCACAATTTATCCTGTGCCTGCACAACAACATATTTATTTTAAAATAAATATTAATGGTAAGGGTTCACTGAGAATATTCGATACACAGGGCCGGTTGGTGAGCGAACTCCAGGTACAAAGTCATCCGCATTTTAAATTGGATGTTTCAGGTTTGCATGCCGGAGTTTATTTATTAGAGTTTATTGCAGGCAAAGAAAAATTTACAGGCAAATTCATAAAAGACTAGCGTTTCTCATTTGTAATTTTTATGATCACAGTCAGAACCGCATTACCTGAAGATTTCGAATCGGTATCATCATTGGGTCGTCGTGCATTCTACGAGGCTTTTGGTGAGTATAACAAACCTGAAGATATGCAGGCCTACCTTGATTTATCATTCAACCCGGAAACAATCAAACAACAACTTGAAGACCCGGAGGTGATTTTTTTTATTGCCAGTTACCAGGACGACCCTGTTGGTTACGCAAAGCTGAAACGTAATTCCGCGCCACCGGAACTACAAGGAAAAAAATGTATCCAACTCGAACGTATTTATGCATTAAAGGCTTACATCGGAAAAAAAATCGGGAAGGCATTAATGGAATCCTGCCTGGAAACATCAAAACAAGAAGGATTTGATTACCTCTGGTTGGGTGTCTGGCAACAGAATAAACGTGCCATTGATTTTTATAAGAAGTTTAATTTGGAAACCATCGGAGTTAAAAAATTCAAAATAGGTAATCAGGTTACTGATGATTATGTGATGGCGATTAAAATTCAAGAAATCATTCAATAATATATTTATACTGGGTTATGAGAAATTTTAAAATCTCAAGTACACTATTTTTAAACGTTTATTTTTAGGAAAAAATTCCAGATTCTTTCACGTTTTAGTTATTTTGCGCTGGCATTTTTATTTATTTTTCGAATGGAATTACCAGAAGTCTTTTCTACAGACGATCCAATTGTTACAAGGATTTTCCTGATACGTAATCAAAAAGTCATGCTTGACAGAGATCTTGCATTTCTTTATAACGTACCAACAAGAGTTCTTAACCAGGCAGTAAAGCGTCATCCGGATAGGTTCCCTCTTGATTTTATGTTTCAGCTGACGAAAGAAGAATTACAGAATTGGAAGTCACAATTTGTGACTTCCAATTCTATAAATATGGGAATCAGGAAGTTGCCACTTGCTTTTACTGAACAAGGTATTGTTATGTTGAGCAGCGTTTTAAATAGTGAACAAGCGGTGGTTGTAAATATCAGGATCATTAGATTGTTTATGCGTATGAGAGAAGTATTGATGTCAAATAGAGAGCTGATGCTGAAAATTCAGGAACTGGAACAAACCGTTACTAAAAACGATGCTGATATTACTACCATTTTTACAGTACTGAAACAATTGGTTCAAATTCCTGAAAAGCCCAGACAACGCATGGGTTTTAAGATAACAGAAAAGATTGAAGAGTGATTAGGTGAAGGCAATTAAAATTAGATAGAAAATTCAATGGTTATTAACTTGAGGATTTGATTGCCAGACAATTTACGGAATATTGATTCGTAAGTCCCGTAGGGACGACAGTTGGTAGAAAAAAACGAATAAAACGAACCGCCCGTAATAGCATCATCTTTCGAAGACGAATGCTTTTACGGGCGGAACGTGTGGAATACTTAAGAATTAGGTGATATTCTTAATTGCAGCAAGTCGATTTATCGCAACAGCTTTCCTTATCCTTTTCTGCTGTAACTGTAATACTCAGAATTCCTGCTTCACGCTTTTTAAATTCCTCCAGCTCCTTCGCAGATAAATAATTTTCAAGAATGGAATCAGGAACAGTAATTATTTTTTCTGATTGAATTTTTATATTCACAAATCCTGCTTTCCGGATGACATCCAGGTAATCTTCCTTCTGCATCGCACCCGAAATACAACCCGCATACATTTCCGCAGCTTGTTTTATTTTATCAGGAATGCTCCCATTCAAAACAATATCAGAGATTGTAAAATGACCACCTGGTTTCAACGCACGGAAGATTTCTGAAAATGCCTTCGATTTATCCGGCACCAGATTCAAAACACAATTACTCAGTATCACATCCGCAACTTTATCGCCTACCGGCATATGCTCGATTTCTCCCAACAGGAATTCAACATTATCATAACCTAACTTTTGTGCATTCAATCTTGCTTTATCGATCATTGCCGGGGTCATGTCGATTCCAATCACTTTTCCTGTCTGACCAGTTTCTGCGAGAGCCACAAAGCAATCGTTACCGGCACCGGATCCGAGATCTATTATGGTATCGCCTTTCCTGATACCTGCGAATTTTGTCGGTATACCGCATCCCAAACCCAGGTCGGCATCGGCATTATAACCTTCGAGTTTCGAATAGTCATCTG
>JANWID010000355.1 GCA_025450095.1 Bacteroidia bacterium | reverse complement strand
TAACTCAGGAATTAATTGAAGCTATTGCGACTGATGGAAGCGGGAATGTGGTTGTAACAGGATATTTTCATGGTGATAGCCTCACCTTTGGAACAATTACTTTATCGAGTCAGAATCAAGGCCAGGAGGATTTTTTTATAGTGAAATATGATCCTCAGGGTAACGTCATGTGGGCTCATGCAATTGGAGGAATAGACCGGGATTTTAGTACAGGTATTTCCACTGATGATAGCGGAAACATATATGTTTCGGGTGGATTTGATAATCCAACCATTACTTTCGGCAGTATTACAGTAACCAATTTCAATGGCCTCAACACAGATATGTTTATTGTGAAATATGATCCCTCGGGTAATGCCCTCTGGGCGAGATCTGCCGGCGGACCTTTCGGTGATTTTGCAAGTGCCATAACATGTGATGCAGATGGAAATGTACTGGTAACCGGTATGTTTATGAGTTCATCCATTTCCTTTGGCAGCATAACCCTTACCAATTCTTCAACAAGTCATGAAACATTTGTTGTTAAATATGATTCATCAGGAAATGCACTATGGGCAAATTCACTCAGTGGCCAGGTTGCGGAAGATGTAAAGGAAATTGCTACTGATGGAGATGGAAATGTTCTGATAACAGGTGATTTTACAAGTATTATACTTACATGCGGAACATTTGTATTGAATAATACAAACAGTAGTACTGCCGATATTTTCGTAGTAAAATATGATTCGTCAGGAAATACGCTCTGGGCTAAATCAGGAGCAGGTTCTGGACTTAATATGTCTGATGGTATTACAACAGATTTATATGGAAACGTAATAATATCGGGGAGTTTTTATGGTCCTTCCATGACTTTCGGATCAATTACAGTTCTCAATGCCAGTTCTAATTATGATATGTACCTTGTGAAATATGATGCACAGGGTAATGTGCTTTGGGCACAATCTATAGGTGGTACTGCTGGTGATGCATGTAAAAGTGTTGCAACCGATTCGTCAGGTAATATCCTGCTAGTAGGAGGGTTTTATAGTCCTGTTATTACTTTTGACACAATTACTTTTGTGTCTGCCGGCTCTTGTGATATATATGTTGTAAAATATAATTCTTCCGGGAATATCCTATGGGGAAAATCAGCCGGTGATCTTGCTGAAGAAACGGTATATGATATGGCCATTGATGGAAATGGAAATATCTTAATTGGAGGAATTTTTATAAGTTCAACATTTACATTAGGACCATCTACGTTTACAAACCAGGGGAATTCAGATGTTTTTGTCGCAAAGCTGGATAGTACTGGTCTTACAGGAATAGCGGATCACAATACTATTTTAAACCAGGTTACTATTTACCCTAATCCGGGTTATGAACAATTTTACATTTCAGGTCCAGTAAAGATTGACGAAATAAAAATCACCAATTTGAGTGGCCAGGTTGTTTACCATGCTAAACCGCATGAAAAGAAATTTTCAATTCTAATTGAAAATGCAGGAATTTATTTTGTTCAGTTGACATCGGAAAAACAAACCGTGACTAAAAAAATAATCGTGAACAGGTAATTTTTTAAATATTAATTTTCGCGCTCCCTCTGAACTCGTCTGGAAGTATTTGCACTATTAAACTGAAATGAAAATAAAAGTATTTCTTGTTTTAATATCGATTATATCAATCAGGGGGAGTGCTCAAATCACTTTCCAGCGAGGCATTGGCGGAACTGGTGGTGATTCCGGTTATTCCGTTCAGCAAACTACAGATGGAGGATATATTGTCACAGGGGTTATCAATAGTTTTGGTGCGGGTTATTCAAACGTTTATTTAATGAAAACTGATTCAACCGGAGATACACTTTGGACCAGAACTTATGGCGGAACACTTGCTGACGATGGGTACTCCGTTCTTCAAACCGTGGATGAAGGATATATTATTACCGGGCGAACTTTAAGTTTTGGGACAGGAGGCTACGATGTTTATTTAATCAGGACTGACACCAGTGGAAATTTGCTTTGGTCTAAAGCAATTGGCGGAACAAATCAGGATGAGGGTCATTCCGTTCAGCAAACTTCAGACAGTGCATACATCATCACCGGATTTACTTATAGTGGTAATTCCAATCATGTTTTTTTAATCAGAACGGATACAATCGGACAAGTACTTTGGAAAAAATCTTTTGGGGGTACGGGCAGCGATGAAGGAACATCTGTCAGGCAAACCAGCGATAGCGGATATGTAATCACCGGCAATACGTCCAGTTTTGGAGCCGGACAAACAGACGTATATTTATTTAAGACCGATACTACCGGAAATACAATTTGGGCTAAATCATATGGCGGAACTGATTATGATTACGGTAATTGTGTGTTGCAAACAGCGGATGGCGGATACATTATTTCAGGAAATACATTTAGTTTTGGTTCGGGTCAATCGGATGTTTATATAATCAGGGCAGACAGTTCAGGAAACCTGATCTGGTCAAAAGCCTATGGAGGAACAGGATTTGAAGGAGGGAATACCATTCAACAAACCTCTGACGGTGGATATATCGTTGCAGGATATACATCAAGCTTCGGTAGTGGTGATGATGATATTTATTTAATCAAGATCGATGCAAATGGGGATTCGCTTTGGACAAAAACATTTGGAGGGGTAAGTATTGACAGAGGAAATTCCATTCAGCAAACTGCGGATGGCGGATATATTATTATAGGGGAAACCACCAGCCAAACAGGTATTTATTTAATCAAGACTGATTCACTTGGCAATAGCGGATGCAATGAAGGTGGTACTGCAACCCTGGTTACAACACCCGCAACTCAGGTGTCCATCATTTCCTTATTTTCTTTCATTACTTCTGCAATCGAAACTACTCCCTTGTCTTTTGTCGGAAGCGGAGGATTCATGAATACCCTTTTCACAAATGTTGTCATCAACGAGCCAATAATAAATAATTACTTTTTTGTTTCGCCGAATCCATCCACTGGAAAAATTACTGTTTATTTTGAAGGAATCATCGCGAAAGGAAATGTTGAAATTGTGAATATTCTTGGTGAAACGGTACTTTCGAAAAATTTCATTAACGAATCAAATGAAAAAATTGAATTGAATAATGTTCCTACAGGCATTTATTTTGTGAAGGTATTTGATGGAGAAAGAAGTCACTGCGAAAAATTGGTTATAGAGCACGAATAAATCACGACAGCATTGTTCAGGGAGTATTCCCTCTGAACTCGTCCTCGCCAGCTGAGTCGGCCTAACGAATTGGAACGATCCTGCCTGCCGTCGTTATCCGTAATTGTTTATAGTTTCTTTTAACATATGTTTTTTCCAAAAAATTAAGTAAAAAATTCGGCAGGCAGGGATGCAATAGTGTTAATCCTTTATTTTAATCCAGACATTCTTACTCCCCTTAACTCGAAAGTTCACTTCAATTTTTAACAATTTTCCCTGACCGTATATTTCCGGTAATTTCGTCAGATACTGTAAAAAAGTATATGCCCTGCCGTTGGTCACTGAAATCAATTGTGATCGAATTCTCAGTGATCTGTCGACACTCAAGTAAACGGCCGGTTACATCGTAAAGGCTGAAGGTGTTGTTGGAAAAGTTTGAATTGCTCCATGTAATTGTGGTTGTTTGAACGACCGGGTTTGGATATACCTGTACAACATTATTCGAAAGGTTCGTTTCAACATCACCTGTATTCACGTTGAGACCATACCGGATCATGGAAAAATCAATATCGAGGAGTGTTCCATTAATAACTGCCGACCATGCTGTGAGCACGATTTTTCCATTTGGCTGAATCAACACTGCATTGGACCTGTTGGTCGATGTGCCGATACCAGTCCCGATAATACCATTTACTCCAAAGGAGTTGTCGATGGTACCATCAGTATTATAACGTGCCAGGTATACCAGGGCATCACCAGAAAAATAGCCAGTTGCCAGTATTTTACCATCAGCCTGAAGACGTATATCAGTTATAACACTACTGCCTGTACCAGTTCCGATAACTGTTTCTACCTGGCCGCTAGTCCCGAATGTACTGTCGCGTACGCCATCATCCAAATACCTGGCAAGGGCAAAATGGCTGTCGGGTAAATGACTGCAATCGCCGCCAACAATAATTCTTCCGTCGGGAAGCAATGCCATTCCTGAGATGTTGATACCTGCTAGGGTATCCACCATGATACCATCACCATTGAAGGTGCTGTCCAATGTTCCGTTGGAATTGAAACGCATGATCAGGTAACCGAAAGCACCGCCAGTGAAAGTCTGGTTATTCCCGGCTACAATTAACTTTCCATCGGGTTGCTCGACCATACTGAGACAACTCTGCGACCCGGCGACGCCTGGCGAAGCCAATCCGGAAGCTCCGAAGGTGTTATCAGGAGTGCCATTGTCGTTGAACTGCATAATGAACACGTCATTGGAGGAGGAGTTGGAGTAGAGCCGCCCGGCCACAGCAATTTTTCCATCACCTTTAACCAATATCGCCCAGGGTTCAACTAATGACGAACTCATCTGGTGGCTTACCTTTCCATCTCCACTGAATGAATTGTCGTATGTGCCATCAGGGTTATACCTGACCATGCCCACATACTTATTGCCATTCAGATCACTGGATCTTCCGGTAACCACTATCCTGCCCAAGGTATCAAGGGCAGCATGTCGTGCCTCGTCCAGGTAATTATTCAGATCTACCGAGTCGATTCCGTCATTCGAAAACGTACTGTCGATCATACCATCGATTGTGTAACGTGAAATAGCAAAATTTTGAAGCGCATAAGAAGTTTCATCTGCTGTCCCGACCAGCACAAGCTTGCCATCAGGCTGCATGATACCGGCATGACAGTAATTTTTCCCATAAAAATTATGGACCACTGTTCCCCAGTATCCAAACGATTGGTCGATGAATGCGACCTGGGCGGAGATTCGGGTCGAAACTAACAGGAGCATGCAAATGCAACGAATAGTGTTGTTGGTCCGTTTCATGTCAGGCTTTTTCCAAATATAAACAAATTATTTTTAATAAAAAATACCTGGATTCCTTCTCGTACGATAGTTATCTAAAACTCTTCATCAGAAATAATTCTAATGAGAATTCTTCATATTACCTTTGCATAATGAAAACAACAGTCTACATCGGCACCAGCCTCGATGGTTTTATTGCAGGAAAAGATGGAGACATTACCTGGCTGGAGCAATTTGCCAATGATGAAGCGATGCGTGCTTATGAAGAATTCATCAGCAGGATTGATGCTATTGTGATTGGACGGGGTACATTTGAAAAAATATTGACATTCCCTTCCTGGCCTTATGAACTCAAAGCATATTTATTAAGCAACAGCATCAAACAGGTGCCGGATGATTTAAAAGAAAAAATAACACTGCTTTCGATGCAGCCAAAAGAGTTACTGAATTATCTTTCCGGCCTGGGGTTCTCGAATATTTATATAGATGGCGGAAAAGTAATACAATCATTTTTGAAAGAAGATCTTATTGATGAGCTGATTATTTCAAAGGTCCCCGTGCTTTTAGGAAGCGGTATTCCCCTGTTTGGTTCCCAGGATGCCAGTCTTCAGTTTAAACATTTACAAACACAGGTAGCTTCTAATGGTCTTGTCAGGAGCTATTATGAAAGGCTAAGGTGAGAGTGGTTGTAATTAAACAAACAGCTTGCGTTATAATTTGCGGACAGCAGCATGCTGTCCTTACTTTTAAGTACTATATCTATAAAAACAATATGTAAGATCAAAATTTACAAGCGGAATAACGCCAAAAATTGGTAAAAAGACCGCTATTATATGGAAGTAAGGACAGCATGCTGCTGTCCGCATTCATAAACTACAGCATGCTAGTGTCCGTAGGAAAATGTACAAGATTAACTTACAGCAGAATTAATCTCGTTCCTTTTCTGTAAAATCCCGTCAAATCCCTGCCTACCGGCAGGGGGGTTGTTGTAGTTTTCGCGTTGACCTGTCATCCACACTTTTAAAATATAGAGTTATATTTTTTTTATTACCTTGGTTCTCCAACCTGTCAAACTAACCCGGCATGAAAACCATTTTCCACGTTTCCTTCACGCTCTCCCTCCTATTTGCTTCATTGCACCATGCATCAGCCCAAATCGACCTGCAATGCAATGGCCGCGATATGCATTCTATTTACCTGATAACTTTTACAGGATATTACAGGATTGATAGTGTAGATACGAATCCAACTAATCCGATTTATCTTACGGATAACTCCTTAAATAACTTTGGAATTTCCATCAACAACAACCTCGACTCTGTTGCCGGACCGTTAACCATGTATAGCTGTGCTACGATGTACTATTTCTGGAATGGAACCGGCTGGACTTTAACAAATCATAATACCGGAGCTATTGGTAGCCCTGTAAACCCGGGAGGATCGGCAAACTATATATTTAATGTCAGTGATTTTGGTAATGCCGTTTACCGTTATGATGGCGTTTCCAATACCCAAATATTATCTTATGTTGGAGCACAAAGTGATTTTATTCATGATGTAGCAACCGATAACCAGGGAAACTTTTACCTGTTTTATACCAATACTCAGAAAATAGTAGCCTATACTCCTAACGGTATTCCAATTGATTCATTTACTACAACTGGTTTTGCACCCGGTTCACAATGCGGACTGGCTATTCTTGGCGATCGGGTTTATGCTACCACATGTACCGGAAATGCAGGTGAATTGTTCGAGGGGATTAAATCAGGCAATACTTATAACTTCACCAGCATTAAAAATATTGGTTTTCACTCACCCGATGTTGCCGCCTGCCCCAATGCGGCTCTTCCGCTTGCGGTATTTAAAGATCCGGACATGCCACACTTTGCAGTGTATCCGAACCCTGCGCATGATATCGTCTCAATCAGTCTGGTTAATACTTCTCAATTGGAGATATACAATTCCATGGGTATTTTAATAAAAACTGTTTTAACGCGCGGTTTAACGGAATACCAGCTTGATGTCAGTGAATGGAAGGCTGGGGTGTACTTGATAAATGCTTTGTCGGAAAATAAAACGGCGGTTCGCGGGAAGTTGGTGGTGGAATGACATATATTTTTTTGCATCACAATAAGAAAACCATTACGATTTGCCAGAGATCGCAGAGACTATACTTTTTAACTTGTTTCCAAGATTCAAAAAACTAAACATAATGAAGACCGTTTACCGACTTTCTTTTTATATCGCAATCCTCTTTACTTCCCTGCAAAGTTCATGGGCACAAATTGATCTGCAATGCAACGGACGCGATATGCATTCCATATATCTTATTAGCAGTTCTGGCTATTATAGAATAGATAGTGTGGATACGAATCCTACAAATCCTATTTTTCTTTTGACTAACCAAATAGGTAACATAGGAATTTCAATCAATAATTTCCTCGGCACTGGTGGTGGTCCATTGACAATGTATAGTTGTTATTCAATATACTACTATTGGAACGGAACGGGCTGGACAAACACCGGTCATGCGACTGGCAATAGCACTACCGTAAACCCAGGAGGATCGGCAAATTATATTTTTAATATCGATGATAACGGCAACAGCCTTTATCGCTATGATGGTACCATTAGCACTCTGGTCCTTTCAAATATTACAACACCTTATGATTTTATTCATGATATTGCAACCGATAACCTGGGAAATTTTTATCTTTTTTATACTAATGCCCAAAAAATAGTAGCCTATACTCCTAACGGCATTCCCATTGATTCTTTTAGCACAAATGGGTTTTTAACCGGCTCAAACTGCGGATTTGCCATTCTCGGAAACCGTGTTTATGCACAATCCTGTGGCAGTATAAATGAATTGTACGAGGGAATTAAGTCAGGCAACACTTTTAACTTTACTATGATAAAAAGTCTCGGCTTGCTACAATCACCTGATATTGCCGCCTGCCCCGATGCCGCCCTGCCCCTTGCAGTGTTTAAAGATCCAGACCAGCCCCGTTTTGCCGTCCATCCTAACCCCGCGCAGGATGTCGCTTTAATAAGCCTGATCAAGACTTCCCAATTAGAAATATACAATTCAATGGGTATTTTAATAAAGTCTGTTCCAACCCGCGGGTTAACCGAATACCAGCTTGATGTCAGTGAATGGAAGGCTGGGGTGTACTTGATAAATGCTTTTTCAGAAAAGAAAACTGCTGCTCGTGGAAAGTTAATAGTGGAGTGAGAGAGCATGTGATAAAATTTGCGGACAGCATGCTATAAATTATACGGACAGCAGCATGCTGTCCTTACTATTAACTGTAGGTGCTTTATCAATTAATAAATCAACTGTAAACTTTTAGTACAAGATTCATCATATTTTATTGATTGGTTTTCACGTTTTCACGACAATATCATTTGCGGTGAAATTATAGGGAATAAGATCAGAAATTGTAACCGGAATAATCCCAAAATTGGAATAAAGATGGTTACTATATACTAGCGAAAGGACAGCATGCTGCTGTCCGCATGAACTAAAAGCACGCATGCTGCTGTCCGCATGGTTAAAATTAATATTTTGGCGCCTCCCTAAAAATCCTATATCTTTAATAAAACAGACCAAATGAAAATAGCACTAACCATTTTTGCACTCCTCTTCTCACTAACAGTCCCGATATCTTTCGGGGTCGCTCAAACATCGGATGAGCATTTACAAAATGGGATTGCAAAACACAAAGAGCAAAACTTTAAAGGAGCAATAAAGGACTACGATAAAGCAATAAAAGCTGACCCGACCAATAAAAGTGCTTATTACAATCGTGGAACCTGTGAACTTGCCATTGAAGATCTTAAATCCGCACTGGCTGATTTTAACAAGACCATAGAACTTGACGCGAATTTTGCAAAAGCATATTATAACAGGGCACTTGTTTATGTAAACCAGGAAAAATATGATAAAGCGTTGGTTGACCTCGACAAAACCATTGAATTAGCTCCAACTACACCAAACGCATTGACGCTTCGCGGACAAATCCGTGCAAAAACGGGGAATAAAAAAGGTGCCTGCGAAGATTTTAATAAAGCAAAGGAAAATGGAGATAAAAAAGCCGATAAATTCATAGAACAATTTTGTGGCAACGAACAACAAGGCGGAGAGTCATTAATGCTCGACTGGCCTGAAAGTGAAAACTGGAAGATCGGAAATAAACAGGAAAATGATAATATGGCAATGATTGAATTAATTCATTCCAACGAAACACTTGAAAACTGGACGGAATTTGGAACCATGATGTCGATTAAAGGAGCAAAGAATATTCCCATGGATACGGCAATGACCATGATGTTTGATCAAGCCAAGAAGAGTTCATCAAAAGCTAGACTGACATTTATTGAAAAGGACGAGTCGGTTGAACATCCCTGGATAATTTTCACGATTGAATCACCCGGTTTCAATAATGACAAAAGACCCGAATCACAGCTTTGGTACATAGTGCAGGGTAAACAGGCGCTCTACACCAACTTTCGGGCAACAAAACAAGCAACTATTCCGTCTGAATTAAAAGATAAATGGATTAAATTCTTTAAAACAGGAAAAATAGTTTACAAATAAGTCGGCAGCCAGCAGTAGGCAGTTGGCAGTCAAAAATCAACTGTCAATTGTCAGCAGTAACGAGTATAACAGGGTGATTGGAGCCGAATCCTGTTTGCCAACTCAAAAATGTATTCTATATCTGCTATCATGAATTGAATCACCCCAGAGGGCTGACATATTTGCAACCCCGGGTAAGGCGCAAAGCGACGCCACCCGGGGGTAAGAAAAAACATATTACCGCCCACATAAAAAACAAAAGGAAAAACGAAATCTAATCGTGGGCGGAATTTGGAGGTCGACAAATCGCGAACGATTACACATTATGTTTCATTTAAAATAGACACTATGAAAAATCGCTACATACTAATAATGATTTCAATTTTACAATTCAGCTCTGTTAGTGGACAAGTCTACCATCCTTTCCCAACAGATAGTGCCACATGGAGTGTTGAGGAATATTATTGGGCAACGTTTCCTGCACAAAATGGCTGCATTGCCCGACACTATGGCTTAGTTGGTGATACGGTCATTAATAGTCTCAACTATTCGAAATTGTATGGAAATAACCTGCTTTCAAATTTTCCATATTTTGATACTTCATTTAATTTTCCAACAGCTACGTACCTGGCTGCTGTACGGGAAGACCCGTCAAAGAAAGTATGGATCAGGGAACCAAATGATACTACCGATCAATTATACTATGACTTTTCCTTAAATGTCGGCGATACATTCTGCTTTAATTATTTTAACGTGGGGTGTTATCCGGTTGTTCTTGTAGACAGCATATTTATTAACGGGGGTTATCGAAGGCAAATTCATTTCACTCCATTTAATACCGAAACCTGGATTGAAGGTATCGGAAGCACTACGGGCTGGTTTCAATGGCAATATACCGGAAGCTGGAGCTATCAGTTACTATGTTATAAAGAAAATCAAATCCAGCTTTATGGATTAAATTATTGCCATTGTGACACCTATACCGGAACAGAGGAAATACTTCAGAATCCAATGATAAAAATTGGTCCAAACCCGGCAACAAATACTGTATATATTTACTCCGAAGATCCGAATTCCACAATTCAAACCGTTCGTATATCTTCAATTTTAGGATTGGAAATAATGTCCATTAATAATTATTCCAGGCTGAAGGCTATCGATATTTCAAATATGTCAAATGGAATCTATATGGTCACGCTTACAGATAAGGAGCATAATGTTTTCACAAGGAAGCTTATCAAAAACGCGCCATATTAGTTTGTTGGTACAGAACCGCAGGGAACGTAATCGCAAATTCCAGTGAAAGCGGCGTCAAATATTCTGATGGTTAAGAATATGGTTTGTTACCGATGTGTTATGTCGGTGGAGGATATATTGAATAAAAGATCCATTCCGTTTCATGAAGTGCTTATTGGGGAAATTCACTTGTGCGATAAATTACCGGATCCACAGCTGCAGTATCTAAAAACTGACCTCATAAAAATAGGACTGGAATTAATTGACAGCCGGCTTGGCGGGCTGATAGAAAAAATAAAACAATTGGTAATTAAAAAAGCCCGTAACGAAGTAAATGACAAAGAGAAAAAAGCTAAACTATCCTCCTATCTGGTATCACATTTACATCATGAATATACCTACCTGAGCAGTTTGTTTTCAGATACAGAAGGACGTACCATTGAAAATTTCTTTATTCATCATCGTATAGAAAAGGCGAAGGAGCTGATTGTTTACGGACAGCTTAATTTATCAGAGATCGCTTTCGAACTTGATTACAGCAGTGTGGCGCATCTTTCAGGTCAGTTCAAAAAAATAACAGGACTGACGCCTTCTCATTTTAAAGAGATCGGTATGTCAAAGCGCAAAACACTGGATCAAATCTGATCCAAAGATTCTGTAAACCTTTCCCAAAGTAATGTAATGCCCACTCCTGCAGGCAGCAGTATCTTTGTGTCATCAAATTTTAAATAAAAATAAAATGAAAAACAAAAATGAAAAGAGCCTCAGCGCTCAAGTCAGCAGGGAATCAAAATGCAATTGTGAAGTTTGTATGTGCGAAACATGCAACTGCGGAACTTCATGCAAATGTTCTTAGTGAATCACGCGTAACTAACGAAGTTACTCAACATAAAGCCGCCCGTATATGGGCGGCTTTATTAATTTAATCACAAGGTTCAATAGTATATCTGTTGAAGTTATTGAAATTATTTTTAATTTAGGACCAGTACATCCAGGATATCGCAACAGGGACTGATATAATTTCAATAAATCAACACTATGAAAAAATTATTTTACTTTTTACCCGCCTTTTATTTATTTTTTAGTTTTCCGGCTCATGCGCAAATAACATTTCAAAAAGGTTT
This sequence comes from Bacteroidia bacterium, assembly GCA_025450095.1. The sequence goes on along the minus strand of JANWID010000355.1, from coordinate 660 downwards.
TGGAGGTACAAGTACGAATGTCGGGCATGCAATCCAACAAACCAATGATCTTGGATACATAGCAGTTGGTTATACTTCTGGCTTTGGAGCCGGAACTTATGATGTATTTGCTATTAAAACCGATCTGGCAGGTGCTGCAACCTGGGAAAAAGCAATTGGTGAATTTGGAAATGATTTTGCTAAAGATGTGCAACAAACCAGCGACAATGGATTTATAATTGCCGGATATAGTTCAGCTTTCAATGGGCTGGCCGGGGATAATATTTACTTCATAAAAATGACTTTAAGCGGAACTATTTCGTGGTCAAAAATTATAGGAGGCTCTGGTGCTGATGATGCAAACTCCGTCAGGCAAACTACGGATGGTGGTTACATCATTGCCGTGTCAACCACAAGCTTTGGACAGGGAAATAAAGATTTTTATGTTGTAAAAACTGATGCGAATGGTAATATCAGCTGGACAAAAACTTTCGGCGGGACCGGTGATGATGTTGCAAACTCCGTAAAACAAACCGCCGATGGGGGCTATATTATTGCAGGAGAAACCAGGAGTTTTGGTCCGGGTGATATTGATTTTTATGTTGTGAAAACAGATGCTTCCGGAAATCTGAGCTGGTCGAAAACGTATGCGGGGATTGGTGATGACTGGCTATATTCAGT
>JANWID010000354.1 GCA_025450095.1 Bacteroidia bacterium | reverse complement strand
TGTTGGTTTAATTGGTTTATTAATTTTTCTTTTTCTTTTTTGAAACAGGCTTGGGATTTAAATCAAGGAGATTGGTAAACCTTCCATCCTTGTATTGAGATTTATATTTATTCTGCCAGTCGGTAACTTTACCATCGCTTATAGTCTTCGAACAGCAATAACCAGAAGCTATTGTAAATTCATTTTCTTTAATTGAAACGACCTTATTCTGATAGAGACAATTCACGAATGTGGCCAGGTCGCTGAGCCGGATGCTGTTTATCATAAACAGAAAATCGTTGAAGCTGGGAATATTATCTTCGGAATAATTCGAAATGCAATCGGGCAACTCATGATCCTTCATTGCTTCATAGATGGCAGTCGTGCTCAAAGTCGCACTTGTTTTCAGGAAATCATCTGACGGATTTTGTTGAAGGTAACCGAGCGCATTGAATAATGCATAATCATAGTACTCATAATTATAATATGCATGGATCATCTCAACGGCTGCAGCCCATCGAATACGTTCGTAAAGAACAACATCGTTAGCGACCGCTTTCGAAGGAACAACTTTCTTCATCATGTTATTGATAAATGCGATACGCTTGTCACAATCAGGATGCGTCCGCAGTGAATCAGAAAGAGTGTCCACATCAGATGCAACAGCCTGAAAAATCGAAGTCTTTTTGTAAGGTTTAATTGTACTGAAATCAAATTGTGACGACGGACATTTATAAATAGATTCGTAGTGAATTTTCTCCTTATACATAGGTTCATCCACATGTTTCAACACCTCAAGTGTCGATACCATCTGGCTTGCATCGTAAGTTGTCTTTGACAGAAAAATATAACCCAGGGAATCGGCCGATTGCTCGAGCGAACGGCTATGATAGCGACTTCCAAATGCAAATTTGAGACTCAGCAAATTTATTTTCGAGTTAAGGTTAAATTCTTCTTTAAGCGTTGTCTTTAGTTCTTTTTGAAATTCCTTGCTATAATATTCATCAAGTCTTTTTTTCAAACCCTTCTGAACATGATCGAGTTCGCCATGTGCAAGTTCATGACAAAGTACTGCAGCAACTTCACTTTCATTATGTAACCTCGACAATAACGGAGCATAAAATACGATTGTCTTCCCGCCAATGTAAGCCGCATTCATCATTGGCCAGTCTGACAACACGATAACATAACCACTGAGCGATGGATTTCCGGATACTATATTTTTATAAACATTTTGAAGAAAAGGATTTATCAGGTTATCATTTAAACTGGTGTACCTAACAAGAGAACGCGCATAATCTGCAGATTCTTCCTTGATATAATTAAATTCTTTTTTATAATCCCCTTTAGCCTTTTCAGGCAGAACGAAAGAATTACTCACTCGAGTACTGCATTCCTTCGCTAAGTTAAATGCTGGTAAAGTATCTTTAGTATAATAGGGGTAGTAAGATGACTGAGCTTTTGAAACGGAAACCAGAAAACAAATAGAAGCAAATAGAATTAAAACCACTTTAAATAAATATTTTATCTGCATAAGCCTCTCCTTTTTAAAAAGCGTGCTAATATATTAATATATCATATTGTAACAAATACTCATACTAAAGGATGAAATGCCTGTAAAAAATGCTAAAATCAACTGATTTACATTATTATCCAGAGAGATTTTTCAACTTTAATCGTTCTTATTCTTGATCGAACTCTTATTCAAAGACCTTACTTATGATTTTAATCAATTTTTCTCATGGTTTGGCACGTATTTTTTAATCATTATTTAAATATCACATAATCTTCCCTTGTGATTGATGTATTATAATTGTCAATTGTGTTTACACAAAATCCCAAAACAGATTATTCAATTAACGCGATGAAAATTCTACTCTTCAGAATAATATTTTATTGTTTGATAACAATGCCTTTTATGAGTGTCGGACAATCCTTTAACTGGGCTGTGGATATTCAGAGTGATGGTTTTGATGAAGGATACGACTTAGTAACTGATGTGGACGGGAATGTTTATGTCGCAGGACAGATTGAATTTGAAACAAATTTCGGTAACGGAATCATACTTGAATCTGCAGGCGTGCATGATATATTTCTTGCAAAGTATACCAATGCAGGGAATCTTGTGTGGGCAAAACGTGCCGGAGGTAAAGGGGGTGATAAAATCCAATCAATTACACTCGACGGATTTGGTCATATTTTCGTAGCAGGCGAAATAGACGATACTGTTTATTTTGAGAACATTATGCTGACAACCGGTGAAAGAGGAATCAACAATATGTTTATAGCCAAGTATGACACATCGGGTTCGGTAATCTGGGTAAGGGATATTGATATCGATGGCGCCCCGCATCATACCCGCGGTTATGGAGTGACATGCGATGAACAGGGAAATGTTTACGCATGTGGCGGGACAAATGGCGACACTTACTATAATGGCAACTTACTTTTTTCAACAACAGGTGATTATGATGCTACCGTAGTTAAGTTCGATCCCAATGGTAATTTTCGCTGGGCACGCAGAATGGGCGGAGCGGACAGCGATAAGGCGTATGGAATTGCGAGCGATCATAACGGATATCTCTATGTAACCGGTTACTTCGTTGGTCATGCTGACTTTTCTCCAAATACTTCAATTACCGGAAGTGGACACACCGATATCTTCTTAGCAAAATTCGACACTGCAGGAATGCTTCAGTGGGTACAGCAAGCTGGTGATACGGGCTTCGACAGGGGATATGATGTTACAGTTAATGTAAACGGAAACATTCTGATTACGGGAGAATTTCAAACGGGATATTTTGGTTCTCATCTTGTCCACTCAATGGGTCACCAGGATATGTTCCTGGCTTCTTACGACGTTGGTGGAAATAATTTATGGGCCCTGGGCGGAGGCGGTCCGGAAGATGATGTCGCAAGAGGAGTTTCACACGATGTAAATGGAAACGTTTATGTGATCGGAGACTATGCCAGCACGGGAAACTTTCCGCCATATTCCATAACGTCGAATGGGTTTGCAGATATCTTTATTGCAAAATATAATTCTGGCGGGACTTCCCTGGATTGGGTTCGTTCTATCGGAGGAACCATAAATGATCGTGGACGTGGAGTAGGTACAGACCCCGAAGGAAATGTTTATACATGCGGCGAATATGTGAATTCGATGCAAATGGATGCAACGACATTAACCGGCCAGTTGCTCCTCGATATTTTTGTAAGTAAGATTGGAATTGTTCCGGTTTGCGCGATGCAGATTTCTTCAACAACGAAAAATACCTGCACCGGCAGCTGCAATGGAACTGCTTTCGTCACACCGACCGGTCAGTTTCCTTTTATATATCAATGGTCTACAATTCCACCTCAGACAAATGCCTTTGCAACAGGATTATGTGAAGGAAATTATTCAGTTACGATTACTGATTCAGACGGATGCTCGGCAACAGCATCCATTACGATCAATGAAATTCCGGCTATGCAAATTACTACGAACAAAAGTGATGTCAGTTGTAATGGTATTTGCGATGGAATTGCAACAGCCAATGTAACGGGAATAAGTCCATTTACTTTTACCTGGAGTACTACTCCGCCACAATCAACAGCTACTGCAACCGGTCTATGTACCGGAGTGTACGATGTATTTATTACTGATTCGGAAGGATGCTCGATATCTTCATCCTTTACGATTACAGAACCGCCGCCACTTTTAATTGCAGCAAACGTTACCAATGCCAGTTGCATTGGATGTACTGACGGAGTGATCGACATAAATGTAACAGGTGGAACGGATCCTTATAATTTTACCTGGTCGAATGGAAGTACAAGCCAGGACCTTTACAATATATCAGCCGGAATTTATGATGTTTGTATCACGGATGTAAACAACTGCAGCTTATGCGATACATTCAGTGTTCAACAACCTTCAACAGGTATTAGTGAATTCGCAACAGGTGCAATCACTGTTTATCCGAACCCAGTTCATTCTTCTTTTATGCTTAAAATGTTATCGCCTGTTTTTGGAAAAACAAGAATAGAATTGTTTAACAGCATCGGTCAGCTAGTATATGAATCGTCTTTTGCAGGAAATGAGATTCACGTTCAATTGCCGGAGATTCCTGTTGGTACTTATTTCATCAGGCTGAATAATCAATCAGAAAACCGGGAAAAGATGATCCCTGTGGTTGTGGAATAATCCTCTTCGGAGTTTAATTTTTACATTTTATTTAAATTCAGGACATAGAAAGCGACTCAAGTCATTTGAATTTTCTTTTGGAAAAATTTGTGTAGTTAAATAACTACACATATATTTGTAGCCAAATAGCTACACGATGAATTTAAGACGAGATGTATTCCAGGCAATAGCTGATCCGACCAGACGAGCGATTCTGCTTTTGGTAGCAGCGCAATCAATGTCAGCTGGAGCCATTGCTTCAAACTTTGATACAGCACGACCTACAGTTTCTAAACACCTGCAAATACTTACCGAATGCGAATTGCTAAAACAGGAACAAAACGGAAGAGAAATTTACTACTATATCAATGCAAAGAAAATGATAGAGGTGTCTGACTTTATTGAACCAGTCCGTAAAATGTGGGATGGCCGTTTCAACAAACTGGAATCAGTAATGAAGAAATACAGGGCAAAAAAATAGATTCTTATGGAACAAAAAACAAAAATCAATGCTGAAGTCGGCAAGCAGGAACTAGTAATTACCAGGGAATTTGATTTGCCATTGGAATTACTTTTTAAGGCGTATGAAGAGCCTGAAATTGTTGAGCAATGGATGGGAACGAAGGTGATTAGACTTGAAAATAAAAATCATGGTGGCTATCAATTTGAAACGACAGATCCAATGGGAAACAAACATCGTTTCAATGGAGTCATTCATGAGTTTGTTTCGAACCGGAAAATTACACGGACATTTGAAATGGAGAATACACAGTTTGATGTATGGATTGAATACATTGAATTTGAAAAACTCACAAACGTCACCAGCAAACTCAACATGCATGTAGTTTATAAATCAGTTGAACAAAGAGATCAATTACTGAAAATGCCTTTTGCACAGGGCCTGAACATGGCGCATAACAGGATACAGGAGATTGTAAATAAATTAAAATAAAGCAACATGACAAAGCGAAACAAAATCATTTATTGGATTGCTACTCTCTGGCTTGCAGCCGGAATGCTTGCAACAGGAATACAACAATTATTAAAAATGGAAGTGGAAGGATCAGTAGGGCCACCCGGTGTGTATGGTATTAAACAATTAGGTTACCCGGTTTATTTTCTCACCATACTTGGAGTTTGGAAAATTCTTGGTGTTGTTGCTTTGGTTGTACCAAAAAATCCTTTGCTGAAAGAATGGGCCTATGCTGGAGTTTTCTTTCTGTTTACCGGAGCGATATTTTCGCATATTGCAATTGGCAGTTCTATCAATGAAATTTTTCCTTCGTTATTTTTACTTACCCTGACAGTTGTATCATGGTATTTCAGACCGGCAAATAGAAAAATCAATACAGTTATTAATTAAAATAAAAATGAATCCTAAAGTTGATTGGTACTTCAGTAAAAACGAAAAGTGGCAGAAGGAAATCGGATTATTGAGAACGATCATACTCGATTGCCAGTTGAATGAGGAATTGAAATGGGGTTGTCCTTGTTACACATTTGGCAAAACCAACATCGTTTTGATACATGTATTTAAGGATTATTGTGCAGTATTATTTTTCAAAGGAGCCTTATTGAAAGATACTCACAACATTCTGGTTCAGCAAACGGAGAATGTGCAATCGGCCCGACAGGTACGATTCACGAATGTAAAAGAAATTGCGAAGATGAAAACCAACCTGAAGGCTTATATCTATGAAGCAATGGAAGTTGAGAAAACCGGATTGAAAGTTGCATTTAAAAAGACAAAAGAATTTAATGTGCCGGAAGAATTTCAATCGAGGCTGAATAAAAACAGCTCTCTTAAAAAAGCTTTTTTTGCATTAACTCCCGGAAGGCAAAGAGGATACCTTCTTTATTTTTCATCTGCCAAACAAACCAAAACACGTGAATCAAGGATAGAAAAATATATACCAAATATTCTTAAGGGAAAAGGATTGGATGATTGAACCATATAGTTATATATATTTGTCAAGCATGAGAAATTAGCTGGCCATTTAAATACACGTTAATATGAATGCTCATTCAAACCCTCCTTCCTGGTGGGGAGCTCCGAGAAAATTTAATCCGAATTTCGAAGAACGAAAAATAAGCTGGCTCGAATTGTTTTACGACCTGGTTTATGTGATTGCTATCTCGAGAATCACACACATGCTTTGTAGCG
>JANWID010000353.1 GCA_025450095.1 Bacteroidia bacterium | reverse complement strand
TCCAGGAGGTGGATATGATCTTTGCCGTTGTACGCACTCGAATAATTTAACCAGTAGTTGCCGTTACCGGCAGAAGCAATCTGAATTCCCACTGCGCCATGTTCGATGACAATTAACCTGCTCCAGGTGGAATCGAAGGTGCTGTTGGTTTTCATTACAAGTATATCTGATTTTCCGAGCACCGGGTCATAGAGTCCACCCGAAACCATATAACCCCCGTCAGGGGTACGCACACAATCGGTCACTGAGTAAGTTTCATTTTCCCTGGTCCATATAAAGTTGCCCTGTGTGTCCATTTCTCCAGCAAAAGTGGCATAGCCGTCAGTTCCTCCATAGCCAAAAGATATCAATACATTTCCGTTATGAACTGGCCAGAGAAGAATGTCGTAAATTTGCTGGAAGGGCTGCGGGTGGATGGTTGGCACATTCAGTAAGGAAACCGGCCCCATCACACCATTGGGATCCAACCGCATAATCTGCAAGGTCCATTCGGGACCTCCCCAAAGATTAGGAATACCAGTGTACATGACTACAAAAAAGCTGTTGTCAGGAAGGGAGATCACGTTACCCACGGACAGACCTGTCGGAAACGTATCTTTCCGGATCAGGTTTCCATCATTGTCTGTCATTATCCAGACATTCTCCGCAGGAGGCGGGAAAGTGGCGTTTCCATTCGCAAACAACAATTGTTCAAAGGTATGACCGTACGTCATCAGGAGCCTGCCATCCGCGGAAGCGATGTTGATGGAATTGTTTCGCGGGTCGGCAAGCGTATCATCGTATATCCGGACCCGTTCATAACCGGATCCCAGCTCGGCCAGATCCGATTTCGTGCAGCTGTTCATTAACAGAGATGGCAAAATGCAGACTGCTAAACAGGTTATGATGGCTTTCATGGTGAGAGCGCTTATTTGACCTTTTGATTCCTGTAGGAAAGGACGTATGCGACACCGAAAGATACCATCAGGTTGTCAAGCCTGAAATCATCATCAATATAATAGTACTTAAAAACATTAACGTCATCGGCATAACGGGTACCCTCCTTATTCACGTTTTCAGGATAATATACATACCGAAAATCCGCGAATACCTGTAAGCCTTGCATTTTATATGAAATACCGGCTCCACCGAAATAACCCATCATAAATGTGTTTCGGTAATCTGTCCGGTTTACGAGATCTTTGACATCATCACGTTTTGTTGTGCTTAAAGCATCTGTAACGAAAGAAAATGTTGCACCGGCTTCAATATAAGGGCAGAATGTTTTATCCAGGAAAAAATACTTTGCTGATAAGGGAATATCAAAATAAGAAAGCTTTTCACTATAATTAATAGTTGTATTTTCAACACTATCGAGAATATGTTCATATTGAGATTGACGAAAACTCAATCCCAGTTCTACCCATAAGTTTTTATACGCCCGATATTCTGCCTGGGCGCCAATTTGAAATCCTGTTTTACTGTTATATTCTGAAAAGTCAGTCGCTTCGGCATCTTCGTGCACTATAGAATATGAATTTACAACATCAATCATTGAAAAATTAACACCGGCATTTAAACCAATCCGCAACACAGGTGTTGGCTGATACTTCTCAAACAAAGCACAGTAAGCTGGATCGTCTTTAAATTTATCAGGTTTGTAATAAGGATCTATTTTCATTATGGTGGCTGCTACCTTATCTGCTTCTTCAAGATTATCTATTTTCAAATAGCTCATGATGAGTAATTTGTTAGCCTGGATTTTTTCGATTTTATCCAATTGGCACTCAGATAATGCCGATCGCAATAATTTTACTGCTCCGTCATAGTCTCCCTGGTCGAAACCAAGATTTGCATTTTTTAGTTTGACCGAACAACTGTCGGCCTGGGCCATCGCTTCAAAATTTCCTGCAATGAATAGTACAAGGGCCAGTGATAAGGTTAATGTTGCGTGTTTCATATTTTCCAACGAAGCTTTTTAAAATTGTGTGGATTCATTTTATTAATTCTTGAAAGGTAGGTCTTCACCGATATAGGTCTTCCATTCCTCAGCCGTTAGGTTCCTGTTCAGTTTCTCTGTGAATATCTGTTCAAACCACGCGGTTTTCACCGGATACCGCCGCAGGGTGCGATCGGCACATGCCACGAGGAGGTAATCCTCTCCGATCAATGTTATGCCGTTTATACTACTGACACATTTGATTTCAACCGGCTTGAGCGAAAGGTCCGACAAGCTATACATATGAATTATTTTGTTCGCTGTGCCGACAACCAGCAGATCCTGACGGTCGTTCAGCAAAACGTAATCAACACTTCCGGATTCATTTAATGTCCGCACCGGCTGTCCGTTGCCATCCAGGATCTGTATCGAACCATTCGAATAGCCAATTGCTATCCATTTTCCACTCTTCGCTCTTTGGATCGTCTGAACCCTGCCGCTATTCTTCAGCAGTACCTGTTTGTCACCGGTGGTCAAGTTAAATACATGAATGGTTCCGTCTTCACCACCAATAAATAAACTGCTATTGTTACTGTTGAAGGCAAGCGCCCGTATGCGGGATGAACTTTTGATGCTCTGTGATTTCTTGTTGTTCTTCCAGATCATCACTGAGCTGTCGCGACCTCCGGTGGCCACAAGCGAAGCATCATCGGATATCGCTACAGCGCGTACTAAACCTGTGTGTCCCGGAAGTGTTGCTGGCTGCGATGGATTCTTCAGATCATAAAACAGGGCTGTGTTGTCTTCAAGTCCAAGAACCGCATGAATTCCATCTTCGGTAAGGAACGCAGCATTGATGGGTTGTTCAAACCCTGAGAGACGGGAGTCGCTTTTTTCGGAAAAATCCGTTGTGCTATACGTTTTGAAATGTCCGTTTATAAACAAGGCGGTTATACCATTGCCAGTGGATGTTATCCCGGCAAAATCATCTGATCCGCGCATCATTTCAACTTTAAAAGCAGGATCAATTTTCAGTGCTGCCGAATACACTGCGTTGTAAAGCTGCTGGTCATTCACGTTGCCACCGTTTTCATTGGCCAGCTTATACGATTGGTAGGCAAGCAACGCGGCCAGTTGCGGATCATTTTGCTGAATTGATTTAAAAGCGATGTTCTGGCTTATAGATAATAGCCGCAAACGTGTTGCCTCCGATTGTGATGTTTCAGCTTTTTGTTTTTGTTCAAGGGCTTCCTTGCTTTTAAGTTCAGCAAGTTGTTTCTGGCGAAGCGCTTCCTGTTCCTCTGCAGTGGCTCTCAGTGCTTGCTGTTCCGCTTTTGTTTTTTGACTTTCTGCCAGTTTTTTTTGTTCACCCGCTATATTTGACTGCAGTTCTGCAAAAGATTTGGCATCCATAGCTTGCTTTGATGCATCGAGCGCCATTTCCTTAGCCTGTTCGGCAAGAGCTTTCTGGTTCAGCGCTTCTTCGGTTTTTTGCTCTGCAACTATACTTTTTTCGGTGGCAGTTTTTGTTTGAACCAACGCCCACGCTGTAAGAATGGAAACAATTACAAGAAACGCAATAACTGAAGATCTGACCAGTTTTGTTCTTTTCTTTTTGCGATCAGCTTCGAGCGATCGTTCTTTTTTACTCGCATCAAGGAATTCCATTGCCTTAGCAAAATGAGGATTGTATTGCTGTGACCAGGGCTCGTTAGGTTTATTTTTTTCTTTCCAGTCAAGAGCCAGTTGCAATTCCGGATCACGCCATAATGCCGATCGTCCTTCTTTGTACAACAATGCCCCGGAACAAAGGCGCTCATAAATATCGGCTGATTCCATTTCTTCATCAACCCAGTTACGGAGTCGTTCCCATCCACGCATGAGGCTCTCATGCGATATGTCAAGGATCGTTGACGCTGTAATTTGAATTCCTTCGGCAGGCAAAATGAAGGTGCGGCCGGTTTTACGAAACGGATATAAAATATTCTCAAGTTCTTCAAGAGTCAGACCGGTTATTCTCAGTAAATTATTTACGGATGTCGGTCTTCGTACACCCCTGTTATCGCCTGTTTTGACGGTAAGGCATTTGAATACCTGCCCGATATGTTTTTTATCTGTTTCGTTTACTAATTCATTATAGGCTTCGTCGGCATGACTGGACAGAGCCTTGTGCATGCTGCCTATCATTTCATAATGCCGAATATCCATTGGTTCTCCCGGATCTGCCATTTGAATCCATCTTTCCCAGGTACGCATAAGTGCATGCTGGAGCACGGGGAGCTGGTCGGGGTTATCACCCAGGTCATTGATCACCTGCTGAACCAACCGTGGAGATATTTTCCCCTTTGCAAAATCAACTGGGCCGGTTATCGCCAGTTTATTCTGTTCTTTGTTCAGTCGTGGCACCAGGTAATGGCCATCATTAATTGATTCCGGAAGGCCTTCAAAACGCACACAGTCACCCAAAAAATCGGAACGAAGAGTCAACACTACATAGATAGGAATATCGCGCTGTTTAACAGAATCAATAATCATTCTGACAAATGCATTGGATTCCTCATTGTTTTTCTCAGAATTCTCATCTGCATAACGGAACAGCTCTTCAAACTGATCCACGAGAATGATAAGATTCTTTTTACCGCTTAACTGGTTCCGGACAGCCTGCACCAGGCCGAGTGAGCTCTCCGAAATCAGGCTTAGAATCGTATTGCGCTGCTGCTTGTCTTTTTCGGAATCGCCGGTAGCAAAAACATCTTGTTTCACCAGGGAATCGGCCAAATTGCTGAGCGGTGTATTTCCCGGCTTCATAGAAGCAATGAACCACGTGTCGTCCGAGTTCCCTAATCGTCCTCTATGAATTGCAGGTAACAATCCGGCCTTTATCAGTGACGATTTGCCTGATCCCGATGAACCTATTACAGCGACAAAGTGATGCTGATTCAACTTTTGAATCAGGTCCTGGATGTGCTTCTCACGACCAAAAAACAAATGGTGCTCGCTATAGTCGAAAGAACGTAGTCCCGGAAACGGGTTTTCAACATGTAATGACATGGTGGCTATTGAGGATTATATGAATTTTTCCAATCCTTGCGATCAAACATATTAATATAATATAAAACAGAAATCAATGTACAGGAATTAATACCTGAAATTCAGTCCATTTTCCGAATTCACTTTTTACTGTCAGTTCACCATCATTACCCTTGGTTATAATATCGTGGCTGAGCGAAAGCCCCAACCCAGTGCCTTCCCCACTTGGTTTTGTGGTGAAAAAAGGTAAAAATATTTTACCTTTAATTTCATCAGGTATGCCGGTACCATTATCCCGTATGGCAATTCGAACCATTGAATTGCTGACTATTGTTTTAATAAACAGTTCCGGTTCATAAGATGAATTTATCTCACCATTTTTCAAAAGATGTAGTTTTTTATAATTCTCATTCATCGCGTAAAAGGCGTTGGTGAACAAGTTAATCAGCACCCTGTTGAAATCTTCTATTACCAATGGTATATTAGGTAATTTAGGGTCAAGCACTTTTTCAATCCGGCATTCAAAGTCCTTAACTTTAAGTTTAAAGCCCTGGTATGAAAGATTAATTGCCTCTTCAATAGAGCTGTTGATATTAACTTGTGATTTTTCTCCATTCCCTGCCCGTGAAAGCTGCATCATACTTTGTACAATCGCATACGCCCTGTTTCCATGAAAATTGATCTTATCAAGGTTATTGATAAGTTGAAGTTTTAATTCATCCCGCTCTTCCCTTGTCTTGCTTTCCTGTATTTCGTTGAAGAGTTCGATGCTTAATTCTGAGAAGTTGTTGACGAAATTAAGTGGGTTCAGAATTTCATGAGCTATACCAGATGAAAGCTGTCCGATAGAAGCCATCTTTTCATTATGGATAAGTTGATTTTGTGTAACTATCAATTCCTGGTGCACCAATGCATTGTCGAGAGCTACCGCAACATAGGGTAGCAATGATTGAATCATTTCAAGATGGTAGTTGTTGAAAGCACCTTTCCTGAAACTAATAATGGTAATCGCTCCCCTTTCTCTTTCGTTCCTGTAAATCGGGAATGACATTACCGATTGGGCAGCCCTTCCATCAGGCAGAATCAAAGGCTTAAAAACATACCGGGCAAATTCTTTTTCGGCATCTTCCAAAAAAATATCCCTGTTATTTTGGAGGCACCATTCTGCCATCTGATTACGGTATGGTTCATCATTGAAGTCAACGGGATTCGAAATCTCCAGGTTGGAATGAATTTGCCAGCGATTCTCTTTCCAGAAGTAAACACCCAACTCCATCACCGCTGCATCCATCATGGAATTGATGGTGGTGTATAGATGCTGAAATACATCCTTCAAACTCAATGAAGAAGTGACTCTCTGTCCGAGTTCATTTACAACCATCAAATTATCATACCTCTTCCTGATTTCTTCAGTTTTTGTTTTTACATCCTCGTCCTGCTCCCGAACAGCAGCAGGCTGATGATTCAATTTCTGAATGGACGCGATTTTATCTGCAAGTGAGGTTAATTCCCCAAGTGAACCCGAGGAAGCACTTAAGGCAGTTTGTGCAGGAGCCGTACCAGGAGAGAACACAGCTTTTACGGCTTCAATCTTCTGGTTAAGATCTTTGATGATTTTTATAAGGCGAATCCGGAAATATATAACTGCACCAGCTACTCCAGTGACCAGGCATATTGTATAAATAACAGGTTGATACATAACAGACAGATACGATAGAACGAGTTAAAAATAAAAGGCCCGATAATATAATCACTCTTCAATTGTATATCCGACAGTTATGGATGTATGACTGACTCAGCCGGATATACTACTCTGTTAAGTTATCCTGTTTATCAATAACAAGTAATTGAATATCAGAAACTTGACACTTATTGATTGTTTGAGTATGACTTGGAAAAATCATACTCAGAAAAGCACTATTTATAATTTTCCCAGGATTTCCAGGAAACTGTCCTTGCGGCTTCGGGATACACTTATAGATTTACCATTCTCCAAAATAATATATCCACCGTCGGACCGAACAAATTTTTTGATCCTGTTAAGATTTACCAGGAATGAATTATGAACCCTGAAAAATGATAAAGAATCCACTACTTCTTCAAACTTTCCCAGTTGTTTGGTAACTAACATGCTTTTACCATCTATCATGTGAACCAGGGTATAATTCCCATCCGATTCAAAATAAAGGATGTCATCCAATACGACAAGTTCGACGCCGTCATTGATTGTTAGTGCAATTTTTTTTATAGGTTGATTTCGTTCCCTCAAAATAGCCTGCAATAAACCAAGCTGGGTACGGGTCGGTAATGAACTTGATTTTTCAACTCTTTCTATGGCGTCTTTTAACTCAGATTGTTTAATAGGTTTTAGTAAAAAATCAATAGCACTGGAACGGATGGCCTGGATGGCATATTTGTCCATTGCTGTTGTTACAATGAGGTGAAAATCCAATCCTGGAATCAATTCCAGCATTTCAAAACCCGACATTCCAGGCATTACAATATCCAGAAAAACCAATTGGGGCTTGTATTTCAAAATAGCAACAAGACCTTCGTTACCTGAATTAGCAGTACCAACCACGTCTAAAGGCAGCTGGCACTTTTTAATTAAATACAAAAGGTCATCAATCGAATCCTGTTGATCATCTATGATTACCGTTGTTATTATCATATTGGGACTTTTGTAGTTATCTAGCTACACCGCTGCAAACTAAAATGAACTCTCAGTTAATATCATGGTGCAGCGCGGGATCCCTGCCTGTTGGCAAGCATGGAAGCACGAAAGTTAAATATTTCCCATTTATGCTCCAAATTATATCCACTCTGGTTTATCGACAGTCATCTCACTTTTAACATTGCCGGTATGTAAAGTTTCCTTGGGTTCAAACAAAAGATTAAATACAATTTCACCATTAGTATGTGGCCGGTGTTCTATTCCTTTTGGCACAATCAAGATTTCACCTTCTTTTACCTCAACAGTTCTGCCATCTCTAAAATCCATCAGGAGCGTCCCTCTAAATACCATGAAAAGTTCGTCTTCATTATCATGGCTATGCCATACAAAGTCATCTTTGAGCTTACAGAGTTTTACAAATTGTCCGTTGAGTTCTCCTATTATATATGGTGTCCATTGCTTATCAAACAATGAAAATTTTTCCATGATATTGATGGTATTAATTTCTTTCATGAATGTATAATATTAAGAGTTGCTAGACTGGACTAAAGCAAAATGCTTTCACAATTTCAATATATTTTTGAGCGTGGCTCATATGCGGAACATGTCCTGCACCTTCAATGGTTATTCGTTTTGCATTTGGTATTACGTTCATCAATTGATCGATAACAAGCGGAAAAAAAGGCGGGCTTTCACTTCCCGAACTCAACAAAGCAGGTTTTTTAAAATTTGAAAGTGGGGCTGTGTCAATCTGCAAACTCTGTGGATCATGCATTTCATCGAACCAGGTAGGTGCATTATATATAAATATTTCTTTCGCCAAATCAGGAAGTTTTTCCCATGTACCTGGGCCCATTCCTAATTTTTCCATGAATTCCTCAGTGGCTTTTTCCATGTTGCCATCAGCTATCAGTTCAAGCACTGCATTAATTCTTATGTTGGCTATTTGCAATGATTCCTGAGCGCTGAGATTATCTTTGAGTAAGCCAAACAAAGGTGGTTCATGAATAACCATTCTCCTAAAAAGGTCAGGTCGTTTTGCTGCTGTTTTCAACACAATCCCGGCACCATACGAGTTACCGGCGATATTTGCAGGAGCAAGATGTAAATGATTTATCAACGCAATCAAATCTTCGATATCATCTTCCACACTGCCTTGCCCTAAAGGACGTTCGCTCTGGCTGTGACCTCTTCTGTCATATGTAAGTACCCGAAATGATTTGGACAATTCGCTGACAACAAGATCCCAATTATGGTGATTGCCCCAGGAGCCATGAACTAAAACAAGCGGTTCTCCCCTATCTCCTGACAATTCGTAAAAGATGCCTATGTCATTGATTTTTTCTAACGGCATAATTCAACAATGATTGATTACTTATTTATTTATTACTTATGCTACCAGGGGCCATTCTGCTTAACCTGATAAAAGCGATTACCATCAAATCGATAGAGTCCTTGTCCTGCACCCCACCACATATTTCCTGACCTGTCCTGATACATGCTTTGAACACAACAATTAAGTTCATCTTCAGGAGTAAATATGGTAAACGCTTTGGGATTTGGCAAGGGAATGGAAGGGTCGAATCTGGTAGTGCTGCCTCTGGCTGTAATCCAAATGATACCCGATTCCTCTATATATATGCCCCAAAATTCAGTTCCACCTAATCCGTCTTTGGTTGTGAAACTTGTAAAGGGTTTACCACCCGCACTGAGCTCAGTCGATGGGTCATATCGGCAAATACCATCCTTCATAGTAAACCATATATTTCCAGCTTTATCCTGCGCCATGCCTCCCGCATAGTTATTTCCCAAACCCTCCTCTTCTGTAATATTGGTAATAGTTTTTCCACCTGCCCTGAACGTAGCCGAAGGGTCATAGCGAAAGACACCATTATCAGAAGAAGCAAACCAAATGATTCCACTTTTGTCTTCCATGATGCCTGCAACATTTATAGGAGGCAGCTGCTGAAATAATGAAAAACTTTGCCCACCACTGCTATCGGCAGATGGGTCATATCGGAAAACTCCTCCATGTGTGCCTACCCAAATAGTGCCCGATTTGTCAACAAGGATGCCTTTTCGACTTATATCTATATGGCTCAGGCCATCTTTTTGATTGTAATTTCTAAAGGCTTTTCCACTTGCCCTGAGCTCTGTCGACTTGTGCTGAGTGGAGCGATGCACTGAGCTTGTCGAAGTGTCGAAGTAAGGGTTATATTTATAAACACCCTGGTCAGTCCCAAACCAAAGATTACCATTTCTATCTTCATTAATAGCATAAACAGTGTTGTTAATAAAACCATCGGGATTAGAAAAGTAGGTCAACGTTTTTACATCATACCTCACAACGCCTTCGCCTAAAGTACCAAACCATAAATTTCCTTTCGAATCCTGAAAAATGCTTCGGATATATTGACTGACTAAAGTGGTATCAAAATCGGGTGCCACAGCAACTGCCTTAAAGTTCCTTTTTACTACTGGACCTGGTTTGTAAATAATTGGGTCTTTAGTTGTATTTGTTTTTTCTTGCCCATTGCAGGAAGTAAAAATTGCTAAAAAGCTGCTAAAAAGTACCATTTTGTTCAATGTCATAATTATAGATTTTACTATATTAAATTTTTGATTAGCTAAAAGATTTTAATTCACGGCATGACGCAGTCTTCCACAAATTTCCAATATATTCAGTTCATGAACCAAAGTTATCAATTCTATTTATACTATTAATTTATATATTTGATAAACGATACCGAATCCATATGAAGATCACTGTTCTAATTGTAGCATTGTACCTTTCTTTTTCAATTATCGGTAATTCACAGGGAACCTGGAATGCCATACCGAATGCACCTATGGGTAGCTTTCGAATTGATGACATAACATTTGTGAATGATTCTGTTGGATTTGTCGGATTTAATTCCCGTATTCATAAAACATCGGATAAAGGGAACACGTGGAATCAAATAGCGCTGCTTGATAGCATGCAAAACTATGTTCGCAGTATTGAGTTTATCAATGATAGTGTTGGATTTGCCGGATTGCTTTCAACTACAACCCCGCTTTTAGGAAATTTGTATAAAACAACAGACGGCGGTTACAACTGGTCATTACTCCAGAATATGCAAATTGATTCAGCTGATGGGATTTGCGGAATGGCACATTTTGGAAACCGCCTGGTGGCTGTAGGAACTTATTTAGGACCTCCCTGGTTTTACAGATCAGATGATTTGGGTCTCACCTGGATGAAAATAGATCTATCGAATTTAATGGAAGGGTTGGTTGATTGTTACATGTTCAGCACGGATACAATAATTATTTCCGGAACAGCAGATTCATTAAATCAATATAGAGCGTCAATTTTAAAATCGAATGATGGCGGACTGACCTGGACCCGAGTTTACATAACCAATTCATCCTATTTAGGAATGTGCTGGAAAATGTTTTTCAGACCAGGTGGATTGGGAATCGCTTCCATTGAATCGCAAGATTCTGTTTTAATCATTGCCCGAACTGTTGACTACGGTAATAATTGGACTACCATACCAGTGGATACTACTGGTATTACCCGCGATTTGGGAGGAATTGGTATGTTCAATGATACACTCGGCTGGGTCTTCGATCAGGGTCATTATGGCACCTGGGTAACATGGGATGGAGCATTAACATGGAACATGATAATTTCTCCCGTAGATAATGGCGACAGATTTATAGTTGTAGACTCACTAACAGTGCTTACCGTAGGCTCTACTATTTACAGATATAATTTTAGTCCTAATGGAATCAATGACCCTGTAGTTTCTACTACAACGAGTCAACATTCAATGAATATTTATCCCAATCCCGGCAACGACATAATTACTGTTGAAGCGATAGCAGTGAATAACACATTTGGAATATTGGATATGTTTGATGCAACCGGAAAAATGGCGAAACGCATCACCCGGCAGTCTTTTGTAAAAGGGAAAAATTCATTTCAGGTCAATATCAAAAATCTCCCGCCCGGGTCGTATTCAGCAGTCTGGCACAATAATGAAAAAAGGGTAATCAAAACATTTACTGTTGTTCATTAATAATAATTGAGATTATTTCTATTGGTTTAGTTTTACTCATTGGCAATTTTTTCACCACTAATTAGGGCTGACGCACAACTTTCCCGAAGTTGTTGCAAGGACCGATCACCCTATTGATATAAAAACTAAAGCATCGGCTGACCATGGCGATTACTGTGTGTTATCAGCAGTTTTACTCTCTCACTTTTTTACAACTTTAACTTTTTTAATTACCTCGTTTTTATTTCGAATTTC
>JANWID010000352.1 GCA_025450095.1 Bacteroidia bacterium | reverse complement strand
ATGCGGTGAATGGAATCGTATTTCAACAAGTGCGCAAGCGTAGCACTATCGGTGAGATCATTGATCCCCACCACCTCGATGTTTTTTCTCTCAGCCAGTTTACGGAATGTAATTCTTCCGATCCGGCCAAAGCCATTAATTGCAACCCTGATTTTGTTTTCCATAAAAACTAGTAATTCGGAAATGAACTATTCCTGTTTCTTTTAGAAAATATGGCGTTCAGCATGATATGAAGAACGAACTAACGGACCACTTTCAATATACCTGAAGCCCATTTTCATTCCGGTTTCTTTCAATTCAGCAAATACATCGGGATGGATAAATTCATCAACCGGCAAATGCTTTTTTGTAGGCTGAAGGTATTGACCAAGGGTTACAATAGAAACTCCTGCGTTTCGTAAATCTTCAAGTGATTCCAGGATTTCATCTCGTGTTTCACCCAATCCTAACATTATTCCGGATTTTGTTTTCACGCCCTGGCTCGAAATTTTTTTCAACACTTCAAGGCTCCTGTCATATTTTGCCTGAACCCTGACTTCCCTGGTAAGCCGACGCACGGTTTCAAGATTATGGGAAATTACTTCCGGCTTTTCGTCTATCACCATCTGAAGGTTATCCATTTTGCCCTGGAAATCGGGAATCAGTGTTTCCATTGTTGTTCCCGGCGACAACATCCTTATGGCACGAATTGTTTCAACCCAAATCTGTGCTCCTCCATCCTTCAGATCATCTCTGTCAACAGAAGTTATTACACAGTGTTTTATTTTCATCAGCTTCACTGAATTTGCCACACGCAATGGTTCCTCCAGATCAACCGAGGAAGGGCGACCTGTCGCTACGGCACAAAATCCACATGAACGGGTACAAACATTCCCTAAAATCATAAATGTTGCAGTACCTGCACCCCAGCATTCTCCCATATTCGGGCAATTTCCGCTTTCGCAGATGGTGTGAAGCTTATTATCGCTGACAAGACTTCGGACTTTCCGGTATTCCTCCCCAACCGGCAATTTTACACGCAACCAATCCGGTTTTCGAACCCTGGTCTCGTTTACTTCAGGTGTATTTTCGGGCATAAATTGAAAACAAGGGTCAAAATTACCACTTTCTTCCGAATAGGAGGTTGAGGTATAAGTTGATAAAAAATTGGTTGTTATCTGTGTTAGCCATTATAGGAACTTTTTTGCCATATCCATCAAATGTCACTCCTGCTTCCAGGCATTTTATATCAGTGGAATAGCTCCCGTATTCAAATGCCAGTCCCAATTTCCCATAGGCACCAGGGTATGGTTTTATTTCATTCATACCTTCAATGAAGGAAGCACGTCCATAAATTTCATCGGGGTCATGTTGGTCCGGGTTATACTTTTCCACCACTACGATTTTTTCGTTCTCGTTAACTGTATCATAGAGGATATTCAGGTAAACAGGTTTAGCCAGAGCTAGTGAAAAACCAGCAGAATAATGGAGCCTGACTTCCACACCTCCTTTTTCTGCTTTACTAAAAAGAACCTTCTGACGACCAATCGCAGTCCGAATCACTGTCATTGTATTAAGCTTTCCGTAAAAGAAAGATTTTGCATTATCGTAATAGGGATTAACAGAGCGAACTTCCTTTGGATGTTTCATATTCACAATTTCCAACTCCAGTAACCGCTTTTTATCGACTGTTAAATTTTTACTTCGCCTGGCATTTATTCCCCAGCCTGCGGAATGAATATTTAGCCCAAAAGTGAATTCATTTTTCATCAGGGGAGGCTTTTCCTCCTCATATTCAAAAGGGTTAGTCTGCGCAGTAGCAAAAAGTGCTATTGCACAAAAAACTGCCGTAAGAAAATAACACTTCATGATGAACTATCAAAGGTACAAAATTATAGAATGCAAAAAGGATCATTTTATTGTAAATTTGACGCATGCCAACAGTTAAGACAATCTATACCAAAGAACTCCGGACGGAAGCCGAACATGTTAAATCAGGCACTGTGATTTATACAGATGCTCCCGTCGATAATCATGGAAAAGGTGAAGCGTTTTCGCCAACCGATCTATTGGCTGCTTCCCTGGGGAGTTGCATGCTTACACTCGTAGGAATAGCTGCCCGTAATCATGGCTTTTCCATCGATGGTACCCGTTTGAGTATTAATAAAATTATGGCGGAAAATCCTCGTCGCGTGGCAGCCATAGAAGTGAAAATGGATTTTCCGGGAACGAATTACCCGGAGAACCAACGAAGAATTATTGAGCATGCTGCTTTAACCTGTCCGGTTGCTTTGAGTCTGCATCCGGATATCCGACAAGACGTAGTCTTTAATTATAACGGGTAGTTTTCATTCGGATGACGCATCACGATTTCCTCCTCAGGGCTATTGCATTATCCCGTGAAGGTGCTGCAACAGGACTTAACGGACCTTTTGGATGCGTCATTGTTAAAGATGGTATCATTGTAGGAGAAGGTAGTAATCGTGTTGCTTCAACAAACGATCCCACAGCCCATGCGGAAGTTGTGGCTATACGAAATGCCTGTAAAAAATTGAATTCGTTTCAGCTGGATGGCTGCATACTGTATGCGAGTTGCGAACCTTGTCCTATGTGTCTTGGTGCAATTTACTGGTCACGCCCGGACCGGGTTTATTTTGCAAGCACTAAAATGGATGCTGCAGATGCAGGATTTGACGATGCTTTCATATATCATGAAATGATTTTACCATCCGGAGAACGCCGTATTCCCATGGAGTTAATTCCCCTTTCTGAAGCACAAGCTATTTTTGAAACCTGGAAGAAAAATCCGGATAAAAAAGTTTACTGAATTATTGCCCATATCCTGGGAAGAAATATGATCATGCCGGTTACCAATGCTGCAATGGCTGTCAGTAATACCGCTCCTGCAGCTATGTCTTTTATTTTGCCGGCCATAATATGATATTCAGGTGAAATAAAATCAACCAGGTATTCGAGCGCTGTATTGATTTGTTCGCTAACTATCACCATAGCTATTGTTAACACCAAAATGGCCCATTCAGTAACGCTTATATGTAACCAAATTCCAAGAACTACGGAAATGACTGCTGCAAAAACGTGGATCCTGAAATTTAACTGGGTAAGGAACGATTCACACAGACCGTTAAATGCATCCGCAAATGCATTAATTGTTGTTTGCCTTCGTTTCATTTGAAATCTCTTTTTGATTCATTTCGAGGACTAAATACATGACAGTAAAATAATTTATTATTAACAATATTGAAAGTGAAATAAACATATAAAGGAACCGTAAATCTTCTCCCGCATTAAGTAATAGTCCATAAACATCACGAAATAGATTTACAGGATCAGTAAATACATCCCAGCTGTTATATCTTTCAAACCTTCCAATATAAACACCAAGGCTTGTCATTGTAAGAATCAGTAAAATGATTATATGACTTATGCTGTTGCGGAAAAATTTATTAATAACACGTTTCATATGTATCATAGACGCGATACCCAGGAACAAACTATTAAAGCAGAAAAATAATAGAATCATCATATCATACCAGTAAGGCATATCGCTTCGCTGTTTGAGATGTACAAGATCGGTTAGGATGTATGGTGCATTTGGAAAAAAAAGCAGCCATGTTCCAAACAATAAAAGGTTCAGGTACCATTTTCGTTGCGAAGTATTGGAATATTTCATATACCGTGAAATAAAAAACGGAATCCACGCCAGGAACAAATTCCATAACAGGAACAGGTAGGTCATGTGTAAAGTGAGGTAAACTCTTAATATGACCAGGCCTGAAGCAATTATTGTAGTTAATAATAATAGCAATACCAACCGTTTGCCGGGATCTGGAATGCGATGCGGAAGAAAGAGAGATTTGAAATTCATTTATAAAAGTTCAGGTTATGAAATAATTTTAAATTTTAGCAATGGATCATGAAGTCTG
Organism: Bacteroidia bacterium; assembly: GCA_025450095.1. Next base: position 6,309 of record JANWID010000352.1, on the reverse strand, counting down.
AAGTTGTGACTGCAGGCTTGTTCTGGAAACAGAAATATGAATATTGATTATTCCTGAAATAATTACAAGGCAGCCTGCACCAAAGAGTAGCCAGTTGAATTGTTCGGGGATAAATTTTGAGAGTTCCTGCAAAGGCAATGTTTCTTCGGCTTGAACCCTGGTTGTATCAATTATGTTGGCAACGTAACGGATATATTCCGAAACAAAAGATGTAAGTATGATCAGCGAACCTGAAATAAGCAGGAACCAGCTTCTCGTTGTTAAAATTTTTAAAGAAGGAGAATCCGGCGAACGAAGCATCACAATAGATAAAAAAATCATAAGTGTGGAAATAATGCATGGTGCCAGTACTGGTCCGAACCATGGAATCGGGATCAGAAATAGTACATCCCATTCCATAAAGGTGGAGGGCCAGTCCAGGACAAGCTTTAATGCGAGGTAGTATATCAGGTCCCAGGTTGCAAATGCCAGTAGGAAAAATCCAAATCTCCGGGCAGGTGTGTTTCCTGCCAGCCAACCAATAGAAATCAACATAATTATTGTCGCAGCTTCACGCATCAATTCAACGCCACTGTGAATTTTGCTGATGGGAACCAAAGGAAATCCAAAACCATGAGGATAGTAGATATCACGCAGGTAAATTACAACAGCAGCTTCCATGAAACCCATTGCAATGCTGAAAATTAATACCATGCTGAAAATTTTGTGTTGATTCTTTTGTGTCATAACATTATTGCGTACCTCAGTTATCAGGATAAATGAGTTTTCTTAGAATTTATTTTAATACATTTAAAAGTACTTTGCAATACAAAGTAAATAATTCCGGATTATTGCTTTTGTTTAAAAATATTCTCAAGGTAGGTGGATTTACAACGGGGTTTTACCCATTGGTATTTTTAATGATTTCCTCAAGGGCATTCAGATGTTCGAGAAATGATTTTTTTCCAAGGCGACTTACGGAATAGGTTGTAGAGGGCTTTTTACCTTTAAATTGTTTACGCACTTCAATAAAACCCAGTTTTTCAAGAGCAGCGGCATGACTTGCCAGGTTCCCATCAGTCACATCAAGCATTTCTTTCAGCGTATTGAAATCAAGCCGGTAATTAACCATGAGCAGCGACATGATCCCCAATCTGACTTTGCTTTCAAAAGCCTTATTGAAGCCACCACTCATGAGTCGTATTTGTAGTACATCATTGTTCCATATATAATATGCAGAATACCAAATCCTGCCGACCAGAAAAGTAATCCATGCCCTGGAAGAAATAATGCTATCAGCCCAATAAGGATTTCACAAATTCCAAGATACCTTATATCATCAAGGGTGTACTTGCTGCCATTTATCAGCGCCAGTCCGTAAAATATAAGAAGCGCGGGAGCGATCCATTCGGTCATTCCCTGCCGGAGCATTTCGGTACAGAAGATGGCCCCGGTTACTAAGGGTATAAGCAGGTTGATCACCAGTCTTCGTGAGGCTGGATTCAGGAATTTTTCTGCACTACGGGAGGCTTTTTTCATTGTGAGAATGATCCCGGTCAAAACCGAAAGGACCAGTACCCCAGCCGCAACCAATAGAAAAAATGAGTAATAACGAAGGATTTCACCCGGTTCAAGAGGCCAGGTGGCGGGGGCATAGGGTGATGAAACCGAATTCATCCTGACGTAAACCAGGGCTGCTCCAAGAAGAGCATAGAACCCCGCAAAAATGCCCGATAATCCACTCAGGGATAGAAATCGTGTTGACCGTTCCATAATTGCGCGAATGGCAACCAGGTCGTCCAGGTGTTTTTCATTTTTCATTTAAAAGTACTTTGTAATACAAAGCTACAATAAAATCCCGTATGGCTCAATATTTTAAATATAAAAATTGGTGGGTATAAAAAGCGAAATCCGCCTCCATAAGAAAGCGGATCGGGGAAATGACTTGAACGCCAGAATCAGGAGTTCGTTGAAGATACCTGCTTTTTAGGCTGGTATTTTCCATAAGCCGGGCATTTTTCCCGTGGTTTGCAGGAACTGACAAGACCGAAAGCAAGGGCAACCAACAAGATAGCAGACAATTTCTTCATGTTATTTATCTGGATTTAACGCTTTAAATATTAGATAATTGCAAAGTAACGAAACTTACGCCAAATAAATTCAGGATGTTAATAAATCGTGATAGTTACTAACAATGTAGGATTCGTCCGGTAATTACGCCAAATTTAGAGAAAAGTTTTCAGGAAACCAATAATTAACAGGGAGGTACGATTTGAAGGGAAATTTCGGAATTTAGTAAGATGCAGGCAGAGGAACAGGTAACATCTCCCAAAATAAACGCAAGCTGGAAAATAAAACTTCAGCATGAATTCAATGCTGATTATTTCAGACAGTTAAAAGCCTTTCTTCTTCAGGAAAAAGCTCAAAATAAAACAATTTATCCTCCCGGATCTTTGATTTTTAATGCATTCGACAGCACTCCTTTTGAAGCTGTCAGGGTGGTAATATTGGGACAGGATCCTTATCATGGTCCTGGACAGGCACATGGCTTGTGTTTTTCGGTATCTGGAAATATGAACCAGCCACCTTCGCTGAAAAACATCTTTAAGGAGTTGCACCAGGATCTGGGAATTCCGGTGCCGGCTTCAGGAAATCTGCAGAAATGGGCTGGCCAGGGTGTTTTATTGTTAAATGCAACATTGACCGTTAGGATGGGAGAAGCTGGATCACATCAGAACCAGGGATGGGAACAATTCACCGATGCCGTAATCCGTTTGATATCTGCTGAGAAAAAAAATGTGATTTTTATGCTCTGGGGAAAATATGCACAGGCGAAAGAAGTTCTGATTGATCCCAGGAAACATTTTATCCTTAAAGCAGCACATCCATCACCCTTTTCTGCTTACCAGGGCTTCTTTGGTTGCAGGCATTTTTCGCGAGCTAACGAAATCTTGCGGAACATTGGGTCGGAACCAGTCAACTGGGATCCTGCAGGGGTTTGATCAACCACCTTATGACGAAATACAGTCTGATTTTGGTAATGCTTTTTTTGCTGGCCAGTTTGACCACAGCCGCACAGTGTATTTTGTATGTCGTCAATACAGATACTATTCAGATGAAACAGTTTAAATCATACCTGCCTTCTGAAAAGCAAGCTGATTCAACTACTGCAGTCCGTAGCCTGAATAAGATGCTGGCAGAATTTTATGATTCAGGATTTTTGGCCGCTTCCATCGATAGTGTAAAAGGCAATAAGGATACATTAACAGCTTATATGGTTCCTGGAATCCAATACAAGTGGCGTCGCCTGAAAAATGGTAATCTCGACGAAGGAATGTTGATCGAAGCAGGTTTTCGCGAAAAGCTATACGATAATAAAGCCCTTCGGCCGGAAAGCATTTCCCGACTGAACAAAAAAATTCTTACGTATTATGAAAACCATGGCTACCCTTTCGCAAGCCTGGAATATCGGAATTTTACATTCGAAGAGAACCTGGTCACTGCTGAAGTTTTTCTCATGGAAGAAAAAAAAATAACGATTGATAGTATTGAGTTGAAAGGGAATTCCAGGCTATCTGAAAAATACCTTTATAACTACCTTTCCATGAAGCCTGGAGACATTTACAATGAAAGTCTCGTTCGGAAAATTTCAAGCCGCCTTAAGGAATTACCAATGGTGACCGAAGTTCGTCCGTTTAATGTTTCTTTTGCTCAGGAGACCGCGAATGTGATTTTGTATCTGGATGATCGTAAGGCGAGCCAGGTGGACGGTATTATCGGAATTCTTCCCGACAACCAGAAAACAGGAAAGGTAATCGTTACCGGTGACATAAGACTGCGGCTGGTAAGTAGTTTTGGGAGGGGAGAATTATTAGACCTGAACTGGAAACAACCCCAACCGAAAACTCAGGATCTAAAGATTAAGGCAAATTATCCTTTTGTATTTTCAACTCCTTTTGGATTGGATTTCAATTTAGGAATTTATAAAAAAGATACTTCTTATCTGGAAGTGGTGCTTGGGGGAGGTGTGCAATTCCTGCTCAGTGGAGGGAATTACCTCCGGGCGTTTGTGAATGACAAAAAATCCACACTTCTTTCTACCGAAGCTTATGAAAACAGCACGGTCCTGCCTCCCTTCGCTGATGTTAGAATTACTTCGTATGGTCTGGGATATCGTACACTGAAATTGGATTACCGTCTTAATCCCCGTAAGGGATACTTTGTTGAAATTTCAGGTATGGCTGGTAATAAAAAGATCTCAAAAAATGCGAATCTGAATTCTGAAATTTATGATAGCCTGGATCTGAAAACAGTGCAATATAGTGGTGAAATTATTTTTGATTATTACATACCGTTATTTTCCCGCAACGTAATCAACCTGGGTGTTAGTGGGGGAGGAATCCAGGGAAAAAACACTTTCAGCAATGAACTATATCGTTTCGGCGGATTAAAAACATTACGCGGTTTTGATGAAGAATCACTCACAGCATCGCTTTATGTAATCGGCAAGATGGAATTCCGGTATATTCTGGAAGAAAATTCCAATTTATTTATTTTTTATAATGCTTCCTGGTATGAACGAAACATACAATCCGGTTACCTGAGTGATACACCTTCTGGTTTCGGTGCGGGTATTAATTTCGAAACTAAACTGGGAATATTTTCATTCAGCTATGCGCTTGGAAAAGAATTTAATGACCCAATTCGTTTCAAAGCTGCGAAAATTCATTTCGGGCTCATCAATTATTTCTGATGCATCAGGGAATTCATTAATTTTGAAAAAGTCATAGGAGAAAAGATTATGAGCATTACAATAGTTCTGGTTATCTTAGTTGCAGGGCTGATTGCCGGTGGAGTCGCAGGCTGGTTCGTTTCGAAATCGAAATTTGATAAACCGCTTCCATTTACACTTGAAGAGTATCATATCCTCAAGAATAGTAAAACAATATCCGATCAACGTCTTGAAGATGGACAGAAAGAACTTGATATCCTGAAGCAGGAACTAGCCTTAAACAGGAGCCAGGTTACAGAACATCGGATCGAAATTACATCGCTGTCTTCGACCAACAAGGCCTTGGAAGAAAAGATGTTGCTTCACAGGGAAGAATTGGAGAATCTTCATAAAAAAATCAAGGAACAGTTTGAGAATATTGCAAGTAAAATTGTATTCGACAATTCTCGTTTGATTCAACAACAGCATACCGACAAACTGACCGATATTCTGAATCCGTTAAAAGAAAAAATTGAAAAATTTGAAAATACAGTAAATAGTACGCACAAAGAAAATATCAGGGAGAACCAATCGCTGAAAGAACAGCTGCGAATGCTTCAGGATCTGAATAAGAGCATTGGTGAGGAAGCCCGGAATCTTACAACTGCTTTAAAAGGACAGGTAAAAACACAGGGCAACTGGGGAGAATTAATTCTTGAAACCATCCTGGAACGATCCGGTCTGGTAAAAGATCGTGAATATTTTTTGCAGAACAGTATGACTTCTGAAGATGGAAGGAGACAACAACCTGATGTTTTAATCAGGCTTCCGGATGACAGAACGATTATTATCGATTCTAAAGTTTCATTAGTTGCGTATGAACGTTATAGCAGTGCAACTACCGAACCTGAGAAGGAAGCCGCACTAAAAGAACATATCACTTCGCTCAGGAGGCATATCAAAGGGTTGAGTGAAAAGAAATATCAGCAACTGAGTTCTCTGAAGACACTGGATTTTATATTATTGTTTGTTCCCATTGAGCCTGCTTTCAATACTGCGATTTCAAATGATAACACTATTTTCAATGATGCTTTTGATGATAATATTGTTATGGTAAGCACATCCACATTATTGGCTACTCTACGTACCATTGCGAGCATTTGGAAGCTTGAATATACCAATACCAATGCCCGGGAGATTGCACGCCAGGGAGGTGCATTGTATGATAAATTTGTAGGATTTGTCAGTGACCTTGAAAAAGTAGGAGATCATATTAGCCGGTCACAACGGGTATGGGAAGATGCCAAAAACAAGCTGTCAACCGGTTCTGGAAATCTTGTCCGTTCTGCTCAAAAGCTGAAAGAGCTTGGGGCTAAAGCTTCCAAAAAATTACCTGCTTCCTTTTTAACGGATGGCCTGGAGGAAGAAGATCCGGATAATGCCGAACAGGTGACTGATAAATTATGATCCGTAGTGCAGGTATTTTTTGTTGCCTGGTACTGCTGTCAGGCTGTGAAAGCTCAAAAAAACTGAGTAATCAAAACCTTGCTTACCTGTATGCACCAGGACTAAATTCGATTCATCCTGTTTACAGGATTTGTAATATTAATCCGGATACT
>JANWID010000351.1 GCA_025450095.1 Bacteroidia bacterium | reverse complement strand
CTCCCGCAACTTTTCCAATCACAACGATCTGTTCTGATTTTTCAAAATCCTGTGGTTTACTATCGTTAAAAAGTACTTTCATTTCCTTTCCTTCATTGTCGATGAGATAAAAGCCGAAAAGGTTTGCATTTTGTTCAGGATTGTAGATGAATTCTTTCTTCTTGTTTAATGTCCCTACCACGTGATACGTCTTCCCTTCATTTGCAATTGCAGTTGAGAAAGGAGCATAGGTACTGGAACTGGATATCGTACTTACAATTACTGCAAGTGCGGCTGCAATGAGTACAATTCCGATGATGTGTATTTTTTTCATTTCACTATTTTATCTTTCAGCTTCCTTTCAAGGTTACTTATTTTCCTGTCGAGCATAAAAAGGTAAATAATAATACCGAGCATGACAATTGCGGCCACTGTAACAACGACATAGATTTTACCATTTGATCGCATTACATCGGCCATTTCCACCGGATTCTGCCCGAATGCCTGTGGAAGTACCACTACCAGAAATACAAACAGCAGGAAAGGAAGTTTTTTCTTCATATTAATTTGAGTCGATTGTATTCCTGATATTTCTCAGACGAATTCTGAGATTCATGATCCACACTCCAGCCAGGGTCCACCCGATAACTGCCGGATAAAAAACCAGTCTTAACCGGTTATCCAGATCATAGCTGCTGAATCCCGGGTTTCCACCTTTGCCAGGATGCAGGGAATCAGTCATCCGTGGTAATATGATGATAAATACAACCATCATGGCAAAAGCAAATATGTTGTACACTGAGGAGATTCTTGCTTTTTTTTGTTCGTCTTCAATGGAATTGCGAAGCAGGAAATAGGCAGTATAAACCAGCATAGTTGCAGCCGCTCCGTTAAGCTGTACATCGTTTACCCACCAGGCTCCCCAGGTAAATCTTGCCCAGACCATTCCGGTAAGCAAGCCTAAAATACCGAAGAGCATAGCGATCCTGGCACTTTCTTCGGCAACCATATCCGCGTCAAGCTGAAAGGATCCCAAATACCGGATGCTATTCACCAGGCTAATGATCAATAAAATCATCATAGCAAACCACATAGTGACATGAAAGTAAAGATTTCGGATGCTTTCATGGAGAATTGCCATGGCAGGTACCTCACCCAAAAAACCCGCGATAACGGTATATATAAGCAGGCATCCGGCCAGGATCTTCCACCAGTGTCGTTTCATTAATGATCTGTTTTACAGGTAGTTAAAAATTGATTCAGGTACCTTTTCAATCCCGCCAAAGGTAGGGAAATAATAGATAACTCAACCCGGCGACCATTCCGAACAGAGCAACCATTACGATTGCATAATTCGCATTTACTGCCCAGCCAATTCCATCGATCGCATTTTTTGAAAAACGCATAATGGTCATCAAAAGCGGGATGAGAATAGGAAACGATAAAATAGCCATCAATGATGGGGTGCCGCTCGCCCGGGATGCAACAGCCGAAACAAGAGTAAGTGTTGCAGCAAGACCAAAGCTACCCAGAAGTAACCCTATGAAGAACATTACAGGATCCGAGACCTGATTTCCCAGGAATAACGAATAACAAATAAAATTCACCACCGCAACCGCCGATAAAAGGAAACTATTGTAAACTATTTTGGAAATGATAACAGATACCGGGTTCAACAACATATAATAGTAAAGCTGTACGCCACGACTTTCCTGCATGAAACTGCGGGCAACAGCATTCACTGCGGCAAACACCATAATAATCCAGAACAGGGCATTCCAGGTTGGAATATCGATGATCTGGCGAAAGGAGAGATAGCATATAAAAACAGTACTGATTACATAAATCAGAATACCTGTCAATGCTGCTTTCTGTCGCCACTCGAGACGGAATTCCTTTGCGACCAGTTGTAAAATTTCTTCAATCATCTTTTTGGGCTTACCCGATGAAATGTTGTGCGAAGTTAGTTTCTTTTCAAAAGTTAACGGAAATTAGCGGCGTAAATACAATTCAATGAAGCTTGATCTGCTGGCATTTGCCGCGCACCCTGACGATGTAGAATTATCCTGTGCCGGCACCATCATTCTGCATGGTAAAGCAGGCTACAAAACTGGTGTGATTGATATCAGCCGTGGAGAGCTTGGTACCCGGGGTACTGCTGAGATACGGGAACGTGAAGCTAAAGCTGCGAGCGTTATAATGGGAATAAGCATTCGGGAAAACCTGGATCTGCCCGACGGTTTTTTTGAAGTGAACGAAGAAAGCAGGCTTGCCGTCATACGTATGCTGAGAAAATACCGACCGGAAATTGTGCTTGCCAATGCATTTTATGACCGGCACCCGGATCATGGGAGGGCTTCTCTTTTGGTTTCGGAATCTTGTTTTTTATCTGGACTTACCAAAGTTACAACCACACTGGATAATACAATCCAGGAAGCATGGAGGCCTAAAGCGGTATATCATTATATCCAGGACCGAAGTGTGAAACCGGATGTGATCGTGGATATTTCTTCATTTATGGAACAACGGGAACAAGCAATAAATGCTTTTTCATCTCAGTTCTATAATCCGACATCTACGGAACCCGATACGATGATATCTTCAAAACAATTCCTGGAGGGACTCCATTCCCGGGCCATTGAATTTGGTCGGATGATCGGTGTGGAATATGGCGAAGGCTTTTTAGTGGAACGATCACCTGGTGTAAAAAACTTATTCGAATTGATGTAAAAGAAAAAAGCCTGTCGGATTACGACAGGCTTTTTTCTTTTAGGGAATTTCAATTAGTTCTTCACAAACTTTGTGGAGAATACATCATTACCCATTATAGTGTTTACAGTATAAACGCCGTTGCTGTAATTTTCAACATCAACTTTCACAGTATGTACACCGGAAGGCTGGGTCTGCTCGATAAATGTATCGATGATCTGACCCATAACATTACGAATTTCAATCTTGAGATCTACTGCTTTTTCAACTGTGTAATTCAACATTACAGTGCTGTGAGCAGGATTAGGATAAACAGAAACTGCGACTTCCGGAGTAAGTGTTTCCTGAACACCTAACAATGTTGTTATATCAACACAATCATAAATGAAATCATTTACATTGATCGGATGTTGGCCATTGGGTGGTACGGAGTATCCCGGAGCGTCATCCTGTTGCCAGAGCAGGCTCACACATCCATTATCAACATTCTTCGCCATAGAGCAGAAAACAGATTCGAAGAATGGATCGTTTGACACGTTAACAGGAGTGTTCCAGGTAACGCCGCCATCTGAGGAAGCCTGCAAATAAACGTTGCGATAGCTGAAATTATTTGGTGTACCGGAATCAGTTCCTTCGAGCAGAGGGCAGTAGGAGAGATAAAGGTTACCAGCGGCATCCACACCACAACTTGGCATGGAGCAGATACCATCATTACCATAACGTCCGGCAAAACCAGCCGCAAAGTTTTCAGCCTGTCCGGTTCCATCAAGATCAGGAGCCTGCGCAACAACTACAGGAGGATTAGTTCCCATACTTTCATTCCAGTAAAACAATCCATCGGTAGACAGGAAAAGTCCGAGTAATGCAGCAGGATCATCATCAAGAATCAGCATAGCACCAGCGAAGGCATGGATCATACCGTTATTGTCAATCATGATTGCATATGAACCATCAGTAGTAAGCACTGTATCAGCAACACCATCACCATCAACATCGGTAATTTGAGTTGCATCGTCATACTTTGTAAAAGGGAAATCCAAAATTACAGTACGGGTCCATGTGGTACCATTGTCTGTCGATTTCCACAAAGCCCAATCATCAGATATATCTCCTGAAACAAATGCAATGGTATTATCTTTTGCATCGATAGCATATCCATCAGCGCGGAACCCATCATACTCAAGATCGCTCACACCCGGAGGTATTGAACGAACAATATCCCATGTAGATCCGCCATCAAGCGAACGGCTGTAATTCAGACATCCATCAAGACCATTTACTACGATACCGCCGTTGCCGGTTGGGTATGATACATCGATCATGTGAATAGAATTTCCATCAGGTCCGCCAGCTGCAGTTCTTACCCATAGTGTAGGTTCTCCTCCCGGGAAATTCGGGCAGGCAGCCTGTGTCCAGGTATTTGAACCTGCTACAGAAGTGTTAGTAGAAGTTGCAGTTGTAACACTCTGATGTGTAACTACTACATCATTGCCATTGGCAAGACGTGTAATATTAGGCCAGCCTCTGCGGTCTGTTTCAATACGAGCTGTTGGGGCAGGACTCCATGCAGTACCATCATTGTATACATAAGCTGTTCCTCTATCAGGATAAGTTCCTGCAACATCGGTGCTGAAAGTCCAGGTAGCAGCTTTTGTTCCGCCAACATTATAGATCCGGTTTTGTACGGAACCATTAGTCTGAAGATCATAAGTGGAAGTACCTAAAGAAGTTTGCACCATGGATGTCCGGTGTTGGGGTGCACTTTGGTTGATAACTGTTCCGTTAATTATATTAACGGGCATTTCATTACCGGAAATTGAAGCCTGGTATGGTACCGGCACCTGGGGTCCCAGTCTGTGAAGCCTATCAAGGACCGTAGATAGAGGAGCAGGCCTGTTTTGGGCGTTCACACAGATCGCCATACTAAAGGCAAAGGCTGTGAGTAATAGTTTTTTCATATGATAACGGTTTTAGTTTTTGCGAACACCAAATTTAAAAATTTATCGACAGAAACAAGCATTGGACTACAATATAATGTAGCTTTTTGTTAAATTAATGTCATAAAACAAAAAAACCCTGTCGTAGGACAGGGTTTTTTTAAATTAAAATTTCAATTTGTTACTGAATAACAACTTTTTCTGAGAAGGTCTGATCTCCGAACTGAGTATTCAATGAATAAACACCAGCTGCGAATTCTTTCACATTTAGTTTGAAGTTATTGATTCCTGCATGAGCCTGGAGTTCGGAAGTATAAACTACCTGTCCCATTACGTTCACCAATTGAATGTTCATTACCTGTGGTTGTTCCAAAGTGAAGTCAACATTCATCACATTTTTTACCGGGTTAGGGTAAATCTGAGTATTCAAAATTGCAGCATTAATTTCAGGTACACCAACAGGGTTAGCATAACCATTATACATAACATTATTAACGGCTGACGCATCTGGTACATCATTTCCATTTGAATCTGCTGAAGGCTGATAAGTATTACCTGGTTCACCATCCTGGTGGAAAACAACGTGAATAGAGTTATCCACACGGGCAGCCATGCTTGGCCATACCTGCTCAAGAAATTCGTCTCCAGCCATACGTACCGGTGTAGAGAAGTTTGTACCGCCATCAGTTGAATTCATGTAATAAATATTGCGGAAAGCTTCTTCAAGTAAAGGATCCTGGGTATTTCCGTTAGTAGTATTTTCAACAATAGATGAATACATCAGGTGAAGATTGTTCGATGCATCAAATCCCATAGTTGGCATTCCTGTAAGTGAACACTGATACAATGCCAGTCCCGCCGGAATTTCAATTGCACCACTACCATCAATATCTTCAATCTGTGCGATTACATTATTCAATATTGTATTGGGAGCCATAGACTCATTCCAATAGCACAATCCATCGGTGCCGGGGAAATAAGAATAAAGTACCGATCCGTTAGTTGTATCGCTATCAAGTACCTGGGTCATTCCAACAGCTACGTGTACCATATTGTTGTTATCAATGGCAAGAGCAATACCACTATCGGTAGTCAGAACAGTATCTGCAATACCGTCAGTGTTTATGTCAGTGATAGCACCTGAAGTGTTATAAGCATAAGGAGAAAGTGGGAACTCGTTGATTTTAGTTTCAACCCAGGTGTTACCACCGTCAGTAGATTTCCAGAGGATAAGGTCCTCAAGCCATCCACCAATAACAATTGCAATTACGTCACCACGGGTAACAACCTGATATGCATCAACTGGTCCTTCATATACATCAGTGGTAAAGTTTGGCAATGTGATGTTTTCATCGACCCAGGTAGCTCCACCATTGATAGAACGTGAATAATTAACTGGTCCGCCGGCATTGTCATTTCCAATTGCAAAAATAGAAGTGCCGATTGCACCACCAATTGCAATACGTGGCCACCAGATTACAGAACCGCAGGAAAGTGGATTCTGTGACCAGGTACCTGTTCCTTTTGTGAGCCTGGAAATTTTGTTTGTGCTGGTAGAGCAGGAGGAACCCAAAGATGAGTTGTCGCCATGGTTAATTACCATTTCACCAAGAGCATCAGAACATGCCAAGGAGGAGAAACCTGTTTTGTAAGTTTCAAGCCTTGCAGTTGGTTGTGCACCCCAGGTACTGGTACTTCCATCGAAATAATTGTATCCGGTTCCTCTTTCAGGAGGTGAAGCCGGAGGTGCTACGAATGTATTACCATATGTCCAGATCGCACTGATAGAGTTATCACTCCACAAGTAGATACGTTGTCCGGGTGTACCATAGTTTGCCTGGAGATCATAAGTAGTAGTTCCGATTTGAACCGGAGCCATCGAGGATGAACGGTTGCTCGTACTTACATATTGGTTAGGATTATTCACCGGAGCCATGTAAACATCTGATGGCTTTAGAACGCGAGCTGTTTTGCTGGTAATCGCTGGGCTCAACCTGCTCTGAAGATAGCTGCTGGTTGGACGCTGTGCCACAGCTGCCAGGCAAAAAGTTAATGCCAATCCACTGAGTAATAATTTTTTCATGTTGGTTTAATTTAGGTTATAAATAAGTTAAATTTTTTAAAGATTTTAGCTGAGGAAATTCAACTGAAAGATCATAGCAAAAGTAAATAATTAACATCAAAATGTGGGGAGAAAAAGAGACTATTATTTTTTCCGGAGATTTATATTCGTATATGATTGAAATTCAAGATAATATATTAAAATTAGGGGCATTTAAAATTGGATAAAATTGAATATATCACATGCATATGTCAGCGATCAGATTTTTCCGGATTCCTTATAAACTTCTTTGAATCGCCTGCTGATACTTTCCATTGAGAAGTTTTGTTCACTGTAATCCCTCATTTTTCCGGTATTGAATTTTAGTTTTCCATCGAGAATTTTCAATAAAGCAGATTTAAGTGCAGCCTCATCGCCGGGAGGAACCAGAATTCCGAATTCATCTGAAACATATTCCCGGATACCACCTACATCGGTGGAAACTACGGGAACCCCGGAACAAAGTGATTCAATTATGGTACACGGAAGATTTTCATAATTGCTGAACATCACAAATGCATCCGCATGCCGCATTTTACTGCTTAATACCTCACCAGTCAACAGTCCGGTCATAAATATTGTAGAATCCAGTTCACCTGATTCCACTGCATATTTCCTGACTTGTTCAAAATCGCGGCCGTCCCCGATTATTTCCAGACTGAAATCTTTTCTCATTCCGGCAATTTCTTTCACCACACGGATCATTCCCTGGATATTTTTTGCAGGTTCATCGAAACACGAAACATGCACAAGCTTTCGGGTGTGGTGATTTTGTTTCTCGTGCAACGGGTGAAAATCGTATATGTCGGCAACGTTAGGTATGATATGATACTTATTTTTCAGTCCAAGACTTTTCATAGCCATGGCCAGGTTTTCCGTGACGGTTGTTACCGCAAAAGCATTATATACGGCAAGACGGGTAAATAATTTTCGAAACCACCCGCTGTAAGCTCCCTGGCTGATATTTATTGGCAGATACCGTGACCAGTGTTCGGTTATCACGTAAGGAATGCCTCGGGTAATCTTTAGCCATAGAGCAGGGAATGCCGTTCGGGATAATACATGTACATGACATATATCAGGCTTTCCATATGACAGCATATGGGACAATCCTTTCAAATAATATTTAATATAAGAAATTACGTTTGCAATAGTAGCCCGGTGCTTGCCGAAATAAATCCGGTATTCCCGGATGCCATGAAATTCCTGCTCCTCACTGAAAGATTTCCCCGGTTCAAGGAATGGATCGGCCGTTACATAAAGCACCGAAACATCGAATTCCAGTTGTACAGCCTGCGCATGCTTTTGAATAAATAATCCAAGCATACTATCGTGGCGGTCAGGATACCAACGTGCAATGAACAGGATTTTTTTACGTGGAGGGTTCGGAAATTCCTGGTTCATTTCCTGAATTTAAGACGAAGTGAATTGCCGATCACCACCACATCAGAAAAAGCCATTGACAGTGCTGCAACCATCGGACTTAAAAATCCCATAGCCGCGACCGGTATAGCAATCACATTATATAAAAAAGCCCAAAACAGATTCTGTCTGATTGTTTGAAGAGTGAGTTTGCCGGTTCGCAGGGCAGTGATCACAGCTTTCATATCGTTACTGTTTAAGAGAATTACCCGTGCTGAGTTGACTGCTATTTTAGTAGCGTGTCCGAATGACATTCCCAGGTCAGCTGCCGAAAGCGACGGTGCATCATTAATGCCGTCACCTACCATCAGTAAATTTCCTTTTTGTTTAAGCTCATAGATTATCCTGGTTTTATCGTGAGGCAGCTGACCACTGAATACAGTCGGGATTCCCAACTTTGTCGCAACTTCCCTGCAACGTTTTTCTGTATCGCCACTGAGTAATACTGTTTCAATTCTATTTGCCTTCAGTGATCTAATCATTTCCTCAGCACCGGGTTTGATATCGTCACGCAAATCAACAGTCGCAATCAGCTTGTTATTTTTTGACAGGTAAACAGTATGTGTATTATCAGTTGTCAGGTCCCTGTGACTATTGTAAGAACCCAGTAAGTATTTGTTGCCTTCTGAATCTTCCGCTTTAATTCCTGATCCTTTTAGTTCTGAAACATTTTCAAATCCGATCCTCTTTGTTGCTTTTGATTTCAATTCCGTAACCAATGAATTTGCCAGTGAGTGATCGGAAAAATGTTCGAGACTATATATAATATCCGTAGCTTCCTGTTCACTAAAATCATAGGTTTTAAAAGTTGAAATCCTGAACTTTCCAATTGTCAGCGTTCCGGTCTTATCAAATACCGCGATACGGATATTTTCGAATAACTCAAGTGTATCACCTCCCTTCACAATTATTCCCTGGCGGGCAGCTTTTCCGAGACCTACGGCCACAGCAGTAGGAGTGGCTAGACCCATAGCGCAGGGACAGGAAATTACAAGCACTGCAATAGCGTGCATCATTGATGTTGGAGCTGAAAGATGAAATACAAAAAAGCTTAGCAGGAATGTTACGATTGCAATCAGGATAACTGCAGGTACGAACCAGGCGCTGATCTTATCTCCTAACTTTTGTATGGGCGGCTTTGCATGTTGTGCCTGTTTTACCAGTTCAATTATATTTGAAAGTACAGTTTGGCTGCCAGCTTTTCCAGTTGTTATTTTAATTGTTCCGGAAACTACAATAGTGCCGGCTATAACATCATCGCCGGTTAATTTATCTGTTGGAATACTTTCACCCGTCATGGATGATTCATCAATAACACCTGCTCCCCAATAAATTTTTCCATCAACAGGAATAACGCCTCCGGTGTTAACAAGTACCGGATCGTGTTTTTGTAATTCGGAAACAGGAACTGTTGTGAATATTTCTTCCAGGTTATTTCCAATAGTGATTTTATTTGCGACAGGGGGTTGTAATGCAGCCAGGTCTTTGAGTGCAGAAGTTGTTTTCCTGACGGAATTTTTTTCAATAATATTACCTAAAAGCACCAGGGTAATAATAGTCGCTGAAGTTTCAAAAAACAGGTAGTTCGCAATGTTGTGATCACCATTCAGTAAAATTCCGGCTACACTGTAAAAATAAGCCGAAGCTGCACCCAGTGTAATCAGTACATCCATGTTCGGAATTCCTGTTTTTAGAGATGACCATGCGCTTTTACCAAAATGCTGCAAACCTATCAGGAAAACTGGGGTACATAGTATCCATTGAACAAGAGGGGAGTGTAGCAATGATGCATCGAAAACCATATGCAATAACAATGGCAAGGTAAACAAGGCACTGATGATGAACTTTAATTCGAGAGTAAACCGGCTCCTGTGATTATGAGCATGACCGTTATGTCCTGTCGGTTCACCGGAATTAAGAACACGGTACCCCAGCCCCTGGATACCTTTAACAATATCATTCATGGATCCCGGGGCAAATTTTTCAAAAGCAACTTCTCCTGTCGGAAAATCAACGATGACAGACTTCAATCCCTTTTTTTCAAGGAACCGGGATATGCCCTGCGCACAATTGGAGCAGGTCATTCCTTCTACATTAAGAACTGTTTTTTCGGACATAAATTACCGGGCGGCACAAAGTTACGCCTATCATCTTCAGTAAAACAAAAATAGATGACTGAGGTTGTTCATTACCATGATTTACCTAATTTTGCACTCCCCTTGATTTAGGGGGACCTGTTATCAACGTGGTAATCAGGTCAAAATGGTGATTGTAGCTCAGCTGGTTAGAGCGCCAGATTGTGGATCTGGAGGTCGCGGGTTCGAGCCCCGTCTTTCACCCTTGTTTTTTTTTAATCAATTGATGAGTGTAAGGATAGTATGAGTGCTATCCCTTCGTTTTTCAGGATTTAATATAAAACCGATCTTTTTCATTTTTTTATCCTGAATGGTTGTATCATGTTATCGCGATTGCTAATCAAATTGAATCCCAAAACAGGTGGTTACAGATGATTAAAATCCCCGGCTAACTGAATTCAGATTTTTTGTTTGACGACCCAATATTCCACCTTTTCGTGCTGTCCTAACCATTACAAGCTGTCCGCTGTAATAACTTAGATATGATTTGTTATATTTGATCAGCTAAACCGGGAACCATGAAAAAATTACTGGGTATTATTACCATGCTTTTGTTCAGTTGGAACACGTACGGACAAACCACGATTTCAATTAAACTTAATGCGGGAGGGGAAGATGCTACTATTGATGATTTTGCACCAGCACAGAATAACCCCAATGAAGTTGAATATTTTTCAGGATCCTGGACGATTGGGGGAACTGCCGTAACCTGGCGTAATTTTTTCAAATTTGACTTTTCAGCACTTCCTGCCAACGCTGTTATTCAATCCGCACAATTGAATCTTTATTTTGCTCCGTTAAATAATTTTAATGCCAGTGATACTTCACTTACAAACTCCAATGAAAGTGTGTTGCAACGTGTTACCTGATCCTGGAGTGAAAATTCTGTAACCTGGAGCAATCAACCATCTGCCACGGCACAAAATCAGGTTATATGTCCTGCCAGCATTACACCTACTCAGGATTATCTTATGACGGATATTACTGCTTT
>JANWID010000350.1 GCA_025450095.1 Bacteroidia bacterium | reverse complement strand
ATGGGCAAGGGATTACAGATTTATGGTGGGGCAGGGGATTACAGATTTATGGACTTCGCGCAAGGGATAGGATTACAGATTTATTATGGGCAAGGGATTACAGATTTATGGTGGGGCAGGGGATTACAGATTTATGGACTTCGCGCAAGGGATAGGATTACAGATTTATTATGGGCAAAGGATTACAGATTTATGAACTTCGCGCAAGGGATAGGATTACAGATGTATTTATTGGTAATAATTTATTGGTGTTTCAACTGAATCTGAACACAAATCAAATATACCGATTATGAGTAAACTAGTCAAGAGAAAATCCGATGTGGATCAGGAGCTATAGTAGACTGGTGCCTAGTAATTTAACTTATAAAAAGAATTTACTTTCTTTACATAAGATTCTATTTCCTTTGATTCGTTGCATGAAAAAATACAATATACAACAGTTCATTTCCACAATATTGTTTTTATTGTTTGCACTGAATCTGTTGTCCGTAAGTGTTCATGCCAGTTCACAACCCGACAGTCTGAAAACATTAATTGAAAAGGAGTCAGTTGATACCATAAAGATCCGCCTGATGCGTGAGCTGGCGTTAAGCATTACCGAATCGGATTCGTTAGCTGCAGGCAAGTGGATTGATTCATCCATCACCCTTTCTGAAAAAATTAACTTCATTCCGGGTTTGATAAACGGGCTATCGGTTAAAGCGACCATTTATGATCAGATGAACCGGTATGAAGAATCGCTTTTGCTTTTTGATTCCGCCGCAGCAAAAGCCATTCAACATAATTTTCCAAAACTTGCTTCCCGATCTCTTTATGATGCCGGAATAGTTTGTTTTGTGCATAGCCGTTATGCGGAAGCGCTCAATTACTTTTTACGTGATTTGAAAATCAGCGAATCCATCCGCGACTCATCACGAATGTCAATTCTGTTTAATGATATCGGGGTGGTGTATGAGAACCTGACGGACTATGAGAATTCAATTTTATATCATGGGAAAAGTCTTTTATTACGAAAGCTGCTTAATGATTCCGCAGGTATCGCCATGTCGAACAATAATCTCGGTATGGTTATTTTTTACAAGAAGGATTACCTGGAATCATTAAAATTTCATGAACAGAGCCTGCGTTTACGTATGCAGCTTAACGATGAACAAGGCACCATTTATTCGATGTATAATATTAGTAATATTTTCTTTGTAGCTGCTTCATTACCGCCTGAGGAAGCAAAAGTTATTTTCCCCTTTACAAACAACATAACCGATGAACGGTTGCCTGAATTTTTACTCGATTCAGCCATGTCGCTCCGGCAGTCGGCATTGGAGGGCGCCATAAAAATAAATGACCAGTACGCGAAAGTATATTGCATGAAAGGGATTGGGGAAATATATGTGACCCGAAAGCAGTTTAATCAAGCCTTAGAATACCTCGGTAAAGCTGAATTGGAAGCAAAAGAGCTGGGAATGCAAAAAGAGCTCTCGGAGATTTACCTGCATTTGCATGAAGCATACTCCGGATTGAATCGCATTAAGGAAGCGCTAAAATATCACAAACTGTATTCAGCTACCAAGGACAGTGTTTTCAATATGCAATCGGCACGACGTATTGCCGCATTGCAAACGCAAATAGTTGTTGATAAAAAAGAGCAGGAGATTGAGCTTCTGAATGTAAAATCGGATTCGCAGGAAAAGGAAATCAGGCGACAGAAGCTTATCAGCAACATGACAATAGGAGGCATCGTAGGTTTCATGCTTTTTTCCCTGATAATTTATCGTCAGCGTAACCGCATTAACCGGGAACGAAAACGGAGTGACGCCCTGTTGTTGAATATTCTGCCATCAGAAACTGCTGAAGAATTAAAACAAACCGGTAGTGCAAAAGTCAGGAATTACGATTCCGTTACTGTGATGTTTACTGATTTTGTGAATTTTGCAGGACTGAGCAAAACGAAAACACCTGAAGAACTGGTAAACGAAATCAACCATTGCTTTTGTGCGTTTGATTCCATCATTTCGAAATACCCGATTGAAAAAATTAAGACTATTGGCGACAGTTACATGTGCGCTGCAGGACTTCCCACTGCAAACACAACGCATGCTTTCGATATTACTTATGCCGCAATTGAAATCCGGGATTTTATGAAAAACTATCGCACAGAGCAGCTTGCCAAAGGGCGTGAAACATTTGAGTTACGAATCGGGATACATACCGGATCTGTTGTATCGGGAATTGTAGGAACAAAAAAATTTGCGTACGACATATGGGGAGATACCGTGAATATAGCCAGCCGGATGGAATCATCAGGAGAAGCAGGAAAGGTTAATGCCAGTGGAACTACATTTCAAATTATCAAAGAAAAATTTGATTGCGAGTACCGGGGACAGATCGAAGCTAAAAATCGCGGATTGCTTGAAATGTACTTTGTTAACCGAAGATTTAGCGAAGGTTAATTTTGTCAACCGTAGCCTTGCCGAAGGTTAGCTTTATTAACCGTAGCCTTAGCGAAGGTTAGCTTTGTTAACCGTAGCCTTAGCGAAGGTTAGCTTTGTTAATCTTTCCGCCTATTTACGCAGGTGGGCAATCACCACAACTGCTCACTAAAAGTGCAAAAGTTTCTTTAACCACACTAGCTGCCATGAAAAACATCTGCAGCCCATCTTATGTAAATAGGATGTTATGGCTCGTTTTTTATGCTCGAATTATCAGTGATCCAATTTTTGATTTCTGCAAATCGAAATTCGCCAGTGCTTGCGGAGAGCACAAATTTATATTTTTCTTCCTGGGATGCGTTGATGTCCAATTTCCCTTCTAGTAACATTAATCTCATCATAACATATGAAATACGCTTGTACCATCCACAAAAGGGTGATTAATTATCATACTTTCAAAAAGTGCTGCTGCTTTGTCTATAACATCCGGATATAATTCCTTTTGATCAAAAGTAGCATACGGTCTAGCCAATGCTGATTCCAAAGTTCCTTCGTCCCGAATACCCTTGACCCCACCAAATCTGTCTATAAGAATGTCATGAATTCTTTCAACAGTTTTAATGTCGATCATTTAGCCAGTCTTTCGAGTAATTCCTTGTCCTCGTTCAATATCTTTCTAAGTGAATTCGTTATTTCCAAAAGTCTATTAGGGTGATCTTGTAGATCTTTTAATAACCCTAAAATGTCTTGAAGTACGTTATCAGGAACGTTATCAAGCACTTTTTGAATCTCACTTTTTATCTCCGTTTTTGTCATATCCAAAAATACAATTTTTTTCAATTATTTTCATAAAATGAACCATAACGAAGCTTTTCGCGAAGTTAAACTTTGTCAACCGTAGCCTTGGCGAAGGTTAGCTTCGTTGAACGAAGCGTAAGCGAAGTATAACTTCGTTAACAAAACAACAATGAAGGAAGCAAAAAACTAAATTTCACAGCTCACTCCCAGAAAACCATCAGCCTGACAGAAGGAGTGGTGATTGCCAACTGCCAACTGCCAACTGCCGACTGTTGACTTGATATCTATATTGCTTTTATTCTTTTACAACCATTCCTTTTCTAATCACCCGATAGCTATCGGGTCCGTTTTTGTTTCTGATTTCATACAGGTAAACTCCGCTGGATAAATGTCCGGTGGCGAGTGTAATTGAACCGGTAAATTTATTTTGCAACACCATTCTTCCCCGAATTTCATATAAAAGGATTTCAGATATTCCCGGATCCGGGATTGATATATTTAAATTTTCGTAGAAGGGGTTCGGATAGATCCTTACACCGTAATCCGGATCAATAGGTGGAATTCCGGTGATATATAATGAATCTGTTGAAACACTGATATCGTCAATGTAATAATATGCGAAAAATGGATTGTTGTTGCTGTAAACTATAGTTGAGGTGTTGTTGTCGTCGAAGAAATTTCCAAAGCCAACGTACGTGTAAGCGGAATCGGCGATGAAACTGCCTGAAATTAAAACCCAGTTGGTGGTATCGCCAATGATTGAATCCGTATAAAAATGAGCAAAGTTGTCAATCGGAATCGGGTTGGTATAGGAATATGGAAAAGTAGTAAATCTCGCGCCCAGCTTATCTGATCCGGCAACAAGCCCATTGATACCACCATTATTTAAACTGTGTGCCCGGCTGACAAAAAATTTAATGAAATACTTTTGTCCGATCGTCAATGGTTGGATCAGTTGTGTGCCAAGCGCTTCCCGGGTATTAAAACCATTAGAAGCAAAGGTGTGTATACCGGCATAAGCATTTCCGGATCGCGGATACTGGTACCCAAAAAAATTAGCAGGGACACCAACCTCGTCAGGGCCCGACCCGGGTGATGTACTGCAAACATGCATCAGGTCAGGGGTGATACTCCAGCGACTCCACCCGATTGCATTTGTAATTTGTGAAACTTGGGTGGGACAGCTTGATGTGTCTTCAAAACCCGGATTGCTGATCAGGTTTTGTGCTGAACATACACTAAACATCATCAGTGTCGATGTTATTAATGTAATTGTTTTTATAAACATTGAGATAGTTAAGATGGATCAGGGTTGACTTACCTTGTAATTAAAGATATTGTTAATTTCTCTAATAAATTACTAATTTTCAGGTTTAAATTGAATATTCACGGTTATGCGAAAATTAACATTTACAATTTCCCTGTCGCTCCTTTCAATAACCGCCTACTCCCAGGAAACCATCAACCTGAGTGGGGGCGTGGTGCTTGCTAATGCGATTGATTACTCGGGCTACTTTGATGAGGACTATCATACAGACGCTACCGGTTGGCGGATTACCGGGACTTATGAGGCAGGGCCGCTGCAGAGCAAAAAGCTTATTCATGGTGTGAGTTTCAGCTATATGCTTTCCAGTACTACTATCAAGCAATATGATGCGGACATCAGTGTTCGTACGATACCACTTTGTTATGCGCCGAAATATTTAATTGGAAGTGAAAAAGCAATGGCCTTTGCAAGAGCAGAAGTTGGGATGCAGTTTACGCGGATTAAAGTGGGTGGACTGATTGATGAATCGGACAATGATTTTGGTTTTTATGGCGGGCTTGGTGTTGGAGGAATGTTGTATGTGAGTAAAACTGTTTTTCTGAACCTGGAATATGAACTGGCGTGGATGTCGAATACTTTTTATGCGAATGGATATATTAATTCGGTGCAGCTGGGGATTGGGATTGATTTGTAAATTAAAAATTAGGAATTAAAAATTAAAAATTCAGTTAGAAGTAGATAAAAGATAGAAGCATTTCTCCGTGGTCATCCGTGTTTATTTTTCCGCGGCAACCTGGTAGGGTTCGGTGGAGGGTCTAGTTAACACAGAGGCACTGAGACACGGAGTTGCACGGAGGCTTCATTAGATAATTTTTATTAATGCATTTGTATGGGTAATCGAATCTGAACTATTAATTCGCGAAGAAAAGAGATAGAAGATAGTTCTCCGTGGCCCTCTGTGACTCTGTGTCTCTGTGTTTATTTTTCCGCGGCGACTTGCTCGGGGTAGGTGGAGAGTCTAATTAACACAGAGGCACGGAGGCACAGAGGAACACAGAGAAAAAAACGCACAACTTACTCTAAAATTTCAATCTTCCTCACCCACCGATTTTTCTCATCCGATAAATAAAGCAAATAAAATCCCGCTTTCAATTCTGGAGTTGTAAGTCGTGTGGTGGTTTGTTCATTTCCTTCCGGGATGGTTTGCGATAGGATTTGCCTTCCGGATAAATCTGTGAGCACTAAAGTTGATTTTTCTTTGGTGGGGATTGTTACGTTTATCCCTTCGCCGTTATTGGGATTGGGATATACGGAAAACAATCCGGGAGGAATAA
This sequence comes from Bacteroidia bacterium, assembly GCA_025450095.1. The sequence continues at coordinate 3,838 of JANWID010000350.1, read as the reverse complement.
ATTCTTCTACAGCGGTAACACCAGGCAGATACATTTTCCACAACTCCTTCCCGTTAGTGGCATCCGTTGCCACGAAGATCAGGTTATCATTTTGCAAAAGCAGAAAGGAGTTAGGGTGTGAACCGGAAGCGCCGGTGAAAATATCAAGCACCTTCTCTGTCCCCGATGTTGTGCCGTCCGTTTTCCATAATTCATAATCGGAAATGCCCAATTGTACGGCGACAAAATAAAATGTATTACCAGCCCAGATGATCATGTAAGAATTATAATCAATTCCATTATTCACCCCGGGATAAATATCTTTAATAAGAATAGTTCCTGTTGTAGTTCCATCTGTTTTATAAAGCTCCCGTCCGGAAGATGGGGCCTTCGCGGAGAAATAAAGTTCGTTGTTGAAAGGAATAAAATTTGACGGGTAAGATGCATCATTGCCTGGGTTGATATCCGCAACGCGTTCGGTACCGGCATTGGTACCATCACTTTTCCAGAGTTCTGTATCATCGTCGGATGAGTTACTAAAGCTGCATGCAACGAAAAAGAAAGAGCCATTATGTTCCCAGATTTTGTAAAACTGAAAGTACCCGCAACAATTTTCTAAAAAGCCCGATGCTGCTCCCGGTTTAATATCTTTCACCAACTGCGTGCCTGCCGCGTCACCATCCGTCTTCCACAACTCCATGCCATGGGTGCCATCGTCAGCAATAAAATAAAGATCATTGTTGAATGCAGTAAAATAGGAAGGGTTTGATTCATCATTACCCGGTTTAATATCTTTTACACATACGGTTCCAGCGTTAGTGCCGTCCGATTTCCATAACTCATAATCATCATCAGTTGAATTGCTGAAGCTGCAAGCATTGAAAAACACATACCCGTTTTTCTCCCAGACGATATTCAATTGGAAATTGCCACAACAATTGCGTAAGAATCCCGATTCTGATCCGGCCTTGATGTCTTTCACCAATTGGGTACCACCCCCGGTGCCGTCTGTGATCCACAATTCGCGACCATTTGTGCCATTGTCAGCTGTGAATAAAAGATTATTGTTGAAAGGGAAAAAATAAGCGGGCAAAGAACCATCATTCCCCGGTTTAATATCGGCTACTTGCACCGTGCCAGCTGTTGTACCATCTGTTTTCCACAATTCCTTATTGTCGAAAGTTGAATTACTGAAATCACATGCAAGGAAAAAGAAGGAGCCATTTTTTTCCCACACTTTTTCCAGTGAGAAATAACCACAACAATTTTGTAAGAATCCCGATTCTGTTCCCGGCTTTATGTCTTTCACTAATTGTGTACCTGCGGTGGTACCATCGGTCTTCCATAATTCACGGCCGGTAATACCATTTTCGGCAGTAAAATAACCTTCATTGTTGAATGACACGAAACCGGATACCTGCGACCCATTAATTCCTGGATAGATATCTTTAAGCAATTCTGTACCCGCAGTAGTACCATCCGATTTCCATATTTCAACATCGTCAGTAACGGTGCCGTCCTGGTTGGCCCGGAAATAAAAAATGCCGTTATGTTCCCACAGTACGTTGAAGGCAATGGAGCCGCAACAATACTGTGAAAATCCCGACAAACTGCCGGGAGCAATGTCCTTTACCATCTGTGTGCCGCCTGTGGTGCCATCGGTTTTCCATAGCTCCCGACCGTTAGTGCCATTGTCGGCCCCGAAATAAATGAGCCCGCTCATTAAATACAAGTTGCCCGGGTTGGAATCATCCGAACCAGGATTAATATCCTTTATCATAAACGTTCCTCCGGTGGATGCATCAGTGAACCAAAGTTCTCTGCCATTGGCTGCTGTTTCAGCAGTAAAAACATAACCACCATTCAACTGGTATCCGATGAATTCGGGGTTCGAAGAAATGTTCCCGGGGTTGATATCCTTGACAAGGGTAGGAATCTGTGAGTGTAATTGCCAAACGTAAAAACAGAATCCAAGAGAAAACAGTACAGCTTTTTTCATTTGATAATGATTTTTTAGTTTACAGGTTCGCGAAGATAAGAGATAGAAGATAGGTCTCCGTGGTCCTCTTTATCTCTGTGTTTATTTTTCCGCAGCGACCTGATAGGGTTCGGTGGTGGGTATATTTAACACAGAGGCACGGAGGCACAGAGGATCACAGAGAAAAAAACGCGCGCCTTACTCTAAAACTTCAATCTTCCTCACCCATTTATTTTTGTCATCCATCAGATAAATCAAATAAAATCCCGCCTTCAATTCCGGAGATGAAATTCGTGTAGTTGTTTGTTCATTTCCTGCGGGAATAGATTGCGATATGATCTGTCTGCCGGAAAGGTCCGTCAATACAATAGTTGATTTTTCTTTTGTGGGGATTGTTACGTTTATTCCTTCGCCGTTATTGGGATTGGGATACACCGAAAACAATCCGGGGGCTGTCGTTTCTTCTACTGATGTTACACCGGGGAGATACAGCGTCCATAATTCTTCTTCGTGTGTGGCATCTCTGGCCAGGAAAATCAGGTTATCGTTTTGTAACAATACAAATGAAGTGGGGTAGGAACCAGTGGCACCCGGATAAATATCAAGTACCTTAACGGTGCCGGCAGTAGTACCATCGGTTTTCCAGAGTTCAAAATCGCCGGTACCCAGTGATGTGGCTGTAAAATAAAATATGTTACCAGTCCAGATGATGTTGGTTAAGTAATATTCCAGGCCATCATTGGTTCCGGGATAAATATCTTTAACCAGCACTGTGCCTGCGGTAGTGCCGTCAGTTTTATAAAGCTCACGGCCCAGCGTTGGTGTTTCGGCGGAGAAGTAAAGCTCATTGTTGAAAGGCACAAACTCCTGCGGATACGATGGAGCATTCCCGGCATTGATATCTTTTACACGAACGGTTCCTCCGGATGTGCCATCACTCTTCCATAATTCCACATCATCGCCACCGGTACCGCTATAGCTGCAAGCGACAAAAAAGAAAGAACCGTTTTTCTCCCACACTTTATACAATCCGAAATCGCCACAACAATTTTGTTCGAAACCTGAATTAGCTCCCGGCTTGATATCTTTTACCAAAACTGTTCCTGCAGCATCACCGTCTGTTTTCCAAATTTCCCTGCCATTCGTACCATCATCAGCTATAAAATAAAGATCGTTATTGAACGGAATAAAATAAGAAGGGTACGATGGACTGTTGCCGGGATAAATATCTTTCACGCGAACCGTACCACCGTTAGTGCCATCCGTTTTCCATAATTCTACATTATCATCACTGCCGCTGTAATCGCATGCGACAAAAAAGAAAGAGCCATTCTTTTCCCATACGCTATACAAACCAAAATCGCCGCAACAATTTTGTTCGAACCCTGAATTAGCTCCGGACTTAATATCTTTTACCAGCACCGTTCCGGCAGCATCGCCGTCTGTTTTCCAAAGCTCCCTACCATTTGTTCCATTATCAGCGATAAAGAATAAATCATTATTGAACGGTACAAAATAAGAAGGATATGATGGACTGTTACCAGGATAAATGTCTTTGACACGAACCGTACCTGCGGTGGTGCCATCCGTTTTCCATAATTCTACATTATCGTCGGTGCCACTATAATCGCAAGCGACAAAGAAGAACGAACCATTTTTTACCCACACACTATATAAACCAAAATCGCCGCAGCAATTTTGTTCGAACCCTGAATTTGCTCCTGACTTGATATCTTTTACCATCACCGTCCCGGCAGCATCACCATCTGTTTTCCAAAGCTCGCGACCGACAGATCCATCCTCTGCAATAAAAAAAAGTGTGTTGTTAAACTCTGTAAAATACTGGGGGATGGAGCCAGAATTGCCGGGGTTAATTTCTTT